>NZ_MUMF01000637.1 GCF_002155905.1 Streptomyces tricolor | reverse complement strand
GCCGATCCCCCCGGACCCCGACCCGGTGCCGAGGCCTCGGCGGCCCGCTTCCGTGCGGCCAGCCAGTCGTCCACGTACTCGCCCTCCCCGCACGCGCGGACGAACGCCGCCAGCAGCTCCGGCCGGGGCAGCGACCCGTTGCGCAGGACGTCGGCCAGCGTGCTGCGCGGCAGCAGCTCGCCCTTCTCGGCGGCGCGCTCCTCAAGCTGCCGGTAGGTCAGACGGGAGCGCGCCTTCAGCTCGCGCAGCTCGGTGTTCAGATCCGCTGCGGTCCGCAACTCCTGCAACGCAAGCGCTCTCTCGTCCATGACCCCCATCGTTGTGGTGGGCCTGTCATGGAACAAAACCCTTTCCGGCCAACGTGGCCGGAGGTCAGCGGGCCTTGGGTGTGGTGTAGCCGAGCACCCGGCCCGCCGTCGCGGGCTGGCTCTTCTTGTAGGTGAGCCGTTCCAGCGAGGTGTTGCCCTCCACCGAGTGGTAGACCTTCCGGGCGGAGCTGTAGGAGGTCACCACGCCCACGTGGTCGGCCCGGCCGTCCCCGTTGTTGTCGTACGACACCACGTCACCGGGCTTCGGCCGGTACCGGCCGGACGCCACCTGTGCCTTGGTGTGCCAGGTGTGCTTGGCCTTGCCGTAGGCGCGGAAGGAGTCGGCCGCCGCGTTCAGGCCGCTGATGTCGGCCTTGCCCCAGTACCAGGCGTACTTGGCGAAGTCCGCGCACCAGGCCCGCGAGGTCCACTTGACGTCGGTCCACTTCTTCTTCCAGGCGCCGCCGACCTTGATGTACATGTAGCCCTTGCTGGTTCCGCAGGCCTGGCGGTTGGTGATCGTGCCCTTGCGCGGAGCGCTGGTGCGGTCCCAGCGGAGGTTGGCCTTGGCCGTCCAGAAGCCGGTGTAGAAGTTGCAGTTGTTGCGCTCGGAGTCGCCGCCCTTGGCGTCGCCCTCGTACGTCCGCTTCTGCACCTCGGCGTTGCTGCTCGTGTACTGGCCCAGCGCCTGCTGGGCGACCAGCTTCCCCGGGGCGGTCGCGGCGTGCGCCGGGCCGGCCGTCATGAGGCTCCCCAGCGACATGGCCAGGACCGCCCCCGCGACGGCCGTGGTCTTCGCTGTGCGTATCGCGGACATCCCGTGCTTCCTTCCGTCGGATCGGTGCCGGGCCCTGAGCGGGTCCGGCTGACGACCGAAAGGCTGGCCGGGGCATGCCGGGGCGAACAATGAGTTGAGGCGTCCGGGACACGTCCGGGACAAGCACCGCCTGTCCGCCCAGGTCAGCGCCCTGTCCGAGACAGCGGACACGGCCCGGGACGCCACCCCGGACAGGAGGACGCGGGCGCCACGCATCCCCTCGCGCGAACACGGGCGAGGCGCGCCGGCCGCGACGACGGCCCCGTACAAGTGCGCGTCCAAGGGCGCGCCTTCTTGTCCGCCGCGACGGCGGCGACCGGTGGTGCCGGACCGGCGGGTGCCTCTGTCGGCGTGGTCGGGCCAGTGCACACCCTCCGGGGCACCGACGAGCGAGGGCGGTTGAGGCGACGGCCCCGTACAAGCGGGCGTCCATGGGCGCGTCTTCGTGTCCGCCGCGACGGCGGGCCACCACGACGGCGGCGACCGGTGGTGCCGGACCGGCCGGCGCACCCACCCGTGGTGCCGGCGCGCGTGGGCTCAGTCGTCCGCCAGTTCGGCGACCCCGGTGATCCGGTGCAGCGGGAACGTCCGTACCTCGTCGGCCGTGTGGTCGTACGCCGTCACGAAGCCGCCCTCCACCCGGACCGGCGCGATGACCCGCTGGCTGGCGGCGCCGTCGGCGTTGACGTAGCCGATCCACACCGAGTCGCCGGTGAGCACGGCGGCCTGCATGGTGGCCAGGGTCTCGGCGGAGGAGGTGCGCGGCAGCTCGCCGCCCGCCAGGGGCTCGCCGACCGGCTTGCGCGGGGTGGTGGCGGCCAGGTCACCCGCCCGGATCGCGCGGATCGCCGCCGAGAGCAGCGTCGCGTCGGGCGGCGGCGGCCCGTCCGGCACCGGTTCCGGCGCGGTGCGCGGCGGGGTGCGGTGGGCGTGCGCGCGGGTGATCAGCACATCGCCCTCGGCGGACTCGGCGGCGGGCGCGTACCCCATCGCGCGCAGCCCCTCCAGCAGCGTCGCCGGGTCGGTCTGCGCGGCCAGCACGGTCGGCGCGAGGCGGCGCAGCCGCAGGGCCGCGGCACGCCTGTCGGCGAGGATCTCGTTCAGCAGCGTGTCGTCGTCGCACCGGACGTACGCCGAGGCCGCGCCCACCCGCAGGTGTCCGTGTCTGCGGGCCACGTCGTCGATCAGGTAGGCGAGCGGCTGCGGCACCGGCGTGCGGGAGTGCTCGGCGAGGAAGGCGTGCAGGTCGGCGGCGGTCCGGCCGGCGTCCAGGGCCCGCCGTACGGACGCCGGCGTGAACCGGTACACCGTCGCGCCGCCCTTGGACTCCACGTCCGCGAGCACGCCCAGCATGTCCGCGAGCGGGCGCCGCAGCGGGCCGGGCGCGACCGCGGTCAGGTCGGCCTGGAGCAGGACGTGGTCCAGCGGTTCGGGCAGCAGCGGGGCGAGCAGCCGGGCCGCGGCGGCGGTCGCGACGGCCTGCTCGGCGGCGGCGAGGGGGACGAGCCGGTCGGCCGCCCGGTGATGGTGCACGGGGAGCTTGTCCCCGGGACCGGTGGGCTCGGCGGACCCGGCCGCCGCGGAGCCCGAGCCCGCGGCCGGGGTCGCCGCCGCCGGCGCCCCCAGCAGGGCACGGCCGTGGGCCGACAGGGCGCCGCGGCCGGTGACGCCCAGCAGCTCCGCCTCCGACAGGGCCCAGCGGGCGAGCCGGGAGCGCAGGTCGTCGCCGTCGCGCTGCGCGCCCCGCAGCGGGCGTTCCCAGCGCAGCCGGGCCAGCACCGACGCGGCGTCCGGGGCCGCGCCCTGCGGCAGCGCCGTCAGCAGGGACAGCACCCGGTGCCGTACCTCGGGCGCGGCGGACCGGTCCAGGCCCGGACCGAGCGCCGACAGCGTCCGGTCCTTCGCGTCCCGCCCGCCGACCAGCCCCGGCGTGCGGGTGGCGGCCAGCCAGGCCTGGGCGAGCCGCGCCCAGCGCTCGGCGGGCGGCTGCTCCAGCCACTCGTCGTAGGCGGGGGTGGCCGCGTACCGCTCGTCGGCCTCGCCGTCGGAGGCGATCAGTCCGGCCGCGTACGCCAGCTCGACCCAGAACGCGGCGACCGGCTCCGACACGTCCAGCGCCACGGCGGTCCGCTTGAGGTCCCGGACGCTCAGCCCGCCCGCCCGCAGCACCGCGGGCCCGCCCTCGTCCCAGTCCTTCAGCAGCTCCTCGACGGTGGCCAGCGCGGTGTACGCCTGCCCGGCCGCCGTGGCGTCCACCACCTGGGGGCTGTGGGTCGCGGCCGGCGTCACGGCGGGCGGCAGCGGCTCGGGCGTCCGGTGGGCGCGGCCCTCGCGCAGATGCAGGGCGACCTCGCGCGGCAGGACGACCGTCCCGGGCGTGGTCGGCAGCAGCAGGCCACGGTCGAGCAGCCAGCGCAGATGCGCCGCCGGATCCGCCGTGACCTGCCCGTACGGCGGCCCCCACACCAGCCGGGTCAGCACCTCGCGGGCCGCCTCCGGAGCCCCGGCGAGCAGCTTCGCCATCTTCTTGCGGTGGGTGAACAGCGCGGTCAGCGCGGTCACGGCGGACACCGAGTCGTGCGTCGACGGCAGCCCGGCCGTCGTCACGATCTCCTGGATCCGCCCCGGCGACATGCCCGAGGTGGCCTCCTGCACGGTCGGCCCCAGCCCGGTCGGCGACGGGTGCTGCGGCGACGGAGCGAGCAGCTCGCGGGCGGTCCGCACCAGCCGCAGCCGGTCGTCGCCGCCCCACACCAGCGCCTGTTCGCGCAAGCAGGCGACGGCCCGCGGCAGCGCGCCGGCGACGGTCTCGTCCCCGGCGTCCCCGGCCATCAGCCCGAGCAGCGTGTCGTACGACGCCGGGTCCGGGGCCACGGCCAGCGCCTCCGCCGTCTGTAGCGCGAACCGGTCCAGCCGCTCCAGGGCCCGCAGCACCGAGGCCCGGGTGCCGGCCCGGGTGGCGAGCTGGGTGAGGTCGGTGGGGACGGGGGTGATGAGGTCGGGACGGCTGCGCAGCAGCGCGGCCAGGGAGGCGTCGTCCCGCGCGCGGAGCGCCTCCGCGAGGGACCGAGGGGCTGAGTGGGCCTCGGGGCTCATCCGGCCAACGGTAGCCGACATCTCCGCGAGACCGGAGAGGACGGCCACAGCGGTCGCATCCACCCGGGCGACCGGGAAGAAGCGGTACCGTCCTCACCGGGGTTTGAAGTCGGCGCACCCCGGAGGGGTTCCGTGGGGATCGAGAGCGACCAGGTCGTCTACGAGTATCTGAGCCGCGTCGGGGACATCGCTCAGCAGCGGCAGCTGCCGTCCGCCACGCGGATGCGGCTCGTGTCGGAGCTGCGCAACGAGATCGACCGGTGCCGGGCGCAGACGACGGTGGACTCGCCGGTCGCCGTCCGCCGCATCCTGGACCGCCTGGGCACCCCGGACGAGGTGGTCGCGGCGGCCGGCGGCAC
>NZ_MUMF01000636.1 GCF_002155905.1 Streptomyces tricolor | reverse complement strand
GTCTGAGGGCGGTCCAGTGGACCGGGGGCGGCCGGGGCGGCGGCCGCCGTAGGGGCGCCTGCGGGTCACGGAACCGGAGCGGCCGACCCCGGATCCAGCAGCGGCGCCATCAGATCACCGAGGTCCTGAAGCCGCGGCGCGATGTCCTCCGCCCGGAGCTCCAGCTGCCCGGGGCTGCGGCAGTCGGCGACCTCCTCCCAGGTCACCGGCGCCGACACCAGCGGCGCTCGGCGGGCCCGCACGGTGTACGGGGTCGCGGTGGTCTTGCGGGCCGCGTTCTGGCTCCAGTCGACGAACACCTTCCCCGGCCTGAGGCTCTTGGTCATCCGGTGCACCACCAGCCGGGGCATCGCCCGCTCGGCCTCCACCGCCAGCGCCTTCGCGTACTCGGACGTCCGTTCGGAAGAACTCCCGCGCACGGCCGCCAGCAGATGCAGCCCCTTCGACCCGGCCGTCTTCGGGTACGCCTCGATCCCGTCCGCCGCGAGCCGCTCGCGCAGCCACAGGGCGACCTCGCAGCAGTGCACGATCGTCGCGGGCGCGCCCGGATCGAGGTCGATGACCAGCCGGTCCGCCTCCTCGGGGCGCTGCACCAGCCACTGGTGCGTATGGAACTCGGTGACCAGGTTCGCCGCCCAGACCAGGCTCGGCAGATCCTGCACCAGCACCATCCGGGCCGGGCTGTCCGCCGAGGACCGCGGCACCTCGGCGGTGGTGACCCACTCGGGCGTACCCGGCGGCACGTTCTTCGTGAAGAACAGCTGCCCCTCGGGGCCGTCCGGATAGCGCAGGAAGGACACCGCCCGGTCGCGCAGATGCGGCAGCAGGGCCGCGGCGGTGGTCGCGTAGTAGTGCAGCAGCTCCCCTTTGGTGAAGCCGGTCTCCGGATACAGCACCTTCTCCAGGTTGCTGAGCGCGACCCGGCGCCCCTCCACCTCTGTGATAGGCGTCATAGGATGACAATCCCAGACAAACCGGAGAAATCTCCAAAGGAAGGGTGCGGCACGTGCGATCGATATGGAACGGCGCCATCTCCTTCGGCCTCGTCAGCATCCCGATCAAGCTGGTGAACGCCACGGAGAGCCACGCCATCGCCTTCCGCCAGATCCATACCGAGGACAACGGCCGCATCCGCTACCGCAAGGTGTGCGA
>NZ_MUMF01000635.1 GCF_002155905.1 Streptomyces tricolor | reverse complement strand
GGAGGACGCGGTCGGCCCGCTGGACCTGATCCTCGTCGAGTCCGGCGGCGACAACCTCACCGCCACCTTCTCCAAGGGGCTCGTGGACGCCCAGATCTTCGTCATCGACGTGGCCGGCGGCGACGACATCCCGCGCAAGGGCGGACCCGGCGTCAGCACCGCCGACCTGCTCGTCGTCAACAAGACCGACCTCGCCCCGTACGTCGGCTCCGACCTCGCCCGGATGGCCGCCGACGCCAAGGCGCAGCGGGCCGAACTCCCGGTGGTGCTCCAGTCGTTGCGCGGTGAGACGGGTGTCGCCGAGGTGGCCGCGTGGGTCCGCGAGCGGCTCGCCGCGTGGACGGCGTGACCGCCACCGGGGTCCGGGCGAGTGCCCGGATCGTCGCCCGCGCCGACGGCCGCGGCGGCACGGCCCTGCCCGCCCTCGACGGCGAGGGCCCGCTGGCGCTGCGCCGCACCCGGTCGACCGGACCCGAGGCGAGGGTCATGGTCGTCGGCGCGATGAGCGGGCCGCTCGGCGGCGACCGCCTCACCCTGTCCGCCCGGGTGGAGGAGGGCGCCCGGCTGCACGTCGGCTCGGCCGCCGCCACCATCGCCCTGCCGGGCCAGGCCAAGGGCGACGCCCGCTACGACGTCCGGCTCGATGTCGCCGACGGAGCCGAACTGCGCTGGCTGCCCGAGCAGTTGATCTCCGCCGACGGCAGCGACCTGTACGTCACCACCCGGGCCGAACTCGCCGCCGGCGCCCGGCTCGTGCTGCGCGAGGAGCAGGTGCTGGGACGGGCCGGAGAGCCGCCCGGACGCCTCACCAGCCGCCTCACCGTGCGCGTCGCGGACCGCACCGTGCTGGACCAGGAGCTGAGCTGCGGCCCCGGCGCACCGGGCGGCTGGGACGGCCCGGCGGTCCTCGCCGGTCACCGGGCGGTGGGCCAACTCGTCGTCGTGCGTCCCGAGTTCGCGGAGCATCCGGTGCCGGCGCAGGTGCTGGGGGAGTGCGCCGCCGTGGTGCCCCTGCCCGGCCCCGCCGCCCTGGTCAGCGCGGTCGCGCCGGACGCGCTACGGCTCCGGCGGCTGCTGGACGCCGCACTGGAGGGCCTCGGTCGGGAGGCGCTCACGCCCCTCTCGCGGACGCGAACATGATCATCCGGTTATCGGATTGGTAAAGAAGACCGGCAAACCCTGTTCTCGGCGGCCCCGCAGCCGAGAGGATCCCCGCCTGACGACTCACAGCGAGGTACGGGGAGGGGCCCACTTGAGGGAGAACAGACCGAAGAGCCGCCTGTTGGCACTCGGTTCCGCCGGAGTACTCGTCACCGCCACCCTGATCGCCGGCGCGGTGTCGGCGCCCGCCGCCGGCGCCGCGGCCCGGCCGAGCCAGGACCGGGAGGCCAAGGGCGCCGAGATCGCCGCCGCCCGCGCCGCGAAGGCCGGCATCAAGTGGCAGGACTGCCCCGCCGACTGGGGGCTGGCCAAGCCCATCCAGTGCGGCTGGGTCAGCGTGCCGCTCGACTACGCCCGCCCCAACGGCAAGCAGATCAAGCTCGCCGTGGACCGCATCGGCAACACCGGCACCAAGAAGGAGCGCCAGGGCGCGCTCGTCTACAACCCGGGCGGCCCCGGCGGCTCCGGCATGCGCTTCCCGACCCGGGTCACCAACAAGAACCCGATCTGGGCGAACGTCGCCAAGGCCTACGACTTCGTCGGCTTCGACCCGCGCGGCGTCGGCCACTCGACGCCCATCTCCTGCGTCGACCCGCAGGAGTTCGTCAAGGCACCCAAGATGGACCCGGTGCCGGACAGCCGGGCCGACAAGACCGCGCAGCGCAAGCTCGCCCGCGCCTACGCGGACGGCTGCGCCGAGCGCAGCGGCTGGATGCTGCCGCACATGACGACGCCGAACACCGCCCGCGACCTGGACGTCATCCGTGCCGCGCTGGGCGAGAAGAAGCTCAACTACCTCGGCGTCTCCTACGGCACCTACCTCGGCGCCGTCTACGGCACCCTCTTCCCGGGCCACCTGCGCCGCATGGTCGTGGACAGCGTGGTCAACCCCTCGCGGGAGAAGATCTGGTACCAGGCCAACCTGGACCAGGACGTCGCCTTCGAGGGCCGCTGGAAGGACTGGCAGGACTGGGTCGCCGCCAACGACGCCGCCTTCCACCTCGGCACCACCCGCGCCGCCGTCCAGGCCAAGTGGCTGAAGCTGCGGGCCACCGCGAAGAAGCACCCGATCGGCGGGGTCGTCGGCCCGGCCGAGCTGATCTCCTTCTTCCAGAGCGCGCCGTACTACGACTCCTCGTGGGTGCCGGTCGCCACGGTCTTCAGCAAGTACGTCGCCGGTGACACCCAGGCGCTGGTCGACGCCGCCGCCCCGGACCTGTCGGACACCGCGGGCAACATCTCCGCGGAGAACGGCAACGCCGTCTACACCGCCGTCGAGTGCGCCGACGCCAAGTGGCCCACGAGCTGGCAGCGCTGGGACCGGGACAACACCCGGCTGCACCGGGACTACCCCTTCCTGACCTGGGCCAACGCCTGGATGAACCTGCCGTGCGCCACCTGGCCGGCCAAGCAGCACACCCCGGTCGACGTCAGGACCCACAAGGGCCTGCCGAAGGTCCTGATCGTGCAGTCCGCCCGTGACGCCGCCACCCCCTACGAGGGCGCCGTCGAGCTGCACAAGCGCTTCAAGGGCTCCCGCCTGATCACCGAGCGGAACGCGGGCTCCCACGGCGTGACCGGCCTGGTCAACCCCTGCGTCAACCAGCGCGTCGACGCCTACCTGCTCGGCGGCGAGCTGGACGGCAAGGACGTGACCTGCGCCCCGCACGCCACGCCCAAGCCGTGACCGCACCACTACGGTGACGAGGGGCGGCCGGACCTTTCCGGCCGCCCCTCTGCCATGTCCGGCCGACGGAGCCGGCCGGGGTGAACCGTCCGGCTCGTCCCTGCGGGTCGGAGCCGCTTCCCGCGCCGTCCCCGTACGCGGACACGCCGGAGATCAGCGCCGCCGCCCCGCTCCGGCCCGTGAGCCCCATCAACTGCCCTGCATGCCCGCCGTCATGGGCACCCACGTCGACCACCGGCGCACAGCCGTCGCCCGCCACCGGACGCCCGGTCTGCCCGATCGCCCCGATCACCACAGCCCTCGTCACACGGCGCGCCCAGGCGCCACGGCCGCGACCGGCGGCGTGCTTCTGCCGACGGCAGGGCTCACACGAACGGCGCCCGCGGGAACCGGCGCTCCCGCGCCCCCTGCTCGGCCGCCTGCCGTTCCTTGACGACCGCCGCGTACTCGTCGACGTACTCCTGCCCGGAGAGCGTCAGGATCGCGTAGATGATCTCGTCGGTGACCGCCCGCAGCACGGTCCTCTCGTGCTCCATGCCGGCGAAGCGGGAGAAGTCGAGGGGCTCGCCGAAGCGGATGGTCACCGGACGGATCCTGGGGACGACCTTGCCGGGCGGCTGTGCCTCGAACGTGCCGATCATCGCGCAGGGCACCACCGGGACGCCGGCCGTGAGGGCCATGACGGCGACCCCGACCTTGCCCTTGTACAGCCTGCCGTCGTGCGAACGCGTGCCCTCCGGATAGATGCCGAGCAGCTCGCCCTTGCGCAGCACCCCGAGCCCCTCACGGATCGCGGCCTGCCCCGCCTCCTTGCCCGAGCGGTCCACCGGGATCTGCCCGGCGCTGCGGAAGAAGAAGGCGGTGAGCCGGCCCTTCACCCCGGGCCCGGTGAAGTACTCCGCCTTGGCGAGGAAGGTGATGCGGCGTTTCAGTATCGCCGGCATCAGGAAGTGGTCGGAGAACGACAGATGGTTCCCCGCGATGATCGCCGGGCCCGACGCGGGCACGTGCTCCAGGCCCTCGATCCGGGGCCGGAAGACCAGCCTGAGCAGCGGCCCCAGGAACACATACTTGAGCAGGTAGTAGAACACGGCACGCCTCTCACTCCAGCAAGCCCGCTGCTGACCGGGGTTTCCGCAGGCCACCGCAGGGATCACGGAGGTCGCCGCACATGACCTGTAGTCATCTGTAACCACGTTCAGCAGGACTCATGCTGCCCCTTCGCCGAGCCGACCGACGCCTCACGGCCGACAAGACGGTTTCCACACCGGACCGAAAGCGAACCCGTCCGGTCCGGCCGTGCTCGACTTTGGCCTGATCCGGCGGCCGGGAGCGAATGGCAGGAGGAGGCATGAGCCATCAGGCCGGAAATCCGAGGCCCTGCCGGGGCGAACGCCGTCCCTGCGCGGGGGCCGGCCTGTGCCCGCCGGGGCGGCGGCGTCAGGTGAGGGCGGTGACCAGCAGGGTGAAGGCGGCGATGATGACGGCGACGCGGACGTAGTGGTACCGGCCCCAGCGCCGCAGCTGCTGCTTCCAGTCGGCGGGCCGGTTGTCGGGGGTCCAGGTCTTGTTCCGGTTGTTGATCGGGACGAGCAGCAGCACCGACATGACCACGCTGACGATCAGCAGGCCGGCGGCGGTGACGACGAGCCCGGCACCGTCGTGCTGCCATCCGGCGACGGCCCAGACCGCGCTGAGGACGAGCGAGCCCACGTACCAGAACGGCATCAGGGTGCCGAGCATCCGGCCGCCGTGGGCGTGGCCGAGCTGGCGGCTGTCCTCGGGAAGCGCGTCCAGGATCCGGTTCATGATGAAGGCGACGGAGAACTCCACCCCCACCATCAGGCCGACGACGACGGTGGTGACGACTTCGAGTATGACGAGCATGACGGTCCCTCCGTTTGGCTAGCGTTGCTAGGCATTGAGGCAACGCTAGACCTGCTAGCGCTCGATTGTCTAGCAATGCTAGGATCCAGTCATGTCGGTAAAGGAACGCAAAGAGCGCGAACGGGCGGCCCGTGAACGCCTCATCGTGGCGGCGGCCCGCCGGCTCGCCGAGCAGCAGGGCTGGGACGCGGTCACCACCCGCCGGCTCGCCGAGCACATCGAGTACAGCCAGCCCGTCCTCTACAGCCACTTCCGCGGCAAGCGCGAGATCATCGGCGCCGTCGCCCTGGAGGGCGCCGCCGAGCTGGCCGTGGCGGTGCGCGCCGCGACCGCCGGCGTGGACGGCCCGCGCGAGCGGGTCGCCGCCCTGGCCCGTGCCTATCTCGACTTCGCCGAGCGCAACCCGGCGGTGTACGACGCCATCTTCCAGCTCGACGGCGGCCTGGCGTACGCGCAGGAGGACACCCCGGAGCCGTTGAAGGACGCCTTCGCCGCCCTGATGGAGAGCCTGGCCGAGGTCGCCGGGAACGGCATCGACCCGGGGCTGTTCACCGAGGTGTTCTGGGCGTCCCTGCACGGGATCGCCACCCTGACCCGCGCGGGCCGCCTGCTGCCGGAGTACGCCGAGCCGAGGGTGGAGCTGCTGGTGGACCGGCTCGCCATGGTCTGACACACCATCCCGGCGGGCACGCGGCCAAGGCCCTCGGGCCCCGCTCCTGTCCGCCCGCGGCAATGCTTCCGGTCACGCGCGTCCACCCGGGACGGCCGCAGACCGCCGTACCCGCATCCCGGACGGGGCACCCGCCCCGGAGAGCCGCGACGCTCATTGCTCACGACCCGATACGCGCCCCTGAGCGGGCCTGCGCGCCAGGTTCCTGTAGTCCCGCGGGGATGTGCCGTAGGCGGCGCGGAACAGGCGGCTGAAGTGGGCGGGGTCGGTGAAGCCCCAGCGTTCGGCGACGGCCTGGACCGGGCGGGCGTCCAGGCGGGGGTCGGTCAGGTCGAGGCGGCAGCGTTCCAGGCGGCGGTGGCGTATCCAGGCCGCCGGCGATGTGCCGTGCTCGGCGAGCAGCTGCTGGAGATGGCGCAGGGAGATGTGGTGGGCGTCGGCCACGGCCCGGGGGGTCAGAGCCGGGTCGGCGAGGTGCTCCTCGACGAACGCGCTGATCCGGGCCCTGAGCGCGTTCCGGCGGGCCTGCGGGCTGAGCGCGTCCTCCGCCTCCAGACAGTGGGCGCACACGGATGCCAGGAGGTCCAGGGTGACCGAGGCGAGGGTGGAGGCGTCGGCCGGAGCGAACTCGCCGGCGCGTGCGTGGAGATCGGCCAGCCAGCGGGCGAACAGTCCGCCCATGCCGCGGCGCCCGTCGATCCGGACACCGAGCAGGTGCCGCACGGTCCGTTCCGGCAAGGGCATCAGCCCGCGGGGGAACTGCACGGTCACATGCGACCAACCGTCCCGGACCGCCAGAACGTCTCCGCGATAGGGACGGCTGCTGTCCATCACCACCAGGTCACCGGCACGCAGCGCGGTGTCGTCCCCGGCCAGGGAGAGAACTCCCTCCTCCCCGAGGAAGTAGTTGATCTGGTACGCCTCGGGGTCCGACTGCCGGATCAGCTTCGCGGTCCGCGTGATCTCCAGGTGCGGGAAGGACATCGTCGAGACCTGTAATTCCCCCAGATCCAGGACGCGCATCCGCGCGCGGAAGTCGTCCTGATGACTGCTGCGCAGCCGGTTGGGCATGTGCGAGCGGTCGGTGATCTCGGTGAACAGCTCGAATCGCTCCGGTGCCGCGACGACCTCCGTGCTGAACGACGACACCAGCATTCCCAGCTCCCCGCAGCCGCCTTCCGTGGCCTCGAACGTGGCACGGGATGCTGGACGTGGTCCAGTAGCAGCTCGGTCATGTGTGCCGCCCCGGGCCTTTGGACGTCCCTGCCGTCCGGGTGGGGTGCGGGCCGCGGCGCGGTGTGCCCCCGCGCGCCGTCCGCCTCCCGCCCCCTTACGATGTCCCCGATGACCGGCACCCGAGCGCACACCCCGCGACCGCCCCAGCGGCGGCACCGCGCGCTGCTCGTGCTGGCCCTGCTCGCCGGGCTGTTCGGTATGCACGGGCTCGCGCCCGGCGGGGGCACTGGGCACGCCGGACACGCCATGGCCGCGCACCACTCGGTCGCCGTGACCGCGCCGGACGACTGCCCGGACGCCGCCGGCCACTGCGGTGGTCACCGGCTGCACCACGCCGACCCCAGCTGCGCCTCGGGCGCGCTGGACAGCGGCCCGCAGCTGCCCGTGCCGGGCGCCGACCCGGTGGCCGTCACCGCGCCGGCCCCCTGCCCGCGCCCCGGTCCGGCCACGGCGCCGGAAGGCGCCCGCGCCCCGCCCGATCTGGCCGAACTCCAACTCCTGCGGATCTAGAGGCCGCCGCCCGGCCGCACACCCCGCCCGTACGCAGCGTGCCGTACGCAGGGGCCGCGGTCGTGCTCACGCGCGCCCGAAATCCCTTCAGAACAGCAGGAGTTCCTCCCATGACCGACCGTTCCCCGACCAGCCGTTCCCTGGCCGGCCGTTCCCTGACCCCCCGTCCCCTCGTCCGGCGTGCCGCCCTCGCCGCGGTCGCCGTGACCGGCGCCGTCGTCCTGGCCGCCTGCGGCGGCGGTGACAGTGACAGCGGCAGCGGCCACTCCGGCCACGGCGCCTCCGCCGGCGCGAGCGCGTCGGCCGCCGCGCACAACGCCCAGGACGTCGCCTTCGCGCAGGGCATGATCCCGCACCACCGGCAGGCCCTGGAGATGGCGCGACTCGCCGACGGCCGGGCCGCGTCCGCCGAGGTGAAGGACCTCGCCACGCGCATCGAGAAGGCGCAGGACCCGGAGATCCGCACCATGACCGGCTGGCTGAAGTCCTGGGGCGAGGAGGTGCCCGAGGCCGGCATGGACCACTCCGGCCACACCGGGATGTCCGACATGTCCGGGATGATGAGCGAGGCCGACATGACGGCCCTGGAGAAGGCCGACGGCAAGGACTTCGACACCCGGTTCCTGACCCTGATGATCGAGCACCACCAGGGCGCCGTCGCGATGGCCACCACCGAGAAGGAGAAGGGCCGCTACAGCGCGGCCAAGGCCATGGCGGACGACATCATCACCGCGCAGAACGCCGAGATCAAGGAGATGAAGCAGCTCCTCGGCGAGAAGTGACGAACGCGGCGGGCGGGGACCGGTGCCGCCACCGGCCCCCGCCCGCCCGGCCCTCAGGCCAGCACCTTCTCCAGCGCGGCCAGCGCGGACCGCAGCTCCTCCGCCGTGATGGTCAGCGGCGGCGCCAGCCGGATCGTGG
>NZ_MUMF01000634.1 GCF_002155905.1 Streptomyces tricolor | reverse complement strand
GTTCGGGGGTGCCGGGGAAGGCGGGGACGAGGTCGCGGTCGCCGTAGATGTACAGGGCGCGCGAGGTGACGACGGCACCGTGCCAGGCGGCGGTCAGTTCCCAGTTGCGGTCGAGGTTGCGGTACCAGTTGAGCGCGCCGGTGAAGCCCTGGGCGAAGCTCTCGGTGAGCACGTCCAGGTCCTCCTCGGTGAGCCACTCCGGCAGCACCTCGGGGTCCGCCATGGTCGCCAGCCAGCCGCGCTCGGGGTCGACCAGCGGCTGCCGGCCCGCGCCCGCGTCGGGAGCGTCCCCGGACGCCCAGGAGAGGAACTTCCGCAGCGTGGTGCGCGGATCCTTCCCGAACTCGGCGTCGGCGACGCCGGGCCGGTCGAAGTAGTTCCAGTAGAACCGGCCGTCGAACCGCTTCTCCATCGCGGCCAGCGGCGGCTGCGTGCCGCGGAACGGGGGCGGCACGCTCAGGCCGGCCACCCCGAGCACCACGTCCGGCCGCAGCAGCGCGGTGTGCCAGGCGACCGGGGCACCCCAGTCGTGGCCGACGACGTACGCCTTCTCCTCGCCGAGGGCGTGGATCAGTCCGACGACGTCACCGACCAGGTGCAGGATGGTGTACGCGTCGACGGCGGCGGGACGGTCGCTGCGCCCGTACCCGCGCTGGTCCGGGGCGACCACCCGGAACCCCGCGTCGGCCAGCGGGCCGAACTGGTGCCGCCAGGAGTGCCACGACTCGGGGAAACCGTGCAGGAGCACCACCAGGGGGCCGCTGCCCTGCTCGGCGATGTGCAGCCGGATCCCGTTCACGTCGACCATACGATGCTCAACCATGCGCAGGAGCGTACGCGCGGTGCTCCCCGGGCGGCGGGACCGGCTCCGCGCCGGGCGCGGTCCTGCCCCGTTCGGCCCGCCCGCGGGCCGTGGGACGGACGGTGCGGTCAGTAGACGTCGCGGACGTAGCGCTTGTCCGCGGCCAGCCGCCGGACGTAGGCGGCGGCCTCGTCGGAGTCCATGGCGCCGTGGCAGGCCACGACGTCCCTGAGCGCCCGGTCGACGTCCTTGGCCATGCGTCCGGCGTCGCCGCAGACGTAGAAGTGGGCGCCGTCCCGCAGCCACTGCCACAGGCGGGCGCCGTTCTCGCGCATCCGGTCCTGGACGTAGACCTTGTTGCGCTGGTCGCGGGAGAAGGCGAGGTCCAGGCGGTCGAGGTGGCCCGAGGCCCGGAACGCCGCCAGCTCCTCGCGGTGGTAGAAGTCGGTCGCCCGGCGCTGCTCGCCGAAGAACAGCCAGTTGGGACCGGTGTGACCACGGGCCCGGCGGTCTTCGAGGAAGCCGATGAAGGGCGCCACGCCGGTGCCGGGACCGACCATGATCATGGGGATGGCGGGGTCGGCGGGCGGGCGGAAGTGCGGCGAGCGCTGCACGAAGACCTGGACCGGGCCGTCGTCGGCGCAGTCGGCGAGATAGGTGGAGCAGACGCCCTTGCGGTCGCGGCCGAGGTGGTTGGTGTAGCGGACGACGGAGACGGTGAGGCGGACCTCGCCGGGATGCGCGAGCGGACTGGAGGAGATGGAGTACAGCCGGGGCTGGAGGCGCTTGAGGACGCCGGTCCAGTCCCCGGCACCGGCACGGACGGGGAACTCGGCGAGGACGTCGGCGGCCTGGCGGCCCCAGCTCCACTGCGCGAGCGCGTCCTTGTTGTCCGGGCGCAGCAGCCGCTTGAGGTCGCGGCTGCCGGTCCGCTCGGTCACGAACCGGAGCAGGTCGGTGGTGATGCGGGAGATGTCCAGGCGGGTGCGCAGCGCCTCTTCGAGCGGGAGCGGCGCACCGCTGCCGAGGTCCACCGGTTCATCGGGGTCGCATCCGGTGAGGGCGAGCCATTCGGCGACGAGGCCGGCGCTGTTGGCCGGCCAGACGCCGAGCGCGTCGCCGGCGTCGTAGGCGAGTTCCCCGCCGCGGGTGTCGAAGGCGAACTGCCGCACCTCCTTCTGCGAACCGGGCAGACTCAGCAACCTGTTGCCGATCAGCAGGGTGGCGAACGGTGACGCCTTGCTGTGGCCGGCCGGCGCGGGGGCGGCCGGCCGGGCGGCGGACCCCGGTGCGGTGATGGCGGCCTCGGGTGCGGTCGTCCCGGACGGGCCCGCGGGCACCGGGCCCCGGCCGCCGTCCGCGGTCAGGGCGGTGACCACCTGGCCGAGCCAGTGCTCGGCGGGCTCCTCGAAGTCGGGCTCGCAGTCGGCGCGCGGGACGAGGCGGGTGGCGCCGAGCGCCGCGAGACGTTCGTCGAGCCGGCGGCCGTGGCCGCAGAAGTCGTCGTAGCTGGAGTCCCCGAAGGCCAGGACGGCGTACCGGATGTCCTCCAGCCTGGGTGCGTCCGGGGCGGACAGCGCCTGCCAGAAGTCGGTGCCGTTGTCGGGGGCGTCGCCGTCACCGAAGGTGCTGGTGACGACGAGCACATCGGTCCCGGTGCCCAGGTGGGCCGGGGACGCGTCGGCCATGGGCAGCAGTTCGGGCGCACGGCCCGCCTCGACGAGGCGCGCGGCGGCGTGGGCGGCGAACTCCTCGGCGGTGCCGGTCTGGGACGCCCACAGGATCACCAGACGGCGGGCCGGTACGGCCGGGGCGGCGGCCGGCGCCGCGGGCCGCGCCGCGGTGTGCGTTCCGGTCTGCGCGGGCACCTTGGCGGGCGCGTCGGCGGCGGCCCGGGAGAACATGCCCGCGAGGACCCCGTCGACCCACGCGGCACGCTCCGGGGCGAAGGGCGCCCCCGGCGGCAGTACCGGGACACGCCCGTCGGGCGGGGCGAGGGCGAGGCCGGAGAGGAAGCCGGAGAGGTAGCGGCGCTCCGGCTCGGCCAGGGGTGCGGGGACGAGGCCGGCGATGCCGAAGGCCGCGGCGAGCGCGTGGACGGGGGAGCCCGCCGCCGGGGCGGCTGACGCGCCGACCGGTTCGGGCTCGGGGGCGGTCTCCTGCGGGGCGCCGGGCCGGCCCGCCGGGACGGGGGCGGCCGTCCTGGCGAGGGCGACGGCGCAGACCTTGAACTCGGGCTGGAAGGAGAGCGGGTCGACGGCGTCGTGGGTGACGGCGTTGACGCTGAGGTACTCGCCGAACAGGTCGTTCCAGTGGAACGGCGCGAAGCAGGTCCCCGGCTGGACGCGGTCGGTGACCACGGCGGGCAGCACCGCGCGCCCGCGGCGGGAGGCGACCTCCAGGTGGTCGCCCTCGGCCACGCCCAGGGCCCGGGCGTCCTCGGGATGGACCTCCACGAACGGGCCGGGGTCGAGCCTGGCGAGCTTGCCCACCTTGCCGGTCCTGGTCAGGGTGTGCCACTGGTGCTGGAGCCGGCCGGTGTTGAGGACGAACGGGTAGTCGTCGTCGGGGAGTTCGGCCGGGGGAAGGTGCGGGCGGGCGAAGAAGCGGGCGCGCCCGCTGGAGGTGGGGAAGGCCAGGCGGGGCCGGGTGCCGTCCGGACGTTCCAGGAGGGTCTGGCTGACGCCGTCGTTGAGGTAGCGGATCGGGTTCCGGTCCGGGCCGTCGGCGGCCGGTGCCGGCCACTGGACGGGTGCGGTGCGCAGCCGGTCGTAGCTCACACCGCGCAGGTCCCAGCCCGTCGCGGGGTTCCACGCCTGCTTCAGCTCCTCGAAGACCTCCTCGGCGGAGGCGTACGTGAAGCCGTCGGCGAAGCCCATCGCGCAGGCCACCCGGGCGATCAGCTGCCAGTCGGGCAGCGCCTGGCCCGGCGGGTCCACGACCCCGGGTACGAGGGTGAGGTTGCGCTCGGAGTTCACCATGACGCCGTCGGACTCGGCCCACAGCGTCGCCGGCAGCACCACATCGGCGTAGGCGTTGGTCTCGGTCTCGGCGAACACGTCCTGAGTGATGACGAGTTCGGCGGCCTCCAGGCCGGCGATGACGGTCCTGCGGTTGGCGACCGAGGCGACCGGGTTGGTGCAGATGATCCAGCACGCCTTGACGGCACCCGCCGCCATCCGCTCGAACATCTCGACCGTGCCGCGCCCGGCATCGCTGCGCAGGGTGCCCTCCGGGAGGTTCCACAGCTTCTCGACGTAGGCGCGGTCGGCGTCGACCAGGACCGAGCGCTGTCCGGGCAGGCCGGGGCCCATGTAGCCCATCTCGCGCCCGCCCATGGCGTTGGGCTGGCCGGTCAGCGAGAAGGGACCGGCGCCCGGGCGGCACAGGGCGCCGGTGGCGAGGTGCAGGTTGACCAGGGCGTTGGTGTTCCAGGTGCCGTGCGTCGACTGGTTCAGCCCCATGGTCCAGCAGCTCATCCACGCACCGGCCTCGCCGATCCACCGCGCGGCCCGCCGGATGTCGCTCTCGGGTATGCCGGTGATCTCCGCGACCTTCCCGGGCGGGTAGTCCGCGAGGAACGCGGGCATCTGCGCCCAGCCCTCGGTGAACTCGGCGATGAACTCCTCGTCGGTGTGGCCGTTCTCGACCAGCAGGTGCAGCAGGCCGTTCAGCAGGGCCAGGTCGGTGCCGGGCCGGATCCGCAGGAAGAGGTCGGCCCTGTCGGCGGTGGCGGTGCGCCGCGGGTCCACGACGATCAGCCTGGCGCCCGCCGACCTCACCCGCTCCATCATGCGCAGGAAGAGGATCGGGTGGCAGTCCGCCATGTTGGAGCCGATGACGAAGAAGACGTCCGCGTGGTCGAAGTCCTCGTACGAGCCGGGCGGGCCGTCCGCGCCGAGCGACAGCTTGTAGCCGGTGCCGGCGGAGGCCATGCACAGCCGGGAGTTCGACTCGATCAGGCGGGTCCGCACGAAGCCCTTGGCCAGCTTGTTCGCCAGGTACTGCGCCTCCAGGGACATCTGCCCGGACACGTAGAACGACAGCGCGTCGGGCCCGTGCTCGTCCAGGATCGCCCGCAGCCGCCCGGCGACCACCGCGACCGCCTCGTCCACATCGGTCTCGACCGGCTGGGCCTCGCGCTCGGCGCGCACCAGCGCACGCGCCAGCCGGCCGGGCGCGGCCATCATGTCCGCGCTCGTGGCTCCCTTGGTGCACAGACGACCGCGGTTGGCGGGGTGCGCCCTGTCACCGGACACCCTCGCCACGCGCCGCCGGCCGTCGGCGGGATCCCGGGTCACGTCGAGGACGATCCCGCAGCCGACACCGCAGTACGAGCAGACCGTGCGGACGCCGCCGTCCCCGTCCTTCGAGCCAGCCGCCACCGAACCCCCACCCACCGCGCGTGCACCGTTGCGGACCCGCCCGCCGGTGGCGGGCGACCCCCATGACCAGCACCGTAGGAAGACCGAATTACCGGACCGTCACGCGCCGGGAGCGTGCGGGGTTACGCCCCCCGCACACGCTGCGGCGCCGCCGTGTGAGGGGAGCGGGAGGCGGTGTTCGCCGCCGGGGGGGCTCGGCGGTGACGGCTTCGGATCGGCCCCGCCCCGTAGGTGCTCCGCGGTGCGCGGGGCGGACCCCGGCAGTCGTCCGTGCGGCCTCAGGTGTCGTCCGTCCGCTGCTCGCACCAGATGGTCTTGCCCCGGCGCCCGAACCGGGTCCCCCAGCGGTCGGCGAGCTGGGCGACGATCTCCAGGCCGCGTCCGCCCTCGTCGGTGGCGTGGGCGTGGCGCAGGTGGGGTGCGGTGCTGCTGCCGTCGGAGACCTCGCACAGCAGACCGCGGTCGCGGATCATGCGCAGCCGGATCGGCGGACTGCCGTAGCGGATGGCGTTGGTGACCAGTTCGCTGACGATCAGTTCCGTCGGGAACGCCAGGCCCTCCAGGTGCCAGGCGGCCAGCTGGTGCTCGGCCAGACGCCGTGCGGTGCCGACGACGGCCGGGTCCTCCGGAAGGGTCCACTCGGCGAGGCGGTCCTCGTCCAGCCCGCGGGTGCGGGCGAGCAGCAGGACGGCGTCGTCCTCGCCCTGCCCGCGCAGCAGGCTGTACACCGCGTCGTCGGCGATCCGGCGCAGCGCGCGGTCGGGCTGGCCCAGGAGGCGGAGCAGGGTCCCCCGGGCGTCCGGCGCCGAGCGGACGAGACCGTGGGTGTACAGCGCCAGCAGACTGCCGTCCGGCAGCTCGACGCGCAGTGCCTCGTACCTGCCGCAGCCGGTACCGAGCGGGGGACCGGCGGGCGGATCCACGGAGAGGGGCTCGCCGAGCGGTCCCACGGCGACCGGCGCCGCGTGCCCCGCGCTGGCCGCCGTGCAGGTGCGGGTCACCGGGTCGAACACCGCGTACAGGCAGGACGCGGTGACCGGCTCGCCCGTGTCCCGCGTCAACGAGCCGGTGACACCGTCGAGGCAGGACAGCAGCTCCTCCGGGGCCAGGTCGCGTACCGCGAGCGTCGTCAGGGCCGTGCGCACCTGCCCCATGGCGGCGGCCGCTTCGATACCGCTGCCGGTGACGTCACCGACGGTGAGGGCCACCCGGCTGCCCGAGAGGGGGATGACGTCGTACCAGTCCCCGCCGCCGCGCTCGGTGCCGGGCAGGTGGAGGCACGCGGCGTCGACCGCGGTCAGCCGGGGCGGGGTGCGGGGCAGCAGATGGCGTTGCAGCGCGGTCGCGACGGTGCGCTCGCGCGCGTAGCTGCGGGCGTTGTCGATGCTGAGCGCCGTCCGCTGGGCCAGCTGCTCGGCCAGGGACAGGTCCTCGTCGTCGTACGGCCGCGGGTCGCGGTGGCGGTAGCAGCCGACGACCCCGAGGACGCTGCCGCGCACCACCAGCGGGACGACGAGCAGCGAGTGGACCCCCGCGTCGGTCAGCCGTCGGGCCCGCTCCGGGTCGGCGGCCAGCCAGGGCTCGTCGGCCCTCAGCCGGGCGACGAGCCGGGGCGAGGCGTCGTGCAGGCTCTGGGTGAACGGCGTCGGGAAGGGGAAGGTGGTCAGCCCGCCCGGAGGGATCCGCCCCGCGCGGTCGGTCACCGACCGGAAGGCGACACGGCGCAGCGGGACGTCCGCGTCGACCGGCCCGGCGGGCAGCGCGGCGCCGCGTACGGCGTCGTCCAGCACGTCCACCGTGATCGCGTCGGCGAACCGGTGCACCACCACGTCGGCGAGTGCCTCGGCCGTGGCCCGCACGTCCAGGCTGGTGCCGATGGTGCGGTGGGCGTCGTGCAGGATGTCCAGCCGGTCCGCCGCGTGCTGGCGCGCGGTGACGTCCTGGACGACGGCGACGCCCAGCACGTGACCCTCGCCGGGCCGGACCCGGAAGACCGACACGGAGATCACCATCTCGCGGTCCGGGTCGCCCGGGTGTCGGCCGCGGATCAGGCGGTCCTGGACGGGCGCCTGGCCCGCGAGCACCTGACGGGCGAGTGCGATGAGTTCGGGATCGTGGAAGCCCTCCGCGATCTCGTCCAGCCGCCGCCCGCACACCTGGTCGCTGGGCAGCCCGCGGACCCCGCGCGCCGCGGTGTTGTAGCGCACGATCCGCAGCTGGTCGTCGAAGACGTACAACCCCATGGGCGCCTGCGTGAACAGGGTTTCCAGCACGGTGGCGGACAGGTCTCCGCCGGCGGATCCGGACGGCATCGCCGACTAGGCCCGCGCGCGGGGCGGCGGGTCTCCGGGGAGACCGTGATCGGCGATGGGCGGGTGGCTGCGCATCACTGCTCCCTTCGGTGTGGACGCCGGGGCGTCTCCTGCGACCCTCGCGGGTGGGCCGGACGGCAGCCATCGGGGTGGTCCGGGCGGGTGACCCGTGCCGGTGCCGGGCACCGCGGGGGCCGGTCCGCGGGGCCGGGCAGGAGCAGCACGGTGTTGGGGACGGCTCCCGTCGCGGTGTTCAGGGGCCCGACGGCGGGGTCCGTGTCGGGGGCCGGGTGGCGGACGCAGGCGCCCGCGATGCGGCCGCCCAGCAGGAACGGGGAGAGGACGAAGGGCACGGGGGCCGCCGTCAGGGTGCCGTCGCGGCTCCGGAACCGCATCCAGGTGCGGTCGGGCACCAGCCGGTGCTGGAGGACGAGTGTGTGCTCCCGTGAGCGCTGCGTCAGCAGGTCGAGCCACTCCCGCGCCGTGACCGCGTGTCCGGCGACGAAACCGGCGCCGCCGCGCCCGCAGGAGGGTTTGACGACGAGGCCGGCCCTGTCCCGCACGGCGCGGTCCAGGAGGTGCCGGCGCCGCTCGGCGGACTGCCCGGGGCCCAGCCACGCCGTCCACGGCACGTGCCGCCGGATCAGCTCCCGGTCCGCGGGCGCGTACCGGTCCAGGTCCTCGTGCATCCAGGCCAGCACCTGCTTCGCGCTGAGCAGGCACGATGCTTCGGGGACGAACAACTGCACGGTGTCGGCCAGGACGGCGGCGCGCAGCACGCCGACGGCCCGGCCGTCCGCCGGCACGGCACTGACGAACTGGTTGAAGACCACATCGACGCGGTCGCCGTCCACCCACAGCCCGCCGGCGCCGCCGTGCACCTCGGACAGGTCCGCGACGGACACGTCGAGTCCCGCCGCCCCGGCGGCCTCCGCGGCCGGCCGGAGATAGCGGCGCAGGGCGGGCGTGCCGTCCAGCTTGGCCGCGATGCCCGAGTCCGCCCGCCAGGTCGGGACGAGCGCCCGGCGACGCCTGCCGCCGGGCGCCGCCACCACGTCGGCCAGGCAGGCCGCCCGGGCGCGCAGGGTCGACGGCGGCTCGACCAGAGTGCCGTCCGGCCAGCTCCGGGCGAACGCCGCACCGCGCTCCTCTAGTCCCGGCACTCCGTAGATGTTGGGGCCGATGTTCAGCTCGACGAACCAGGGCGTGCCGTCCACCACCAGCGCGTCGGGACGGGCCATGCGCAGCAGGCAGGCGGCGGACAGCCGCTGCGACGGGTCCAGGAGCCGCAGCTCGCGGCGGTCGTTCAAGGCGTCGTACAGCTCGCCGGCGGTCCCGGCCCGGCGCCTGCACGCGAGGAGGGCGCACCGGAGCACGCCCGCCGTGAGCGCGGCGAACCGGTGGTACTCCGCCTCGGAGAACACCAGCGGGCGCATCGCCTCCCAGGGGGTGCGCAGCGCGTCGAGGACCCACCAGTCGGCCTCGGCGCTGCGGCGCAGCAGGGCCGAGCGGGATTCCTCCGGCAGCCGAGGCCACAGGTCCCGCATGGTCGCTCGGGGGCCGCACGCCACGTTTGCCTCCCTGGGATACCGACGGGACGGCGCCGCACTCTTCCGACGGTAGTCCGGACCAGGGCGCTCCTCCTGCGCAGCCTGGGGTCCACGCGCGGCACCTGCCCCACGACCCATTGCATTTCCAATGCCTGACATTCACTTCTTCATTGGAAACCTATGGCCGGGCCGCCGTACGGTCGAGGACACCGCCGCCCTGACGCCTCGCACGCGCAGGTGTCAGGTACGGCGGTCACGTCCGCCACACCCTGGGAAGAAGCACCATGTCGAAGATCCTCTTCGTGATGACCGGCGTCGACTACTGGACGCTGGCCGACGGCACCAAGCACCCCACCGGCTTCTGGGCCGAGGAGGCCGTCGCCCCGTACGAGGCGTTCAAGGCGGCCGGACACGAGATCGTCGTCGCCACCCCCGGCGGCGTCGTGCCCACCGTCGACAAGGCCAGCCTCGCCGCCGAGGCCAACGGCGGCCAGGAGAACGCCGACGCGATCGCGGACAAGCTCGCCGCGATGAGCGAGCTGCGGCACCCGGTCCGCCTCCAGGACGTCGACCTCGCCGACTACGCCGCCGTCTTCTACCCCGGCGGCCACGGCCCCATGGAGGACCTCGCCGTCGACGCGACCTCCGGCCGTCTGCTGATCGACGCCCTGGCCGCGGGCACGCCGCTGGGCGTGGTCTGCCACGCCCCGGCCGCGCTGCTGGCCGCCACCGGCGAGGACGGCGCCAACGCCTTCGCCGGCTACCAGGTCGCCGCGTTCACCAACGCCGAGGAGACCCAGGCCGGCCTCGCCGACCGGGCCAAGTGGCTGCTCCAGGACCGCCTCACCGAGGCCGGCGTGCGGGTGCGGGCCGGCGAGCCGTGGGCGCCGCACGTGGTGGTCGACCGCAACCTGGTCACCGGCCAGAACCCCGCCTCCTCCGCCCCGCTCGCCGCCGAACTGCTGAAGAAGCTGGGCTGAGCCGGGACCGCCGACGGCTCGCCGCCCGTGCGCGTCGCCGGCCGGGGGTCCGTGCGGCGACGCGGCCGCCTGCGGCGCCCGGCCGACGGTCCCGC
>NZ_MUMF01000633.1 GCF_002155905.1 Streptomyces tricolor | reverse complement strand
GACCGGCCGGCCGGTCCGCTACGAGAGCTTCACCGACGCCCCCGCCCAGAACCGGGAACACGCCTGGAGCATCGAGATGTGGCCGCTGCGCGACGGCTCCGGCGAACCCACCGCGGTCGCCCTCGCCGCGTTCGACAGCAGCGAGCAGTACTGGGCCCGGCGCCGCCTCGCCCTGCTGAACGAGGCCGCGACCCGCATCGGCACCACCCTGGACGTGGTGGGCACCGCCGAGGAGGTGGTCGAGCTGCTCGTCCCGCAGTACGCCGACTTCGCCAGCGTCGACCTGCTCGACTGGGTGCTCGGCGCCGACGAGCCGCCGATGATCCCGGAGGGCGGAGTGGAACTGCGCCGCGTCGCCCACGGCTCCACCCGCTCCGGCAACCCCGGCGCGGCCCTGCACATCGGCGAGATCGACGTCTACCAGCCGGCCTCCCCGCCCGCCCGCGCCCTGCGCGAGGGCCACGCGGTGCTCAGCCAGGCCGGCGAGCCGGAGTTCGTCCAGTGGCTCGAAGAGCGCAACGCACGCTCCCCCCGGGGGCGCCCCTTCCGGCAGGGCGCCCACTCCATGATCGCGGTACCCCTCCAGGCCCGCGGCACCGTCCTCGGCGTCGCGGTCTGCGTCCGCATGGCCCACCCGGACGACTACGGCCCCGACGACGCCGTCTTCGCGGAGGAACTCGCCAGCCGCGCCGCCGTCTGCATCGACAACGCCCGCCGCTTCACCCGCGAGCGGACCACCGCCCTCGCCCTCCAGCACAGCCTGCTCCCGCGCGACCTGCCCGCACAGGCCGCGGTCGAGGTCGCCCACCGCTACCTGCCGTGCGGATCACTGGCCGGCGTCGGCGGCGACTGGTTCGACGTCATCCCGCTCTCCGGTGGCCGGGTCGGCCTGGTCGTGGGCGACGTGGTGGGCCACGGCATCCAGTCCTCGGCCACCATGGGCCGGCTGCGGACGGCCGTCCGCACCCTCGCCGACGTCGACCTGCCCCCCGACGAACTCCTCACCCACCTGGACGACCTGGTCACCCACCTCGCCGCCGACGGCAGCGGCGACGAGGTCGCCGAACTCGGCGCGACCTGCCTGTACGCCGTCTACGACCCCGTCTCCCGCCACCTGTGCGCCGCCGCCGCGGGCCACCCGGCCCCGGCCCTCCTCCTGCCCGGCGAACCCGCCGAGTTCGTCCCCATGACCGCCGGGCCGCCCCTGGGCGTCGGCGGACTGCCCTTCGAGGCGACCGAACGCGAACTGCCCGAGGGCTCGGTCGTCGCCTTCTACACCGACGGCCTGATCGAGGACCGCGACCGGGACCTCGACGGCGCCGCCGAGGAACTGCGCCGCGCCCTCACCGCACCCGCCGCCTCCCTCGACGACCTCGCCGACGACGTCCTGAAGGCCGTCCTGCCCGACCAGCCCGGCGACGACGTCGCCCTGCTCCTGGTACGCACCCGGGCCCTCGGCGCCGACCGGGTCGCCACCTGGGACGTCCCGCCCGACCCCGCCCAGGTCGCGGTCTTCCGGCAGGCGGCCACCGAGCGACTGACCGCCTGGGGGCTGGCGGAGACCGCCTTCGTCACCGAACTCGTCGTCAGCGAACTCGTCACCAACGCCATCCGGTACGGCGAACCGCCCATCCGGCTGCGCCTGATCCGCGACCGCGCCCTCATCTGCGAGGTCTCCGACGCCAGCTCCACCTCCCCGCACCTGCGCCGGGCACACGCCTACGACGAGGGCGGCCGGGGCCTGCTGCTCGTCGCCCAGCTCACCCAGCGCTGGGGCAGCCGGCAGACCCTCGCCGGCAAGACCATCTGGGCCGAGCAGCCCCTGCCCGACGACTGATCATGTACGGCACGGCACGGGCGTCACTCGCCGGCGTCGGCGGCGACCTGCGCCAGGGTGCGGCCGGTCCGCACCGAACGGGCCCGGCGGGGGTCCGGGGTGCCGTGCCCGTCCGCCCGGGCGGGCCCCTTGCGCACCAGCAGCCAGGCCTCCTCCCCGTCCGCGCCGCTCCGGAAGCGGGTGAGGGCGTACTCCCCGTGCAGCTTGCTGCCCCGCAGCCGAAAGGTGGCGTGCCCGCGCTCCAGGGACTCCGCGAAATCCACCGGCCGCCCCCTGCGGTCGTGACTGAGCGGCTCGTACGTCCCGCGGTCCCACACGATCACCGTGCCACCGCCGTACTCGCCCCGCGGGATGACCCCCTCGAACTCCTCGTACTCCAGGGGGTGGTCCTCGGTCGGCACCGCCAGCCGCCTGTCCCCGGGGTCGCTGGACGGGCCCTTCGGCACGGACCACGACTTCAGGACGTCGTCGACCTGGAGCCGGAAGTCGAAGTGCATCCGCCGCGCGTCGTGGATCTGCACCACGAACCGCGGCTCACCGCCCCCGCCCGGGGCCGCCTGCCCCGACGGCTCACGGGTCCGCTCGAAGTCGCGCTTGCCGCGGTACGTCCGCAGCCGGTCCTCCGCCGCCACCTCCGGCTCCTTCCCCAGGTCCGACGCGCACCGAGTACCCCGCCGTCCGGTCCCGGATGCCGGATCAGCCCCCGCTCCGGCAACTCCGCCGCCTCGGCCCGCGGATGCGAGGAACCCTGGCGCACCCCTCCTCGTGCGCCCGAGGGGCCCGGCCTCCCGGTGCCCTCCGCCCCTGTGTCTCCCGCCGGCCGCACGGATAGGGTGAGCATGATCGACCGGACGAGCGGGGGAGAGGGCAGCGGACGGCATGGGCGGCGCGGACAGGAACGGCGTGGGCGGCGGGCGGCCCACCTCGCGGGACGTCGCCCGGCTGGCCGGCGTCTCGCACACCGCCGTCTCCTTCGTCTTCAACGGCCGCGCCGACGGCAACCTCTCGCCCGCGACCCAGGAACGCATCCGGGAGGCCGCCGCCCGGCTCGGCTACCGCCCCGACCCCGTCGCCCGCGGCCTGCGCCGCCGGCGTACGGCCGTGATCGGCCTCATCACCGACGAGATCGCCGCCTCCCCGTTCGCCGGACGACTGCTGCGCGGCGCCATGGAGACCGCCTGGGACAGCGACCACCTCGTGCTCACCGTCGACTCCGGCGGCGACCCGGCCAAGGAGGACGCGGCCGTCGCCGAACTCCTCGACCGGCGCGTCGACGGCATCATCTACGCGGCGATGTCGCTGCGCCGGGTCCGGGTCCCCGAGGGCCTGCACCGCGTCCACTCCGTGCTCGCCAACTGCCTCCCCGAGGACGGCTCGCTGCCCGCCGTCATCCCCGCCGAGCGGGCCGGCGGGCGCACGGCGGCGCGGCTGTTGCTGGAGGCCGGGCACCACAGGGTCGCGCTGGTCGGCGGGCAGGACGACATCGCCTCGGTGGAGCGGCTGCGCGGCTTCCGCGACACGCTGCGCGCCGCGGGCATCACCGTGCCCAAGGAGTGGGTCGTCCGCACCGGCGGCGAGATCAGCGGCGGCCACGAGGGCGCCGCCCGGCTGCTCGACGGCACCGCCCCGCAGCACCGGCCCACCGGGATCTTCTGCTACAACGACCGGGTCGCGGCGGGCGTGCTGCACGCCGCGACCCGGCTCGGGATCGCCGTACCCGGCGAGCTGTCGGTGGTCGGCTACGACGACCAGGAGCACATGGCCGCCTTCCTCACCCCCGCCCTCACCACCGTCGCGCTGCCGCACCGGGCGATGGGCGAGGCCGCCACCCGGCTGCTGCTCGACGCCATCGACACCGGCCGCACCCCGCCCGCCACCGTACGGCGGCTGGCCTGCCCCGTGGTCAGCCGCGCCTCGGTGGGACCTGCTCCCACCCGCTGACCTCGGCGTCCCCCTCGACCGTCAGCTCGGGCACGTCGTCCGGCCGGGCGTAGACCCGCTCGGTCACCGTCGCCCGGTCCGCCACGAACAGTTCGAGCAGCGAGCCGTCGGCCAGGAGGCGGACGGACAGGCGGGGAGCGGGCGGCACGCGCACCGTGACCGGGGCCGATCCCGCGGCGCCCGCGCGGGGCCAGCCGGAGCGGTCCAGGACGACGGTGCCGGCGTCCGGGTCCAGCCGGACCGTCAGCGTCCGGTCCGCCGCCCGCAGCAGGGTGACCGTGGCGGCCCCGCGCGCCGTCACGGTCAGGTCGTACGCCGGCGGCGGCGGGACCGCC
>NZ_MUMF01000632.1 GCF_002155905.1 Streptomyces tricolor | reverse complement strand
CGGCCTGGACGACCTGCGGCGGCCGGCCGCAGGTCGTCCAGGCCGAGCGGCAGCGGGGTCAGGAACCGCTGGAAGTCCGGGCGCTGCTGCAGTTCCGTGATGAGCCGGGCCGCGTGCTCGGTGGCGGCCCGCTGCTCGGCGATCTCCTCCGGGCCCGGCCTGCGGCCGGGCTCCACGCTCCGGCGCAGCGCCCGCACCCGGTCCAGGGCGGACCGGAGCCGGGCGTGCAGGGCGGCGTCGGCGCCGTGCAGCGCGGACAGCTCGCGGCGGGCGTTGAGCGCGGTGGACAGCAGATGGGCGCGGCCGTCCTCCAGTGTCTCCAGGGCCTCCACCGGGTCGTGCCGGTCCAGCGCCTGGGCGGCGCCGTCGCCGGCCAGCCGGATGATCAGACTGGGCGAGCGTCCCGCCGCGGCCGGCCCGGTCTCCAGCAGCCGCCCGCGCTGGACGCGGCTCTGCGCGGCGGACGCCCACTGCTGCGCCAGCAGCACCGTGCCCAGATCCGGCTCGCGGGTCGCGGTCAGCTCCCGGGCCAGCGCCTCGGCCTCGGTGTAGTCGGCCTCCTCCGACCACAGCCCGTGCCGGGTGAACAGGTGCATGGCCAGCGTGGTGCGGGTGTCGTCGTACTCCCGGGTGCCCGGTGTCAGCCGGGCCAGCCTGCGGCGGGCGCCGCGGACCCCGTCCTCCAGCGCCTGTACGTGCTCGAACGGGGAGTCGTACGCGAACGCCAGCGCCGTGTGCCCGGCGAAGAGTTCGGGGCTCAGCCCCATGTCCGCCATCCGCTGCGGCAGTTCCTCGTACAGCTCGCGCAGCAGCGGCAGCGTCTCGCGCATCCGCTCCAGCCGGGCGGTGTCGTCGCCCTCGGCGTGCAGGGCCGACATGACGAGCAGCGTGGCCCGCCCGGTGCGCAGCAGACGGTGTTCGCGGGAGTCCGGCGGCGCCGCGGCGAGCAGCCGGTCGTAGACGTCGAGGATCTCGCCGAGGGCGCTCGTGTCGACCGGCTCCCGGGGCTCCGGCTCCGCGGTCCCGCCCCGCAGCAGGTCGGTCAGGGCCTGCGCGCGTGCGGCCTCGGGCAGCCGGGCGAGGCGCTGGAACTCCAGTTCCAGGGCGCGGTCGACGATGTCGTGCAGCGAGGTCTGCCCGGGGTGGCCGAGGACCAGCTTGCCGAGGTCCATCAGTTCCTGGCCGCGTCCGCTGCCGCCGCCCTGCGGGCCCATGCCGAGCAGGCTCAGCACGGCGGCGATGGGATGGTCGCCGTCCCCCGACATCGCCGCTTGCACGATGGCGTCGATGGCGTCCACGTCGGCCTGCGCCTCGGGGCCGAGGCCGGGCCGGGCGGGCGGTTCGTCCGGACCGAGGGCCTCCGCGCGCAGCCGCGCGAGGGTGTCGCCGGTCGGCCCGGCATCCCCGGTGAACACCGGGTCGGCGGCGGCGAGCAGCCCGATGCCCTCCTGGGGCCGCCCCGCCGCGATCAGGTTGGCGGCCAGCCGCAGCCGTACGTCCTCCCGCTCGGGGTGTCCCTCCGGGGTCAGGTCGAGCAGCCGGCGCAGCGCGTCGGCGGCGTCCGCGGCGAGTCGGGCCGCGCGGTCCGGGTCGGCCCGGGGCAGGCCGATCAGCGTGGCCCGGGACAGCCGCTCCAGATGGGCGCGGAGCGCCGCGTGGTCCTCGGCCGGGGTGAGTTCGAGGGCGCGGCGCAGCGCGGCGACGGCCTCGTCCCGGACCGCGGGCGACATCTCCTCGTCCCGCTCGGCGTTCGTGGCGTGCAGGGTGAGGACATAGCCCAGGTCGGAGTGCATCTGCGCCGCGTTGCCGTCGGCGGGGCCGGCGCCGCGGGTCGCCGTCCGCAGCAGTTCGATCACCTCCGGCAGCCGGGAGCGGTCCTCGGTCCGCGCCGCGGTGGCCAGCAGCGCGAGGGCGAGGCCGTTGGCGCAGCGGGCGTGGTTGCCGTGGTCCGGGGGAGTGGCCGCGAACGCCGTACGGAACACGCGGACCGCCTCGTCGAGCCGGTCGGGCGCACCGGGGGTGCCCTGGCCGGGTGCGTCGCTGAGGACCAGCAGGGCGTAGCCGAGGTTGCAGCCGGCCACCGCCCGGTCGGGGCCCTCGGCCGCCAGGTGCGGCAGGGCGCCGCGGGTCAGCACGGCACAGGCCTCCAGCGCTTCCGGCCAGGTCAGGTTGATGCCCAGGTCCAGCAGCAGATAGCCGAGGTTGACCAGGGACGCGGCGTGCTCCTGGACGACGGCCTGCGGGTCCTCGGGGCGGCCGGTACCGAGCAGCGCGTCGAGACCGGCGCGCAGCGCCGGCGGCAGCGGGTCGGGGGTGCCCGGCAGATGGCAGTGGAAGGGGCCGAGCAGCAGCAGGCCCATCCGGGCGTCCGCCTCGCCGGCGGCCGTGTCCCGGCGGTCGTCGGCGCGGACCAGCAGGGACACGCCGAGGGTGTACGCCACCTCCTGGTCCACGCCGGGGCCGCCGTCCGAGGCGCTGAGCACCAGGTGGCGCAGCAGCGCG
>NZ_MUMF01000631.1 GCF_002155905.1 Streptomyces tricolor | reverse complement strand
GACCGGCCGGCCGGTCTCGGCGACCTGGCGCAGTTGGGTCAGGAAGCCGCGGCTGTGCTCGGCGTTCTCGACGGTGTCCGGGAAGTACCGGCCGAGCAGCGCCTCCTCGGGGACGCCCATCACATGGCAGGCGGCCTCGTTGACGCGCAGGTAGCGCTGCCGGAGGTCGAAGACGGACATGGACATGGACGCCTGCTGGAAGGCCTGGGCGGCCAGGGTGGCACCGGCGGCCGTGGCCGTGACGACGTAGCCGGCGGGCTGTCCGTCGGTGCCGGTGAGCGGGCACGCGGTGAGGAGCAGCTCGATGCGGTGGCCGTCGCGGTGGCGCAGGGCGACCGGGCCGGTGCGGGCGGCGAGGAGGTCGCCGGGGACGTCCTCGGCGAGCAGGCCGGCGGCGGGGCGGCCCACCACCTCGTCCGCCGGGTGGCCGGTGAGCAGCCGCGCGCCCTCGCTCCATCCGGTCACCGTGCCCTGGGCGTCGAGGACCGCCACCGCGGCAACATCGCTCATATGCCCCAGGATGTTCCGATTGTCCCGGGGCATCAAGCGGCGGGACGGTCCGTTTCAGCGCCGGTGGGCACGGAGCGCGGCGAGGGCCCGGTCGGCGTGGGTGTTCATGCGCAGCTCGCTGCGGACGATCTCCAGGACGGTCCGGTCCTCGGCGATCACGAAGGTGACGCGCTTGGTCGGCGCGAGGGAGAAGCCCCGTCTGACGCCGAACCGCTCGCGCACCGTGCCGTCGGGATCGGAGAGCAGGGGCATGCCGAGGCGGTGCCGGCCGGCGAACTCCTGCTGCTTGTCGACGCTGTCCCCGCTGATCCCGACGGGCCGGGCGCCGACGGCGGCGAACTCGGCGGCGAGGTCGCGGAAGTGGCAGGCCTCGGCGGTGCAGCCGGGGGTGAGGGCGGCGGGGTAGAAGAAGAGGACGACCGGACCGTCGGCCAGCAGCTCGGTGAGCCGGCGGGTGGTGCCGGTCTCGTCGGGCAGGGCGAAGTCCTCGGCCTTGTCCCCGATCGCGGGGTGCGCGGTCACGCCCGTCCCTCCCCGCCGCGCGCCACCCCGCGCGCCCACAGCACCAGCGGGAGCTGGAGAGGCAGCCGGGCGAGGGCCGCGGCCCTGAGCGGCGCCGGCCGGTCGCGCCAGTCGACGGCCATCTGGACGTTGGCCGGGAACACGCCGACGAAGAAGGCCGCTGCCGCCTTGGCGGCCGTCGCGCGGGTCCTCGGCGCCGCGATCCCGGCCGCCAGGGCCAGCTCGACGGCCCCGCTGGCGTACGTCCAGGCCCTGGGCGAACCCGGCAGCGCCCGGGGGACGATCACGTCGAACTGCCGCGGGGCGGCGAAGTGGGCGACCCCGGCTGCTGCCAGCAGGCCGGCGAGCAGCAGGGGTGAGCGTTCGGACCGGGGCACGGTTCCTCCTCTGGTGGCCTGCCGCCGGATATTACTGGACGGTAGGCGCGGGGGTTGCCCTTCGCTCCGGATGCGGCGCAGGACGCCGGTACGACGGCGGGAGCGGCCCGGCCGGTACGACGGCGGGAGCGGCCCGGCCGGCACGGCGAAGGGGGACCCGGCCGGTACGGCGGCGAAGGGCGGTCCGGCCGGTACGGCGGCGGGCCGCGGCCCGGCGCCGCACCCGGGGAGCGGGGGCGGCGGCGCCGGGCGCGTGGGTCGGGGCCGGCCGGCGGTGACCGGCTTCCGGCCCGCCTCGCCTGGGCGGACCGGTCACCACCGTGTCATCCGGTGCGGTACAGCTCGGTGAGCAGTTCCAGCACCGCCTGGAACGCCGGATGCGGATCGTCGCGCCACCAGGCGAGCCGTACGGCGACGGGTTCGGCGTCGCGCACCGGCCGGTAGCCGATGCCGGGCCTCGGGTACTGGTACGCGGTCGACTCGGCGGTCACCCCGACACCGCGTCCGGCGGCGATGAGGGTCAGCCAGTCGTCCACGTCATGGATGTCCTCGGTGGCCGGCCGGGCGTCCGCGGGCCACAGGTCGGGGCTGGCCGTGCCGGTACGGCGGTCCACGAGCAGGACCCGGTCGGCGAGGTCGGCGAGCCGCAGGGAGCGGCGCCGGGCGAGCGGATCGTCGGCGGCGAGCGCGCACAGCCGCCGCTCCAGCCCGACGATGGCGGTCTCGAAGCGCCGGTCGTCCAGCGGCCTGCGGACGACGGCGAGATCGCAGGCGCCCTCGGCGAGCCCCGCGGAGGGCGAGTTGACCCGCACCAGGTGCAGGTCGGTGTCGTGGTGGGCCGCGCTCCAGCGCCGCTGGAAGGCGACCGTGTGCCGGCCCAGCGCGGACCAGGCGTAGCCGACGCGCAGCCGGGTGTGACCCGAGGTGGCCTCGCGGACCAGATCGGACACGTCCGCGAGCACCCGGCGGGCCTGTGCCACGACACGCACCCCGGCGGCGGTGGGCGTCACCTCGCGGGAGGTGCGGCGCAGGAGCCGTACGCCCAGGGCGCGTTCGAGGGCGGCGAGGGTGCGGGAGACGGCGGCCTGGGAGACGCCCAGGGCGATCGCCGCGTCGGTGAAGGTGCCCTCGTCCACGATGGCCACCAGACAGCGCAACTGGCGCAGCTCTATGTCGTGCATACGCCGAGCGTATAGACCGACTCGGCCATGCATTTTGCGCAACTGCCAGGCACGCGCACGATCCGCGCATGCGACGAACTCTCCGACGCCCGGCGACGGCCGGGCCCTTGACCGCGTCGGCGGCCGTGGCCGCGCCGCCGTCCCGGCGGGCGGCCGGGGTGGCCGCCATGGCCGGCATGGCCGGCAGCGGCCTGTCCAACCAGGCCGGCGCCGCCGTCGGCGCGCTGGCCTTCCCCGTGCTCGGCCCGGTCGGCGTGGTGGCGGTACGGCAGTACGTCGCCGCGCTCGTGCTGCTCGCCGTGGCCCGGCCCCGGCTGCGCGCCTTCACCTGGCGGCAGTGGTGGCCCGTGCTGCTGCTCGGCGGGGTCTTCGGCACGATGAACCTCAGCCTGTACAGCGCCGCCGACCGGATCGGCCTGGGGCTCGCCGTGACCCTGGAGTTCCTCGGGCCGCTCACGATCGCGCTGGCCGGGTCCCGGCGCCGGCTGGACGCCGGGTGCGCGGTGCTGGCCGGGGCCGGGGTCGTGGTCCTGATGCGCCCGCGCCCCTCCGCCGACTACGCCGGGATGGCGCTCGGCCTGGCCGCCGCGTGCTGCTGGGCGTCGTACATCCTGCTCAACCGGGTGGTCGGGCGCCGTGTCCCCGGGGCGCAGGGCGCGGCGGCGGCCTCCGCGGTGTCCGCGCTGGCCTTCGTGCCGGTCGGCGTCGCCGTCGCGGCCGCCCACCCGCCGACGGCCGGTGCCGTCCTGTGCGCCGTGACCGCCGGCGTCCTCTCCTCGGCCGTGCCCTATCTGGCCGACCTGCTGACCCTGCGCCATGTGCCGGCGCAGACGTTCGGCCTCTTCATGAGCGTCAACCCGGTGCTGGCGGCCCTGGCCGGCTGGGCGATCCTCGGCCAGGGCCTCGGCACCGCGGAGTGGGCGGGCATCGCCGCGGTGGTGGCCGCCAACGCGGCGAGCCTCGCCACGCAACGCTGACGGCCGACGGCGACCTCGCGGACCGCGGCGCCCCGGCCCGCACACCCGGCCGGGACCGGCCCCGGCCCACCGACGGGCCGTGATCACCCGGGCGCCCACGGGTGGGGGCGCAGGGTCCGCGGCGCACGGCGCGCACTGCGCCCAGCAGGCGCGAGGTCCTCGACCAGGGCCTCGGCACCGCGG
>NZ_MUMF01000630.1 GCF_002155905.1 Streptomyces tricolor | reverse complement strand
CGCTCCGACAACAGGCGCCGCTCCGACAACAGGCGCCGGTCCGGCTGCCCGGCCGCGCCGCCGCAGCGCCGACACCGCGCGTTCGCCGATCACGATGCCCAGCAGGCCGGTCAGGCCCAGCAGGGGCGGGGCGGGTGAGCGCAGGCCGAGGGACCAGTAGACGGCGCCCATGAGCGCGCCTGCGGCCAAGGCGGGAGCGGCGGCGCGCAGGAAAGCGGCGACGGCGGCCCGCCGCGCCCCGGTCGGCGGTCTCACCACGTCTCCAACAGCGTCTGCCCGAGCAGCATGCCGAGCAGGCCGAACAGGGCGACGGGCGGTGGCGCCGGCGACCCGACCCGCAGCAGCGCGTACAGGGCGCCGACCAGGACGCCCGCCGACAGCGCCTCGACGTACGGCACAGCGGTCAGCTCCCGGTGCGCCACTGGTGGTCGGGGAGGAAGCGGACGTCGTACTGTCCGGGCACGGTCGCGAACTTCTCCGGGGCGGGGACGAAGGGCCGGGCCGGCAGGCCCAGTTCGTCGGCCGGTGTGCCGAGGGTCTCGAAGAACCGCTCGAAGGTGCCGCCCGGCCCGGCGGCGACGCCGACGACCTGTGAGTGGTGGCGTTCCATGCGGTAGGCGTGGGTGCAGTTCTTCGGGACGAAGCCGAAGTCCCCGGGGGTGAGCAGCTTCTCGTGCTGTTCGCCCTCCAGGTCCTCCACGAAGAGCCGTACGGCGCCCTGGGTGATGTAGAAGACCTCGTAGGTGTCCGCGTGGGAGTGGGCGGGGATCAGCTCCCCCTTGGGGCCTTCGCAGGTGAAGAAGTTGAAGGTGTTCTCGGTCTGTTCGCCGCCCGCGTAGATCGTGACGAGGTCACCGAACAGGTGCGCGCGGTCGCCCAGCCCCTTCTCGATGAAGTAGGGCTTGCCCGGCTCCGGCGGGATGAAGGAGCGGGCGCGGTGGCGGGTGGCGTACTCGATGGTCATGCAGAGCCTCCGGTTCCGACGTGGCAATGTCAGGCTACCTGACATTGCAGCCGCACCCAACGGTGCCCCGCCGGTCCGCTGCCCCGCTAGCGTGACCGGATCAGCCGTACCTCCTCCACGCCCAGCAGGCCCAGCAGCGGAACCTTGCCGACCCGCTGACCGGGGTCGACCACCAGCCCGGAACCGCGGATCAGGTCCAGCAGCAGCTCGGCCAGCGGCATGACCATGTGCCGGCCCCAGCAGCGTTCCGACGAGTGCCCGAAGGGCAGGTAGCCCGGGGCGGTGTCCGGGTCGAGGCCGTCCCAGCGCTCCGGACGGAAGGCGTCCGGATCGTCCCAGAGAGCGGGGTCCCGGTGGGAGAGCAGCGGCAGCAGCAGGACGTCGTCGCGCTCGCCGATCCGGCCGTCGATCGCCGGATACTCGGGCGAGGCGTTGCGCAGGATGTTCCAGGACGGCGGCAGCAGCCGCAGCGACTCCAGGATGATGTGGCGAGGGGACATGCCGTCGTCGAACGGGGAGCCGAGCCAGAGGGCGTTGGCCACCAGGGTGGAGACGGTGAAGCACACGGGCGCAGCGGCCCTGCGGTACATCCCCATGGCGTACCGCCGCTCCTGGTACCCCCGCGCCCGCGCCGCGCGGTCGGCGAGGCCGGTGAGCCGGGCGTCCGGGCGGGGCCAGCCGGGCAGGGCGGCACCGACCGCGATCACCGACCAGGTGAGCTTGGGGGTGAGTTCGAGGTTGCGGCTCATCAGCATCCGCAGCCGGTAGGGGTCCTGGCCGAGTATCAGATCGCGCAGGAAGAGGTGCCCGGTCAGCGGCCAGGGACCGGCCAGATCCACGTCCTCGGGCAGCGGCCGGGCCAGGGCCTCGCGCACGTCGTTGGCGATGGTGCGGGTGACCGCGGACGCCTCGCTGCGGGTGATGGACCGTCCGTGCAGCGGTTTGAAGGTGGGGCGTTCGGTCTCGGTCGCCCGGCGCGCGGCCAGGATGCGGTCGGCGACCTCGTGTCCCGCGACCCCGACGGTGTCGGGTTCGAGCCGGAAGACGTCCTGGCCCAGGTGGTCGCCGATGAGCGCGGCGAGCCGCGGGGCGAACACGGTGGCGCGCGCACGCGCGGTGGATGACGGCGGCATGGCTCCTCCGGTACGGGGGCGGTGAAGGCCGCGGCACGACGGGACACCGCCGCCCGGCCGGACCGCGTCGCGGTGCGGCCGGACAACGATGTCACCGCTACAGCGGCGGGTGCGGGATCAGTACCAGAGGTACCAGGCGTTGGCCTTGAGGCTCTTGGCGGCGGCAACGCGGTTGCGGAGGGCGAAAAGGAGCTTCATCACTGCACCTCCCCTCGGGGGACGGACGGGTGACACGCGCCGCACCGGAGCGGGCCGGTGAAGATCACGTGTCGGCGACGCCCCGGAACCTTCCCGTGATCGTTGACCGATTAATCACCAGGGAGTTCAAAATCGCGGCCAGGCAGTCGGTTTCAGACTTTCGCCGATCATCGGCGCTCCGGTTTGACGTACCACCCGGCACGCGGGAGCCGTACCGCCGCCGGAGGCTCCCTCCGCTGCTGGCGGACGCCGCCGACCGCCCGGATGCCGGACGGTCCGTCACCGAGAGCGGACGCGCGCCGCGTCTCCGTCGACCGGCCCGTCGGCCCCACATTGGCGAGATATGGACCCGCACACCTCGGCTGCGATCAAGGCCACTTTTCCCCGATTGGACTTTGCCCGAGCGAGATTGGCCTTCCTAACGTGGGCGGCATGGCACCACACGAACCCTCAGGTGACGAGCGAACGGGGAAGGTCGTCGTCGGGGTGAGCGACTCACTCGCAGGACTCGCCGCGTTACGCCGCGGCATTCAGGAGGCCCGCGCCACCGGCCGGACGCTGGTGGCGGTCCGGGCCTGGGAACCTCCGGAGGGCGAGGCCCTCTATCTGCGCCAGCCGGAGCCGTCCTGGGCCCGCCTGTGGGCCGACGACGCGCGACAGCGGCTGGAGCGGGCCTTCGACCTGGCGGCGGGCGGGCCTCCGGCGGACCTGAGGATCGTACGACGCGTGGTCAGGGGGTCGGCGGGGCCGGTGCTGTGCTCGATCGCCGCGTCCCCGGACGACCTGCTGGTCATCGGCATGGCCCGGCCGCGGGGCCCGTTCGCCCGGCTGCACCGCAGGCCGGTGCACCGGTTCGTGCCGGCCCGGGCCGAGTGCGAGGTCCTGGTCGTGGCCGGCCCCCGGCTGCTGCCGCGCGAGGCCCGGATCCTCCGGCGCAGCGACCTGGTGGCACCGCCCGACCGGGCGACGGCGGGGCGGTGACCGGCGGGGGCCCGTCCGTCGGACCCGGCGGCCGGCGAGGCGGGCGCGGGCCGGTGACCGGGGTCCGTGGCGGCCTGTTCCGTGCTACGGCGGCGGGCCGCCCGCACTCCCCCTGAGCCCTGCTCAGTCCCCGGTCGGGCGGCGGGCGTAGACCTCGATCTCGATCTTCATCCGGGGGTCGGCGAGGCCGCACTCCAGCATGGTGGCGGCCGGCCGGACCTCGCCGAAACAGCGGCGCAGCACCGGCCAGCAGGGCTCGAAGTCCGCGCGGTCCGGCAGCAGATAGCGCACCCGCACCACATCGGCGAAGCCGCACCCCGCCTCGGCCAGCGCGGCCCCGATGTTTCGCAGGCACTGTTCGGCCTGCTCCACCACGTCGTCGGAGATGGTCATGGCGGTGTAGTCGAAGCCGGTGGTCCCGGAGACATGCACCCAGTCCCCGTCGACCACGGCACGGGCGTAACCGATCTGCTCCTCGAAGGTGGAGCCGCTGAGTATCGCGCGTCGTTCCGTCATGCGCGGAACGCTAGGTGACCAGCACCGATCCGTCCATCGATCACCGCGTCGCCGCCTCAGCCCTCCGCCCGCACGGGGTGCCGGCTCATGATCGAGACCCGGTTGAACGCGTTGATGGTGACGGCGACCCAGATCACGGCCGCCGTCTGATCGTCGGTCAGGACCTCGCGCGCCGCCGCACGGGCGGCGTCCTGGGCGGCGCCGTCGGCCGCGGCGGTGGTCGCCTCGGCGAGGGCGAGGGCGGCGCGTTCGGCGGGCGTGAACAGGTCGGTGTCGCGCCAGGCGGCGAGGACACCGAGGCGCTGCGGGGTGTCCCCCGCCCGCAGCGCGGCCCGGGTG
>NZ_MUMF01000629.1 GCF_002155905.1 Streptomyces tricolor | reverse complement strand
CGGCTGCGGCGGCGGGCAGTTCGGCGCGCTCCCGGCTGAAGACGGCGTTGCCGTAAACCCGTCCGGCACTGCTGCGGTGCTCCGCCGCCGAAGCCGAGGCGGGCCGGTGAGTCGGTGGCTGCCCACCCTCATGGGGCTTCCTGGAAACGGCCGTCACCGCAGTTCCGTGATCCACCGTCCGACGATTTCCTTCAGCCGAAGGCCACGACGAGTCGCACGGCGTCCTCGCCGAAGCGATCCGCCAGAGCCTTCATCACGGCGAACACATGGGGCCAGTGCGACCGGGGGCCGAGGACGGAACCCGCTGTCAGCGACTCGTACCGGCAGAGCAGCTCTCCGCTCATCCACTCGGCGTGGTCGTCGGCATCCTGGAGCTCGTTCGGGCGCGGGCCCACCAGAGCCACCAGCTCCGCCGGCCATACGGCCGGCACGAGCTGCCGGTGCAGGATCGACGGCCTGGCCGGCGACGACCAAGTGACCCGGCCGACGTAGTGGTCCGGAGCGGTTGCCGGATCCAGCCTCGCGATCTCGGCCCAGCTGACCCAGGTCGCCCCTGCGAGGTGGCCCTCCGCCACCCACGGCTGCAGTCGTTCGCACAGCGCGCTCGACAGATCCCCGGGAAGACCCCGGCCGGCGGCCACAGGCCGGTAGCCCGCGTAGTTGCGTACCCCGAAGAGGCAGCCGAAGGAGGCGTCGTCGGTCTCGTCGTACAACGGCCAGAGATCCATGGCGGCAACCCACGGCTCCCCCTCGTAGTAGTCGGTGCCGGCGTCGGGGTGACGGAATTCGATACCGCCGTGTATGTCCGTACTCACGGTGCCTGACGCTACAACTGTTCGGGGCGACGGTCTTTCCATCAAGCCCTGCACGGGCTGGGGCGCGTCTCGGCAAATCCCCGGCAGGCAGCCGCGCCGGCACCACCCCGGCTGCCGCAAATTCCTCCGGAGCGAAGCCACTTGGACGAGGAAAACGCAACTTCGACAAGGCCGTCAGAGGCAGCTACCTTCAGCTGGCCTTCGGTGGTCGCCCACGGTCGCACGGGGTTGCTCCAGGCTGGGCCACCCGCGCCCGAGGGGGATCGGTCATGCCCCCACGAAGCCTCGCCCCCCATGCCTGGGCCACCGAAGCGAGACCGCGCCAGTCCACCCCACCAGGGAGAGACGCATGCCCCATCTTGCTCTGTACACATTCGGCACGCTGAAGTCACCTCTCGCCGATCCCGCCCCCCTCACGCGCGAGTTCTACGACATCGGTGCGGCCGTCTACCGGACGATCAGTCAGCAGCCCGGATATCTCGCACACGCCGAGGCGGCAGACGGTGGCCGGGGCTCACACTTCGAGGCGGACTGGGGTGCGTGGGGAGAGTTCGCCGTACCGGCCTGGTACGACAAGGGCCGTACGGCGGACACCACCGCCCTGGCCGCGAGCCTCTCCCTGTGGACCGACCTGCGCCCCGCCTTCGACGCCGTCTACACCGGTCTCCACCGTGAGGCGCTGAACAGGCGGTACGACTGGTTCGAGAGGAGGACAGGACACCCGAGTCACGTGTTCTGGTGGATCGCCGAAGGCGTCATACCCACCTGGCAGGACGGGGTTTCCAGGCTGGAGCAGCTCCACGACCACGGTTCCGCGCCGCACGCCTTCACCTTCCACCACGCGTTCACCCCGGACGGAACGGCGACCAGGATCAAAGGCACCGGGCCCGAGAGGGATCAGGTCCGCTGACACAAGGGCCTGAAGGCCGGCTCCTGTCAGGAGGTCCGGCCGGCGGCCGAACCGACAGGGTGGGCACCGCGGCCGTTCCCGCCCGTCGGGGAGACCTGACGGCCGGTCTTCTTCAGCGGCTGCCACCAGGACGGGTTGTCCGCGTACCAGGCGACCGTCGACGCGAGGCCCTCCTCGAAGGGGACCTCGGGGGCGTAGCCGAGTTCGGTGCGGATCTTGGAGTCGTCCAGGGCGTAGCGGAGGTCGTGGCCCTTGCGGTCAGGGGCGCGGTCGACGAGCGACGGGTCGGCCTCGCACAGGTCGAGGAGCAGGTCGGTGATCTCCCGGTTGGTGCGCTCGGTGCCGCCGCCGACGTTGTAGACCTCGCCGGGGCGGCCGCCCGTCAGCACCAGCTGCACGGCACGGCAGTGGTCGGAGACGTGCAGCCACTCGCGGATGTGGGAGCCGTCGCCGTAGAGCGGAACGGGGACGCCGCCCAGCAGGTTGGTGGTGAACAGGGGGATGAGTTTCTCGACGTGCTGGTACGGGCCGTAGTTGTTGGTGCAGCGGGTGATGGACACGTCGAGGCCGTGGGTGCGGGCGTAGGAGAGGGTGATCAGGTCGCCGGCCGCCTTCGACGCCGCGTAGGGCGAGTTCGGCGCGAGCGGCCACTCCTCCGTCCAGCGGCCTTCCGTGATGGAGCCGTACACCTCGTCGGTGGACACGTGCACCAGGCGGGACACACCGGCGGCGAGGCTCGCCTCCATGACGTTGTGCGTGCCGACGCAGTTGGTGCCCACGAAGTCGGCCGCGCGCACCAGTGAGCGGTCGACGTGTGACTCCGCGGCGAAGTGGACGACGGCCTCGTGCCCGGGGAGGAGATCGAGCAGCAGCTGACGGTCACAGATGTCGCCGTGGACGAAGGTCAGACGCGGGTGCTCGGCAGGGAGGTTCGCCCGGTTGCCGGCGTAGGTGAGTTTGTCGAGGACGGTGATCTCAGTACGTTCGAATCCGGCGTACTCACCGTTCAGCATCGCCCGCACATAGTGGGAACCGATGAAGCCGGCCGCGCCGGTGACCAGGATACGCATGCGGCCCACGGTGGCCCCGGCCCCTCGAGAACCCCTAAACCCCGGATCGACCCCGGCCCCCGGTCCGCCCTGGCCGGCGCGCGCGTCGCGTTCGATCCGTGTTCTGCCCAGGTTCAAGACAGGTCGACCAGTGTGGGGGACATGATCCCGACGCCCAAGGAGCATCCATGACCGAGGCCCAGAAGATCCCCGACGTGCGCAAGACGGTGACGGTGGACGTACCCGCGGACCGGGCCTTCGCCATTTTCGCCGAGCGTCCGCTCGAATGGTTCCCCGAGAAGCACGTCTTCGTCGAGAACCGGGTGTCGCTCACCATCGAACCCTTCGAGGGAGGTCGCTACTACGAGGTCGGAGCCGACGGAACCGAGATCGCCTGGGGCACGGTGGTGGAGTGGAACCCCCCCAAGCGGATCGTGCTGACCTGGCGGGTCGGCCCGCACTGGCAGCCGGTCTTCGACGACGAGAAGGCGAGCTTCATCGAGGTCGACTTCGAGGCACTCGGCCCCGGGAGGACCTCCGTGGCCCTCACGCACAGCGGACTGCACCGGCACGGCGAGATCGCGCCCCGCATCCACGCGGCGCTCGACGGCCCGAGCCCGGGGGAGACGCTGGCCCGCTACGCGCAGGTCGTCGCCCGGGTCGGTGCGGCGGCGAGCGCGGTCCCGGTGACGCTCGTGAACAAGTTCGAGGTGACGGGACCGGCCGAGCAGTTCGAGGAGGCCTTCGCCGCGACCTCGGCCTTCTTCGCGGCACAGCCGGGCTTCATCGAGCACACGCTGCACCGCCGGCTCGACGAGCCGGCGTCCTACGTGAACATCGCACGCTGGACGGACAACGCCAGCCTGCGGGCGGCGGTCGCACGGCCGGAGTTCCAGCCGCACAGCGCGGCGCTGCGCGCCCTCGCCGTGTCGAGCCCGGAGCTGTTCGAGGTACGTCTGCACGCCAAGGCCGCCGACGCCGAATGAACGGCCGGGTGCGGGAACGGCGGGGGCGCCGTTCCCGCACAGGGTCAGGTCGGCTGGGTGAACAGGATGTTCGGGGCGACGAAGTCGAGCGAGGGATCCGCGGACAGGATCGCGTGCTGCAACTGCTGCAGCCGTACCGACGGCTCCAGCCCGAGTTCGTCGGCCAGCTCGGTCCGCACGGTCTGGTAGACCTCCAGCGCGCGCCAGCGCTGCCCCGAGCGGTAGAGGGCGACCATCAGCTTGGCGCAGAAGCTCTCGTGCAGCGGATTGCGGGCGACCAGCACCGCCAGCTCGCCGAGCAGCATGTGGTGCCGGCCCAGATGCAGTTCGGCGTCGATGCGGGTCTCGAGCAGACCCAGCCGGCTCTGCTCCAGACGCGTGGCCTCGATGCTGAGATGGGCCCCCCGCAGGACGTCGACCAGCGCCTCCCCCGACCACAGGTCGAGCGCCTGCCGGGCCAGCCGGTACGCCTCCAGGTGGTCGCCGTTCTCCGATGCCTGGTTGGCCTCGTCGACGAGCCCGTCGTAGAGCTGGGCGTCCACCATCACGCCCTCGGGGGTGAACAGGTAGCCGTTGTAGCGGGTCAGCAGGACGTCCTTCGCCGAGCCCGACAGCAGGACGCCGCCGATCAGTCTGCGCAGTTGCAGGATGTAGGTCTGCAAGGTCGTCAGTGCGCTGCGCGGTGGCTTCTCACCCCAGATCTCCTCGACAAGGGTGGACACCGACACGACCTCACCGGCCCGCAGTGCCAGCAGTGCGAGGACCTGGCGCGGTTTCGCCGCGGTTGGCGCGATACACCGACCCGCCCCCGTGGCCTCCATCGGCCCGAGCACGTTGATTTCCAGCAACTTGTCCCCCTTTAGCGACGCTTCTTTTCAGCCTCTGCGGTTCCCTTTGAAGAATGCACAAGCGTGTTTGAGCTCGGAACTGCCGCGATCACCAATACGCATGAGGTTCACAGGACCCCGGTATGGGATTTTCATACGCGTGACGAGAGCGGATCAGACGATCAGCACTTTGGTGTCCTCGGGGAGGGCGGGAGAGTCCACCATCTTGGCGGTGTGCCGCCAGCGACGGCGGCCCAGCACGAGCCAGCCGGGCTCGGTTCTCCTGACCAGGCCGGCGACGGCCCTGCCGGCGTCGCTGTAGGCCGTGTGCAGGGTCCACCGCACAGCCGCGCCCTCCAGACACGCCCCGACCTTGAGCAGGGACTCCAGTTCGAGATCCGTGGAGTCGAACGCGGCGGCCAGGGAGCAGTCGAGCAGCAGGGTCCACGGCCGTTGTACGACCAGGACGACGACGAGATCGCCTCCGTGTTCCTCGGCCAGGCCGGCGGCGCAGCGCACGAGGCTGTCGTCCACCGCCCATATGACCGCGACGACGGGACGAGGGCGCCGCAGTGCCATCTTCCGCTCCTTCCCCCCGCGTCCCGTCTAGCCGAGGGAGTTCAGGCAGGCCACGAGGGTGCGTGCCTGCACGTTGACGTAGTTGCTGTGCCGGAGCAGAGCGGTGAGCTGGCCCACGGTCACCCAGGCGTGATCGGGGGGCAGCGCGTCGGGCGCCGGCCCGTCCGCCTCCGCGATGACGTACCGGCCGACCGCGTTCAGGAACCGGCCCCCCTCCTCGGCGTGGAACGCCTCGTAGCGGATCCGCGGGGAGCCCGGCGCGGGGATCCGGTCGAGGAACGGCGAGGTCTCCTCCTCCCGTTCGCAGGCGGACATGCACTGGACCGTCGGGCCCAGTTCGACGCCGTCCAGGAAGCCGACCTCGGCCCTGGCGCGCACGAGCACATGGAGCACCCCGTCGAACTCCCGGACCAGGAAGGCCGACAGGCCCGTGCCTATGGGCTCGATGAGCGGCTGGGACCAGCTGGCGACCTCCCGGTTGTCGGCCCGCACGTCGACGGCGACCACCCGGAAGCGACGGCCGTCGTCCCGGCTGATCTCCTTGTCGTCGCGCTGCCAGCCCGGCAGGGCGCCCAGCGGCAGCCGGCCGGCGTCGAGCCGGCAATCGGTCCGCAGCCCGGTGAACCAGCTCAGCAGCTCGGTCATGGTCGACACCGCGCCGGCGCCGGGGTCGCGCGAGGCGGCCAGCGACCGGCCGAACCGGTCGGCGGCCTCGGCACCCTCTCCCACCGGGGGCAGGCACGCCAGCACCGTGCGCGAGTCCATGTTGATCACGTTGTCCCTGGCCAGCAAGGCGTTGATCTGTCCGAGGGTCAGCCAGCAGAAGTCGTCGGCCAGCGGTACGTCGTCGCCGGCATCCGCTTCGACGAGCATGTTCCGGTTGCGTTTGCGGTAGAACCAGTCGCCGTGCTCGGACTGCAGCACGTCGGCGATCACCCGCGCCGGGCGCCGTCCCGTGAAGTACTCCAGATACCGGACCCGGGAACCCCGATGGACCTGGGTGTAGTTGCTCCGGGTCGCCTGGACGGTCGGCGAGAGCATCAGCGGCACCGGGTTGCCCGGCTCCATCTTGGCCTGCATCAGGAAATGCAGCACCCCGTCGAACTCCTTGACGAGGATCCCGAGTATGCCGACCTCCGGCTGGTTGATGATCGGCTGGAACCGGTCGGCGGATCCCGGACTGCGCAGCGAGAGGCCCTCCACGGAGAAGAAGCGGCCGCTGTCGTGCACCAGGTTTCCGATGTCGTTCTCGAAGTACCAGCCGCGCAGTCCGGCGAAAGGAATGCGATCGACCGTGAAATCGTGCGCAGCCGCCCGTTCGGCCAGCCACGCGTCGAACTCGTCCATCCGTATCTGAACGCCCGCCGTCCGCTTGGCGGAATCGGCAAGCCGGCTGGGAAGACCGAGGTCCTCCCGTGGCTTCAGGCTTATCACACCCGACACACCCTCGCTGGCTGGGATTCGTTGGTGCGGCCACGCTGGACGGGGCCGCTCGAATTCCGCGGCAGCGCTACTGGAGCGTTGCTCGCGACGTCGGTTTTCCAGGCGTCCACGAGCGCGATCCGAGTAGTCCGGAAGAAATTTCCAGAGCACGCACAACCCTGCGACACGGGAGAGGGACATGGCGGAACTGACGATCGACCGGCTCAAGGACATTCTGCGGATCAGCGCGGGCGAGGACGAGTCGGAGCAGCTCGCCGGCGAGATCGGCGAGACCACGTTCGGTGAACTCGGCTACGACTCGCTGGCCCTGCTGGAGACCGCGGCCCTGATCAAGCGGGAGTACGGGGTCGACATCACCGACGACATCGAGCACCTGACCACGCCGCAGGCGCTGACGGACTTCGTGAACGCCAAGTCCGCCGCGTGAGGGGCCCGGCAGGGAAGGGACGGGAAGAAACCGGATGAGCGACAGACGGGTGGCTTTCGTCACCGGAGCCAGCAGTGGCATCGGACTCGCGGTGACCCGGACCCTCGCGGAGCAGGGGATTGCGGTGTACGGGTGCGCCCGGGACGCCGACAGGCTGGCCGAGACCGTGGCGAAGCTCGCTTCGGAGGGGCTGGAGGTGGCCGGCGGACCGTGCGACGTGACCTCCGCCGCCGGTGTGCGTGCCGCCGTCGCGGCGGCCGTGGAGCGCTTCGGTCGTATCGACATCCTGGTCAACAACGCCGGCCGGGGCGGCGGCGGTGAGATCGCGCAACTCGACGAGTCGCTCTGGCTCGACGTGATCGACACCAACCTCAACGGTGTCTTCCGCGTGACCAGGGAGGTGCTGGCGTCCGGCCGGATGGGCGAGAACGGCTACGGGCGGATCGTCAACATCGCCTCCACCGGCGGCAAGCAGGGGGTCGTCTACGCGTCGCCCTACTCGGCGTCCAAGCACGGGGTGGTCGGCTTCACCAAGGCCGTCGGCCTCGAACTGGCGAAGACCGGCATCACCGTCAACGCGGTGTGTCCCGGATACGTCGAGACACCGATGGCCGAGCGGGTCCGGTCCGGGTACGCGGACTTCTGGGGCGTCACCGAACAGGACGTCCTGGAGAAGTTCAACGCGAAGATCCCGCTGGGCCGTTACTCGACCCCGGAGGAGGTCGCGGGCCTGGTCTCCTACCTGGTGACCGACACCGCGGCGTCCGTCACGGCACAGGCGATCAACGTCTGCGGCGGCCTGGGCAACTACTGAAGTGCGCGGCGGCCCGGGCC
>NZ_MUMF01000628.1 GCF_002155905.1 Streptomyces tricolor | reverse complement strand
GAGGTCGGCTCGTCCAGGACCAGGACCCGCGGGTGCGGGGTGAGGACCGAGCCGATCGCGACCCGCTGCCGCTGCCCGCCGGAGAGGGCGGCGATCGGGCGGTCCCGCAGCCCGGCCAGGCCCAGCAGGTCGAGGGTCTCCTCGACCCGGCGCCGCATCACCTCCGGGGCGAGGCCCAGCGACTCCATGCCGTAGGCGAGTTCGTCCTCCACGGTGTCCGTCACGAAGTGCGCGAGCGGGTCCTGGCCCACCGTGCCGACCACGTCGGCCAGTTGCCGCGGCGGGTGGGTACGGGTGTCCCGGCCGGCCACCGTGACGCGTCCGCGCAGGGTGCCGCCGGTGAAGTGCGGGACGAGCCCGCTGACCGCGCCCAGCACGGTCGACTTGCCGACCCCGGACGGACCGGCGAGCAGCACGAGTTCACCCTCGGGAACCTCGAAGTCCACACCGGCGACGGTGGGTCCGGCGGCACCCTCGTACGTCACGCTGACATCCTCGAAGCGGATCACGCATGCTCCCTGGGGACGAAGGCGGGCAACAGGGCGAGCAGGACGGCCGCGGCCGGCCAGAGCGGAAGGGCCGGGGCGACGAGGGGGACCACCCCGGGGCGCAGCGCCTGCGGATCACGGACCGAGGCGAACGTGAGCAGCGCGGCCACCGCGGCGCCGGAACCCGTGACCAGCCAGGCGCGCGGCCCCCACGGGTCCGGGCGGTACCGGGTCCGCGGCGAACGCCGGCCGCCCAGCCGCAGCCCCGCGAGCGCGGCGACGACCCCGGCGAGCAGGACGGGCAGCCCGTACGTGCCCCCCTCCGCCGTCAGCAGCCCGTACGTTCCCGCGCACACGCCGAGCAGGCCGCCGAGGGTGAGCGCGGCCGTCGTGCGGCGGACCCGGGCGGGGACCTCGGCGGTACGGCCGTAGCCGCGGGACTCCATCGCGGCGGCGAGCGCGACCGAGCGCTCCAGCGCCCCCTCCAGGACCGGCAGGCCGACCTGGAGCAGGCCCCGTACGCCCCGGTCCGGCCGGCCGCGCAGCCGGCGGGCGGCGCGCAGCCGCTGCACGTCGGCGATCAGGTGGGGCGCGAAGGTGAGGGCGACGACCACGGCCACGCCCGTCTCGTACAGCGCGCCCGGCAGGGACTTGAGCAGGCGGGTGGGGCTGGCGAGGGCGTTCGCCGCGCCGACGCAGATGAGCAGGGTGGCCAGCTTCAGACCGTCGTAGGCGGCGAAGACGACCGCCTCGGCGGTGACCCGGCCGCCCAGCCGGATGCCCTGCGCCCACTGCGGGAGCGGGATCTCGGGGAGGGTGAACAGGGTGTGGGTGCCCGGGATGGGCGACCCCAGCGCCACCGCGAACAGCACGCGGACGAGGAGGACGGCGAGGGCGAGCTTCACGAAGGCGGTGTAGGAGCGGGCCCAGGGGGTGGGGGAGCGGTGCGTCGCCACGACGTAGCCGGAGGCCGCTATGAGCAGGCCGAGGAGGAGGGGGTTGGTGGTGCGGGTGGCGGCCGTACCGAGACCTATCGCCCAGAGCCACCAGGCGCCGGGATGCAGGGTGCTCCGAAGCCGGGCGGGCGCGGGTTCGCCCGCCCGCGCGGGCCGGGAGCGGCGGCGTCCGCCCTCCGCGTGCGGGTGCGTCGGCCGCACCACCCCGGCGGCGCGGGGTACCGCGCGCTCGCGCTCAGCCACGAAGGACCCGCGGGCGCACGCCTTCACGCACTCGCCTTCCCGCCCTCGCCCCGACTCATCGCGACTCATCGCGCCGCCGCCGTGCCTGCCACACCGCCGCCCCCGCCAGCAGGGCGACCACCCCGGCGCCGACCGGCAGCCCGAGCGAGGGCCCGCTGTCGGCGGCCCCGTCATCGGTCCCGCCGTCGGCCCCGTTGCCGTTCCCGCTCCGCTCGCCGTCGGCGGAGACCTGCTCCCCGCACCCCGTGCGCGGATACCCGGCGATCGCGCACAGCAGGGCGTTGGTGTCGTACCGCAGCGGCTCGGCCACGGCGGCCAGCGCGTCCGCGGTGGTCGCGTCCGCCGGCACCCGCGCGCACGCCGTACGCCGGCCCGGCGGCGTCGCCCCGGCCGGCGCGTCCGCGCGCGTGCCGAAGTCGAGCACCAGAGCCACCCGCTTCGTCCCGGAGGCGGCGGACGTACCCGCGCAGATCGTGTCGAAGTCCGCCGTACCCCGCGGCCGGCTCGCGTCCGCGGAGTCCGCGCTCACCGAGAACCGGAAGCCCTGCACCGCGCCGTCGTCGGGGCGGACGGCCGCCGGGCCCAGGGTGGCGTACGTCCAGTGGCCGCCGGTGCGCTCCCAGAAGGACCAGTAGCGGTAGCCGGCGGCGCCCGCCGGCCCGGCGGAGCCGAGGAGCAGCAGCGCGGCGACGAGCACCGGCACCGCACGGCGCACGGCGGTACGGCGGACAGGGGTCACGACTGGCGCTTCTTCCGGCCGCTGAGCAGGAAACCGATGCCGATGCCGCCGACGAGACCGACACCGATGATCCACCAGACGCTGGTGCCCGAGTCCTCGTCCTCCGCGGCCGACTCGTGCGCGGCGGAGTCCATGTGCGGGGCCGGGCCGAGCGCGTTGAGGGAGCTGACCAGGCTGGTGCCGTTGAAGTCGCCCGGCTGCTCGCCGATCGCGTGGGCGGCGAAGATCAGCTGGGCGTACGCGGCCGGGCCGCTCTGGGCCGCCCACTGGCCGGCGTTCTTCTCCAGCCAGGCGTACGCCTTCTTCGCGGGCTCGGTCCGGCCGTCCGCGGCGAGCGCGACGACGGCGTCCGCGGTGTTGCCGAAGTCGGGCTGGTCCTTGGCGCCGGGCAGGGTGGACTCCAGGTGGCCGGTCTTCGCGACGGCCGTCCCCAGGTACGCGCCGGCGTTGTCCGCGACCTGGGCGGGGGTGAGGTGCTCGGCCTCGGCGCAGGCGTCCTGGGCCGGTGCCTTGCCGGCCTCCGCGACGAACCCCTTGCCGAGCGCGCCCAGCACACCGGCCGCCGTCGCGTCCGCGTTGGGGAGCAGCTTGCCCTTCTTGTCCGGCTGGTAGGCGAGGGCGCCGCCGCCGTCCTTGCCGCAGGGGATGGACCAGGTGGGCAGCGCGTCGTAGGGGGACTTGCCCGACTTCCGCACGTCCGCCGGGTCGGTGCCGGCCGCGGTGAGCGCGCCGATGACGACGGAGGTGGAGTTGGTGTCGCTGGGGCCGCCCGGGTAGTAGCCCCAGCCGCCGTCCTTGTTCTGCACGGACTTCAGCCAGCCCACGGCCTTGTCCACGGCACCGCCGTGTCCGCCGGTCGCGGCGAGGGCCTGGACGGCGGCGGCCGTGCTGTTGGTGTCGGCCTTGACCTTGTCGTCGCAGGGCCCCGCGGGCTCGGCGCGGAAGGCGGCGAAGGCGCCGTCCGCGCACTGCTGCCCGGTGAGCCAGTCGACGGCCGCGGCGGCCGGCCGGTAGCCGAGGGTGCGCTGGGCGAGCAGCGTCAGCGACTGCCGCCACACGCCGTCGTACGTCGGGTCGCCCTTCCCGTACAGCCCGGACGGGACCGTGACCTTCGGGGACGGGGACGGGTCGGCGGCCGTGGCGGGCGCGGCGGCGGCCAGCACGCCTACGGCGGCGAGAGCCGCGGCGCTGCGGCGTACGTTCATGGTCGGCGACTGCCTCTCCTGCGGGGAGCCGGGCAGCGCACGGGTGACACCCCGGGCGGCTCGGCTCCGTAGACCTCGACGGTGCCGTGCGCGGCGGACCGCCGACGCACGCAAGCCGGTCAACGTCCCGCCCGGGGCAGTCCGGCTCACCGCTGCTAGGCGGAACACGGATTGGGGTCTCCCCTGTTCGAGCGAGGCCGGGAACTCGGGGATGCACGGCGCCGACCCCGCCGCCGTCGACGCGATGGTCATCGACCAGACCCTCGGCAAGGCCGTCCAGGACCCGCACTCGCCGGTGCACGGCCGCGACCCGCGCGACCTCGCCGCCCAACTCACCGGCGACGACGGCGCCGAGCGGCGGCTCGACCTGATGCTGCGCCTCGGCCCGTACGGCGACGGCTTCGGCGCCCGGCCCGACGGCCTGAGCCTCGCCAGGCTGCTCGACCACCCGCACGGCATCGACCTCGGCCCGCTGCGCCCGCGCCTGCCGCAGCCGCTGAAGACCCGTAGCGGCAAGGTCGAGCTGCTGCCCGAGCCGATCGCCGGCGACCTGCCGCGGCTGCGCCGGGCCCTGCACGAGCGCCCCGCCGGCCTGCTCCTGGTCGGCCGCCGCCATCTGCGCTCCAACAACAGCTGGATGCACAACGTGCCCGCCCTCACCGGCGGCAGCAACCGCTGCACCGTGCACATCCACCCCGAGGACGCCGCCCGGCTCGGCGTCCGGGACGGCGCGGACGTACGCGTCAAGGGCGCCGGGGGAGAGGTGACGGTCCCCGCCGAGGTCACCGACGGCGTCCGGCCCGGGGTGGTGAGCGTGCCGCACGGCTGGGGCCACGACCGCCCCGGCACCCGGCTCGGCCACGCCGCCACCGACCCCGGCGTCAACGTCAACCAGCTGCTCGACGGCAGCCTGCTCGACCCGCTGTCGGGCAACGCGGTGCTCAACGGCGTCCCCGTCGAACTCACCGCACTGCCGTGACCTGGACTTTTGCGCGTATTGCTCGCACGTCAACGTCTTGTTAACGCCGTTTGAACGGACCTAACGTCATCGCACCGCCGACCCCCAGGTGGGATGTTCAAGGGCGAACGTTAGGTATCCACTCATGCTGACCATCCTCGGCTTCGCCATGATCGCGACCTTCCTGGTCCTGATCATGCTGAAGAAGATGTCGCCGATCGCGGCGCTCGTGCTCATCCCCGCGCTCTTCTGCGTGTTCGTGGGCAAGGGTGCCAAGCTCGGCGACTACGTCATCGACGGCATCACCGGCCTCGCCCCCACCGCGGCGATGCTCATGTTCGCGATCGTCTACTTCGGTGTGATGATCGATGTCGGCCTCTTCGACCCGGTCGTCCGGGGCATCCTGAAGTTCTGCAAGGCCGATCCGCTGCGCATCGTGGTCGGTACGGCGGTCCTCGCCGCGATCGTCTCCCTGGACGGCGACGGCTCCACCACCTTCATGATCACCGTCTCGGCGATGTACCCGCTGTACAAGCGGCTGAAGATGTCCCTGGTCGTGATGACCGGCGTCGCCGCCATGGCCAACGGCGTGATGAACACCCTGCCGTGGGGCGGCCCCACCGCCCGCGCCGCCACCGCGCTGAAGCTGGACGCCGGCGACATCTTCGTGCCGATGATCCCGGCCCTCGCCATGGGCCTGCTGTTCGTCTTCGCCCTCGCCTACGTCCTCGGCCGCCGCGAGCGCAAGCGGCTCGGCGTGCTCACCCTGGACGAGGTGCTGGTGGAGGAGACCGAGACGGTCCTCGTGGGCGCCGGCTCCGGCAAGGGCGGTACGGCGAGCGGCGGTTCGGGCCCCGGCGCCGACGCGGACGCCCCCGAGGAGGACGACGGCTTCCAGGGCCTCGACCCGCACCGCCCCACCCTGCGCCCGAAGCTGTACTGGTTCAACGCGCTCCTCACGGTCGGCCTGCTCACCGCCATGATCATGGAGTGGCTGCCGATCCCGGTGCTGTTCCTGCTCGGCGCGGCCCTCGCCCTGACCGTCAACTTCCCGCACATGCCGGACCAGAAGGCCCGGATCGCCGCCCACGCGGAGAACGTCCTCAACGTCTCCGGCATGGTCTTCGCCGCCGCCGTCTTCACCGGCGTCCTGCAGGGCACCGGCATGGTGGACCAGATGGCCAAGTGGCTGGTGGACAACATCCCCGACGGCATGGGCCCGCACATGGCCTTCGTCACCGGCGTGCTGAGCATCCCGCTCACCTACTTCATGTCCAACGACGGCTTCTACTTCGGCGTCCTGCCGGTGCTCGCCGAGGCCGGCCAGGCGCACGGCGTCTCCACCGTGGAGATCGCCCGCGCCTCGATCATCGGCCAGCCCCTGCACATGTCGAGCCCGCTCGTCCCGGCCGTGTACGTCCTGGTCGGCATGGCCAAGGTGGAGTTCGGCGACCACACCCGGTTCGTGGTCAAGTGGGCCGCGCTCACCTCCCTGGTGGTGCTCGGCGCGGGAATCCTGTTCGGCATCATCTGATCGCCCGGCATCGTCCGGCACTCGACGGAGGTCGTCCTCATGGCGCCCGGTGGGAACCGCGGCTGGCTGCTCCGCCTCGTCATCGCCTTCGGCTGCGCGCAGGGGGCGGTGTCGATGGCCCGGCCCGCCGTCTCCTACCGGGCCCTCGCGCTGGGCGCCGACGAACGCGCGGTCGGTGTCATTGCCGGGGTGTACGCGCTGCTGCCGCTGTTCGCCGCCGTACCGCTCGGCCGCCGCACCGACCACGGCCGCTGCGCGCCCCTCCTGCCGGCGGGCGTGGTCCTCATCGCCGGCGGCTGCGCGCTCAGCGGACTGGCCGGCTCCCTGTGGGCGATGGCCCTGTGGAGCGGGGTGATGGGCCTCGGCCACCTCTGCTTCGTGATCGGCGCCCAGTCGCTGGTGGCCCGCCAGTCCGCGCCGCACGAACAGGACCGCAACTTCGGCCACTTCACCATCGGCGCCTCCCTCGGCCAGCTCGTCGGGCCGGTGGCCGCGGGCGCCCTCATCGGCGGCCCCGACATGGCACACAGCAGCGCGCTCGCCCTGGTGACGGCGGGCGCGGGCGCGGCCGTCGCGTTCACCTCGCTGTGGCGCATCGAGGACCGTACGGCCGTCGCCTCCGGTCCGCGGCGGGGTGCGCGGGTGCCGGTCGCCGGCATCCTGCGCGCCCGGGGTGTGCCCGCGGGGATGCTGATCAGCCTGTCGGTGCTGTCCGCGACCGACATCCTCACCGCCTATCTGCCGGTGGTCGGCGAGCACCGGGGCATCGCCCCCTCGGTGATCGGCGTCCTGCTCAGCCTCCGGGCCGGCGCCACCATCGCCTGCCGGCTGGTCCTCACCCCGCTGCTGCGGCTGCTCGGCCGGCCCGCGCTGCTCACCGTGACCTGCCTGCTGGCCGCCGTGCTGTGCGCGGGGACGGCGCTGCCGGTGCCGGTGTGGGCGCTGGGCGCGATGCTCACGGTCCTCGGCTTCTGCCTGGGCGTGGGGCAGCCGTTGTCGATGACGACGGTGGTGCAGGCGGCGCCCGCCGAGGCCCGTTCCACCGCGCTCGCCCTGCGGCTGACCGGCAACCGGCTCGGCCAGGTCGCCGCGCCCGCCGCCGCGGGTCTGGTCGCCGGTCTGGCGGGGGTGGCGGCGCCGTTCGTGATGCTGGGGGCGTTGCTGCTGCTGTCGTCGGGGGTGGCGCTGCGCTCGCCGGACCGGCCCGGGGGATCGGCCGGGCGGGTGAAGGGGGAGCGGCCGAAGCGCCCCGGATTGCGCCGCACGAGCGATCTCTGACGGCGCGTCGGGCGTCGGTGCCGACGGGCACGGGGTGTATGGAGCAGAGTCCAGGCGAAAGAGCGATTTGTATGAAAATCGTCTGACTCGGAGGAATATCCATGCCCACCCTGAAACTCCCACGAAGCCTCGGCTCTCGCGCGGGCGCCACCGTCATCCTCACCGCTCTCGCCGCCTCCGGCGCGTCGTGGGTGGCGGCGCCGGCGGCGGTGGCCCAGGGGGAGAACGGCGACATCAGGATCCACCGCGTGGGCGTGCCCTTCGGGGTCGCGAAGGACGATCCCGTGGTCTGCAGGTTCTACCTCGACGCCGTCAACTTCGACGTCCTGCCCTCCATCGCCTACACCATCACCCCGCAGCCCCCGTTGCCGACCGCGGCCACCGTCACCGGCACCATCCAGCTCGCCGGCGGCGCCGGGCACACCGACCCGCTCGGCCTGGCGGACGGCCAGTACCGGCTCACCTGGACCGTGGCGGGCGCCGCCAGGGAGAAGGTCTTCCGCGTCAACTGCCGGGACGAGCACAAGGATCAGGGGCAGGGCGGCCCCAACGGGCAGATCGCCGACGACCAGCACAACGACACGGCCTGGGGGAAGAACGACCAGAACGGTCCTCCCAAGGGCGGGGTGCACGCGGGCGGCGGCGGCCTCATCGACACGGCCGCCGCGTACTCCCCGGTGGCCGCCGCGGGTGCCGTGGGTCTGGTCGCCGTCTGCGGTGTCGTGTACGTCCGGCTGATCCGCCGTCGCCCCCATGGTGCCGCGTAGGTACCGACGCAGGCCCTGGTACCGGACCCGCGCCTACCGCCTGGCCAGGACGGCCCTGCTCATGGTCGTCCTGGTGACGGTGGGGTCCCGGTGCGGTGCGGACGGCGGAGCGGCCGGGCCCGGCCGGGGCGCCGTGGCGGCCTCCGGCGCCGACTCCTCCCGGGCCGGCGCGGAGGATGCCGGCCCGGACGCCCCCGCCACCCC
>NZ_MUMF01000063.1 GCF_002155905.1 Streptomyces tricolor | reverse complement strand
GCGGCGGCCTCGGCCTCGGCGTGCGTGGAGCGGCCGATCAGCACCTCGTCGCCGAGGATCGCGCGGGCCGCGGGCACGGGCAGATCGCCCTGGCCGAGGTGGAGCACGTCGGCGCGGGCGGCGTGGGCGACGTCCGCCCGGTCGTTGACCGCGAGCAGCTTGCCGTGCCGGGCGCAGGCGTCGACGAAGACCGCCAGGTGCTCCAGCTCCTCGGCGGCCTCCATGCCCTTGTCGCGCAGCTGCACGATGTCGACGCCGCCGGCCAGGACCGCGTCCAGGAACTCGGGCAGGTCGCCCTGGCGCCTGCGGGCGTCCGTGCAGAGGTACAGGCGGGCGTCGGCGAGCGCGGCGCGGGCGGTGTCGGACATGCGTGGGTCCCCCCGTGGTCGGTGTCCCTGGCGGCGGCGTGCGGGCGTCCGGCCCGCACGCCGCCTCGGGCTGCGGGTCGGCTCAGACGGCGAGCGCCTGGGCGCGGCGCTTCACCTCCGTGCCGCGATTCTCGCTCAGGGCCTGCGCGGGGGTGCCGGGCAGGGTCGGGTCGGGGGTGAAGAGCCACTCGATCATCTCTTCGACCGTGAAGCCGTCGTCCCGCAGGAGCGTCAGGGTCCCGGACAGGCCCTTGACGACCTTGTCCCCGTCGATGAAGGCGGCGGGGACGTGCAGCGCCTTGTTCTCACCACGGCGTACGGCGATCAGCTGGCCCTCCTTGACCAGCTGCCGGACGCGCGTCACCTCGACGCCGAGCTGTTCGGCGATGTCGGGGAGAGTGAGCCAGGCGGGGACGAGAGCATCGATCTTTGCGTCAATCTCGGTCACGGATACAAGCGTAGGCGCTCCGCCGGACCGGCCGCGATCGGTCGTGCGCCATCTGCGGGTGCGTCGTCGCTGGTCGCGCCCACGCGGCGGTGGCCGCATATCACACACAGCCCCGCGCCCCTCAGGGGCACCCCCCAGGGGGACGCTGATCAGTCGGCCGTCGCGTCCTTCAGGGGGCGGGACGGGTCGGAGAGGGCCTCGGCGTCCATGGTGCGGCCCGCCTCGATCAGGCGGCGGCCCTGGGCCAGGTCCCGGGGGCGGCCGACGGCCAGCAGGGCCACCAGGCGGCCCTCACGCAGCCAGCACACCGTCCAGGACGGGCCCGCCGGGTCGCCGCGCCAGACCAGGCGGTCGGCCGCGGCGTGATGGCCGGCGTACTGCACGAACCGGCCGAACTGCTCGGACCAGAAGTACGGCACCGGATCGTAGACCGCGGGGGTCTCGCCGAGGATGTTCGCGGCCACCGTGCGCGGACCTTGCAGGGCGTTGTCCCAGTGGTGGACGAGGAGCCGTTCGCCGTAGCGGGCCGAGGGGAAGGAGGCGCAGTCGCCGACGGCGTACACGTCCGGCACGGAGGTGCGCAGGCGGTCGTCGGTGAGGACCTCGCCGTGCGCGCCCAGCTCGATGCCGGAGCCGGCCAGCCAGCCGGTGGCGGGGCGGGCGCCGATGCCGACGACGACGGCGCCCGCGGGCAGCCGGGTGCCGTCGGCGAGCACCACCTCGCCGGATTCGACGCGCTCCACGCGCGCGTGGGTGCGCAGTTCCGCGCCGGCGTCGGCGTACCAGGCGGCCATGGGCGCGGCGACCTCGGCGGGCAGCGCGCCGGCGAGCGGATGGTCGGCGGCCTCCACGACGGTGACCGCGCAGCCCGCCTCGCGGGCGGCGGTGGCGAACTCGGCGCCGATCCAGCCGGCGCCCACCACCACGATGTCGTGCTGCCGGGCGAGCACGGGCCGCAGCCGTTCGGCGTCGTCCAGGGTGCGCAGCAGATGCACGCCGGGCACGCCCTCGGTGCCGGGCAGCCGGATCGGTTCGGCGCCGGTGGCGAGGACCAGGACGTCGTACGGCACCGGGCCCGTCCCGGTGTCCAGCTCGTGCTCGGCGGGGCGCACCCCGTGCACCTCGCAGCCCAGCCGCAGCTCGACCCCGAGGGACTCGAAGTCCACCTCGAAGGCGGAGTCCTCGGCCTTGCCGAGCAGCACCGCCTTCGACAGCGGCGGCCGGTCGTACGGCTGGTGCGGCTCGGCACCGATGACGGTCACCCGGCCCCGGAAGCCCTGCTCGCGCAGGGCGACCGCGGTCTGCACCCCGGCCATGCCCGCGCCGACGACGACCACGCGCCGCCCCGGTGACGTGCCCTCTTCCGCTGTCTGCTCGCTCACCCGATCACCATAGACAATTGATGATCCGTCAGTCAGGGGGCGTGCTCGGTGACCTGTTCCACAACGCTCGTCCCGGAGCCCGGCTGGGACTCCCACTCCCAGGTCTCCTCCAGCCGCACCCGCCCGTCCGGCAGCTCGACGACCGTGGACACGCAGTGCCCGGAGGCGGTCCGTCCGTCGGTCTTCAGCTGCACGTACCGGAAGTCCAGCCGGTCGCCGTCGCGGGTGCCGACCAGGTGGCCGCGGACGACGTCACCGCCCGCATACTCGGCCCAGATCACACCGTCCTGCTCGTGGTAGGCGAACCGGGTGCGGGTGCCCACCTGACCTGGGGCCTGGTCCGCCACGGGGGCGAGGGTGAGTCCGTCGAGCGAGCGGGCCATGGGACAGGGCTCCCTTACGGGTGAGGAGGTCGGCGGGCTAGGGTGGCCACCGTACAAGCACTCGCGGGAGCCCGGACGCACCGGGCTGAGAGGGAGGCTGGCGGCCTCCGACCGTACGAACCTGATCCGGGTCATGCCGGCGAAGGGAGGGGCTTACCGCCCATGTCGTCACGTACGTCCGACGTCCTCGTCATCGGGGGCGGCATCATCGGCCTGGCCACGGCCTGGCGCGCGGCGCAGCGCGGGCTCGCCACGGCCGTCGTGGACCCCGAACCCGGCGGCGGGGCCGCGCAGGTCGCGGCCGGGATGCTGGCCGCGGTCACCGAACTGCACTACGGCGAGGAGACACTGCTCGCCCTGAACCTGGAATCCGCCCGCCGCTACCCCGGTTTCGCGGCCGAGCTGACCGAACTGACGGGCCGCGACTTGGGCTACCGCCGCTCGGGCACCCTGGCCGTCGCGCTGGACGCCGACGACCGCGCCCACCTGCGGGAACTGCACGCGCTCCAGCAGCGCTCGGGGCTCGCCGCGGAGTGGCTGTCCGGGCGGGAGTGCCGGCGCCTGGAGCCGATGCTGGCGCCGGGGGTGCGCGGCGGGCTGCGGGTCGACGGCGACCACCAGATCGACCCGCGCCGGCTGGCGGCGGCTCTGGTGGCCGCGTGCGAGCGGTCCGGTGTGGTGTTCCACCGCGCCTGGGCCGAGCGGCTGGACGTGGCGGGTGACCGGGCCGTCGGGGCCACCACGGCGGACGGCACCGGGCTGCGCGCGGAGCAGGTGGTGCTCGCGGCCGGCAGCCTGAGCGGACGCCTGGTGGGGGTGCCGGACGAACTGCTGCCTCCGGTGCGGCCGGTCAAGGGGCAGGTGCTGCGGCTGGCCGTGCCGCCCCGGTACGCGCCCTTCCTGAGCCGGACCGTCCGGGCCGTGGTGCGCGGCAGCCAGGTCTACCTGGTGCCCCGGGAGAACGGCGAACTGGTCGTCGGCGCCACCAGCGAGGAGCTGGGCTGGGACACGACGGTCACCGCGGGGGGCGTGTACGAGCTGCTGCGCGACGCCCACGAGCTGGTGCCCGGCATCACCGAGCTGCCGCTCACCGAGACCCGCGCCGGGCTGCGTCCCGGCTCCCCCGACAACGCGCCGCTGCTCGGCCCGTCCGGCCTGCCCGGGCTGCTGCTGGCCACCGGGCACTACCGCAACGGGGTGCTGCTCACCCCGGTCACCGGGGACGTGCTGGCGCACGCCCTGGTCACCGGCGAGCTTCCGGAAGAGGCACGTCCGTTCACGCCGCGGCGCTTCGCCGCCGTACCCCTGGAGAAGCTGGAGCAGCCCGCATGAACAGCTCGGTCCTGATTTCCGTCAACGGGGAGCGCCGGGAGGTCGCCCCGGGCACCGCCCTCGACACCCTCGTGCGGACCCTCACCGCGGCGCCGCGCGGGGTGGCCGCCGCCGTCAACGAGACCGTCGTCCCGCGCGCGGAGTGGGCGACGACCGCCCTCGCCGACGGCGACCGGGTCGAAGTCCTCACCGCCGTACAGGGAGGCTGAGCCATGGCCGACGATCCGCTGGTCCTCGGTGACCTGACCTTCTCCTCCCGGCTGATCATGGGCACGGGCGGGGCGCCCAGCCTGGAGGTGCTGGAGCGGGCGCTGATCGCTTCCGGCACGGAACTGACCACGGTCGCGATGCGCCGGGTGGACCCCTCGGTGCACGGCTCGGTGCTGTCGGTGCTGGAGAAGCTCGGCATCCGGGTGCTGCCGAACACGGCCGGCTGTTTCACCGCCGGCGAGGCGGTGCTGACCGCGCGGCTGGCCCGGGAGGCGCTCGGCACGGACCTGATCAAGCTGGAGGTCATCGCCGACGAGCGGACGCTGCTGCCGGATCCGGTGGAGCTGCTGGAGGCGGCGGAGACGCTGGTCGACGACGGGTTCACGGTGCTGCCGTACACGAACGACGACCCGGTGCTCGCGCGGAAGCTGGAGGACGTGGGGTGCGCCGCCGTCATGCCGCTCGGCTCGCCGATCGGGTCCGGGCTCGGGATCCGCAACCCGCACAACTTCCAGCTGATCGTGGAGCACGCGCGCGTGCCGGTGATCCTGGACGCGGGGGCCGGTACGGCGTCCGACGCGGCGCTGGCGATGGAGCTGGGGTGTGCGGGGGTGATGCTGGCGTCGGCGGTGACGCGGGCGCAGGACCCTGAGCGGATGGCCGCCGCGATGCGGCATGCCGTGGAGGGGGGCCGGCTGGCTCGGTCGGCGGGGCGGATCCCGCGGCGGTATCTCGCGGAGGCGTCGTCTCCTGCGGAGGGCCTGGCCGTGCTCGATCCTGAGCGTCCCGCGTTCTGAGCGGTGCGGTAGTCCCGTCTCCTCGCCCGCCCGTCACCGCCCACGGGAAGGCCGGACTTTCCCGTGGGGCGTCCTCGACGCCGACGGGCGCGGGTCGCGGGACCTGCCCCGCCGGGTCGTGAACCGCGTGTCCCGCCGCGAGTGGCGAAGGCCCGCGGACCGCCGCACGTCGCAGAGCGTCCTCGACGCCGACGGGCACGGGTCGCGGGACCTGCCCCGCCGGGTCGTGGACCGCGTGTCCCACCGCAGGTGGCGAAGGCCCGCGGACCGCCGCACGTCGCAGAGCGTCCTCGACGCCGGCGGCCGCGGGTCGCGGGACCTGCCCCGCCGGGCCGTCGACCGCGTGTCCCACCGCGAGTGGCGAAGGCGCGCGGGCCACCGCACGTCGGAGAGCGTCCTCGACGCCGACGGCCGCGGGTCGCGGGACCTGCCCCGCCGGGTCGTGGACCGCGTGTCCCACCGCGAGTGGCGAAGGCCCGCGGACCGCCGCAGGTCGGAGGGCGTCCTCGACGGCGGCGGGCGCGGGTCGTGGGTGTGGGGGTGGGTGAAGCGTCACAGGTCGGCTTCAGTACGGGTGCTGGGTGGCATGAGGCGGCGGGGGTGTCGGTCGGTCCTCGTAGACTCGCCTCTCGTGGATACGACCCTTCAGGACCCCCTCGTCGGGCAGGTGCTCGACGGCCGGTATCGCGTCGACGCGCGGATCGCGGCGGGCGGGATGGCCACGGTCTACCGGGCCCTGGACACCCGTCTGGACCGCGTGCTCGCGCTGAAGGTGATGCACCCGACGCTCGCGGCCGACGGGACGTTCGTCGAGCGGTTCATCCGGGAGGCCAAGTCCGTCGCCCGGCTCGACCACCCCAACGTGGTGCAGGTCTTCGACCAGGGGACCGACGGGTCGTACGTGTATCTGGCGATGGAGTACATCGCCGGCTGCACCCTGCGGGACGTGCTGCGCGAGCGGGGCGCGGTCCAGCCGAGGGCCGCGCTGGACATCCTGGAGCCGGTGCTCGCCGCGCTGGGCGCCGCGCACCGGGCCGGGTTCGTGCACCGGGACATGAAGCCGGAGAACGTGCTGATAGGCGACGACGGCCGGGTCAAGGTCGCCGACTTCGGGCTGGTGCGCTCCGTGGACACGGTGACCAGCACGACGGGTGCCGTCCTCGGGACCGTCTCCTATCTCGCCCCGGAGCAGATCGAGCAGGGCACCACCGACCCGCGCGTCGACGTGTACGCGTGCGGGGTGGTCCTGTACGAGATGCTGACGGGCGCCAAGCCGCACGCCGGGGACTCCCCGGCGCAGGTGCTCTACAAGCACATCCACGAGGACGTGCCGCCGCCGTCGGCGCTCGTGCCCGGGCTGCCGTACGAGCTGGACGAGCTGGTCGCGTCGGCCACCGCGCGCACCCCGGACCTCCGGCCGCAGGACGCCGTGGCGCTGCTCGCCCAGGTCCGCGAGGCCCGGCCGGCGCTGACCGACGAGCAGCTGGACGCGCTGCCGCCGCAGGCGCTGGCCGCGGAGCACGACAACGCCGAGGACCGCACGAGTGTGATCCCGCGCGCGCTCACGGTGCCCCGGCCGCTGCCCGTGAACGAGGACGCGGCGGAGGACCTGCCCGGGGACGCCCTCGGGGACGGGGCCGGGGACGGCGTCGACCGCACCGCCCGCTTCCGGACCCCGCCCGTGCCGCCCCGCCAGCACCGCGCGCGGCCCCCGCGCGCGGTGCTGGCGGTGATCGCCGCCGTACTGCTGGTGTTCGGCGTGGGCGCCGGGATCTGGTACATCAACTCGGGCCAGTTCACCAAGGTGCCGCCGCTGCTGTCGCAGACCGAGGCGCAGGCGAAGGCGCGGCTGGAGGCGGCCGGGCTCGACGTCGGCCAGGTCAAGCGCGCGTACAGCGACACCGTGGAGCGCGGCACGGTGATCGGCTCCGACCCGGCGCCGGGCGCGCGGATCCGGGACCACGACTCGGTGACGCTGACCGTGTCGCTGGGCCCGGAGACGGTGAACGTGCCGAACGTGGCCGGGCAGTCGCTCGCGAAGGCGCGGGCGCGGCTGAAGGCGGACGGCCTGGAGCCGGGCATGGTCACCCGGGAGTTCAGCGACGAGGTGCCGAGGGGCTCGGTGATCGGTACGACGCCGGAGGCGGGCACCAAGCGGCACTCCGGCTCGGCGATCGCGCTGGTCGTCAGCAAGGGCAGCCCCGTCGACATCCCCGACGTCACAGGCGANNCCCGGCAGGAGCTGACGGACGCCGGTCTGAAGGTGAGGATCGCCGACAAGCGGATCCACTCCGAGTACGACGCGGGCCAGGTGGCCGCGCAGAGCCCGCGCGAGGGACGCCAGGCCGCCGAGGGCGACACGGTGACGCTGACCCTGTCCAAGGGGCCGGAGATGATCGAGGTCCCGGACGTGGTCGGGGACAGCGTGGACGACGCCCGCGACGCC
>NZ_MUMF01000627.1 GCF_002155905.1 Streptomyces tricolor | reverse complement strand
GTGGCCGTGAAGGAGTCGCCCTCGGGCTGGAGGCGGAGGAGCTGGCGGATGGCCGCCTCGTGCGGGGCCAGCGGCGTGCCGTCGAGGGTGAGGCGGGCCGGGACCCGCTGGCCGGGCTGGAGGCCCTGGTCGGCGCGGAAGCGGCGGACCTCGGTGATGACCGACTGGAGGGTGGAGATCTCCTGCTCGGCGGCCTCGTCGCGGAAGCCGCTGTCGGTCGGCCAGTCGGCGATGACGATCGACTCGCCGCCGGTCAGGGTGGTCCAGAGGGTCTCCGTGACGAACGGGACGACCGGGTGCAGCAGCTTCAGCGTGACGTCCAGGACCTCGCCGAGGACCCGCTTGGAGACCTCGGCCGGCTCGCCGCCCGCCTGGAAGACCGTCTTGGACAGCTCGACGTACCAGTCGAAGACCTCGTCCCACGCGAAGTGGAAGAGGGCGTCGGAGAGCTTGGCGAACTGGAAGTCGTCGTAGTACGCGTCGACTTCGGCCACGACGGAGTTCAGGCGGGAGAGGATCCAGCGGTCCGTCGCCGACATCGCGGACGGGTCCGGCAGCGGGCCCTCGACCGTCGCGCCGTTCATCAGCGCGAAGCGGGTCGCGTTCCAGATCTTGTTGGCGAAGTTGCGGGAGCCCTGGACCCAGTCCTCGCCGATCGGGACGTCGACGCCCGGGTTGGCGCCGCGGGCGAGGGTGAAGCGCAGGGCGTCGCTGCCGTACTTGTCCATCCAGTCCAGCGGGTTGACCGCGTTGCCGAAGGACTTCGACATCTTCTTGCCGAACTGGTCGCGGACCATGCCGTGCAGGGCGATGGTGTGGAACGGCGGGGTGCCGTCCATCGCGTACAGGCCGAACATCATCATCCGGGCGACCCAGAAGAAGAGGATGTCGTAGCCGGTGACCAGGACGGAGTTCGGGTAGAACTTCGCGAGCGACTCGGTCTGCTCGGGCCAGCCGAGGGTGGAGAACGGCCACAGGCCGGAGGAGAACCAGGTGTCGAGGACGTCGGTGTCCTGGTGCCAGCCCTCGCCGGTGGGCGGCTCCTCGTCGGGGCCGACGCAGACGACCTCGCCGTTCGGGCCGTACCAGACGGGGATGCGGTGGCCCCACCACAGCTGGCGCGAGATGCACCAGTCGTGGAGGTTGTCGACCCAGTCGAAGTACCGCTTCTCCATCTCCTGCGGATGGATCTTGACCTTGCCGTCGCGGACGGCGTCGCCGGCGGCCTTGGCCAGCGGGCCGACCTTGACCCACCACTGCATGGACAGGCGCGGCTCGATGGTGGTCTTGCAGCGGGAGCAGTGGCCGACGGAGTGGACGTAGGGCCGCTTCTCGGCGACGATCCGGCCCTCGGCGCGGAGGGCGGCGACGATCGCCGAGCGGGCCTCCAGCCGGTCCAGGCCCTGGAAGGGACCGTGGGCCGTGATGACGGCGTGCTCGTCCATGATCGTGATGGACGGCAGGTCGTGGCGCTGGCCGATCTCGAAGTCGTTCGGGTCGTGGGCCGGGGTGACCTTGACGGCGCCGGTGCCGAACTCGGGGTCGACGTGCGTGTCCGCGACGACCGGGATGGAGCGGTCGGTGAGCGGGAGCCGGATGAGCTTGCCGACGAGGTGCTTGTACCGCTCGTCGTCGGGGTGGACGGCGACGGCGGTGTCACCGAGCATCGTCTCGGCGCGGGTCGTGGCGACGACGATCGACTCGTCCCCGTCGCCGTAGCGCATGGAGACCAGCTCGCCGTCGTCGTCCTGGTACTCGACCTCGATGTCCGAGATCGCCGTCAGACAGCGCGGGCACCAGTTGATGATGCGCTCGGCGCGGTAGATCAGCTCGTCGTCGTAGAGCTTCTTGAAGATGGTCTGGACGGCCTGGGAGAGACCCTCGTCCATGGTGAAGCGCTCACGCGACCACGCGACGCCGTCTCCGAGGCGGCGCATCTGGCCGCTGATCTGCCCGCCGGACTCGGCCTTCCACTGCCAGACGCGCTCGACGAAGGCCTCGCGGCCCAGGTCGTGCCGGGACTTGCCCTCCTTGCCCAGCTCGCGCTCGACCACGTTCTGCGTGGCGATGCCGGCGTGGTCCATGCCGGGCTGCCACAGCGTCTCGTAGCCCTGCATGCGCTTGCGGCGGGTGAGCGCGTCGATCAGGGTGTGCTCGAAGGCGTGCCCGAGGTGCAGGCTGCCGGTGACGTTCGGCGGCGGGATGACGATCGTGTACGGCGGCTTGTCGCTCTTCGCGTCCGCCTCGAAGTAACCCCGCTCCACCCAGCGCTCGTACAGCGGCCCCTCTACATCGGCCGGCGCGTACTGGGTCGGCAGTTCGGTGTCGGGCGCGGGTGGCTGCTGCTGAGCGTTCTCGGTCACGGGGGTCAGTTTAGAGGTGTCACGGGGTGGTCCCGAAACGCGTTTGTTCTGTAACGGTGCGGCCCCCGGTGACGTGCGATTCCCGGGCCTGGGCCAGGATGTCAGGAACACATAAGCTCCTGGAGGGGAACGCAGGAATGAGCAACAACCAGCCGGGCCCGTACGGCCAGCCGCCCCAGCAGCCGGGGCCGTACGGCCAGCCGGGGCAGCCGGGGCAGCCGGGGCAGCCGGGGCCGTACGGCCAGCCGGGCCCCTACGGCCAGCAGCCGCAGGCTCCGCAGCCCGGCTACGGCTACCCTCAGCAGGCGCCGCAGGCCCCGCAGGCTCCGCAGCCCGGGTACGGCTACCCGCAGCAGGGCGCGCCGCAGCAGCCCGGCCCGTACGGCCAGCAGCCCCCGGCGCCCTACGGCATGCCGCAGGCTCCGCAGCCGGCCGGGGGGAAGAAGAAGACGGGCCTGATCATCGGCGCGGTGGCCGTGGTGGCCGCGCTGGCGGTGGGCGCGTACTTCGTGCTCGGCGGCAGCGGCGGCGGCAGCGATGTGGCGGACGACGGTCCGCACAAGCTGACGACTCCGGCGACGGTGCTGTCCGAGTACAAGAAGTCCAAGAGTGACAGCGGTTCCATGTCGGACAACGACATGAAGGACGCCGAGAAGTGGGGCGTGCAGGATCCCCACGACGTCAGCGCCTCCTACGAGGCCGGGGACCCGGACAACCCGCTGAGCAAGAAGGGGATCAACTTCGGCGGTGTCTACGGCACCATCGACGACCCCGAGAAGACCGTCGACGCGATGTTCGCCTACTTCAAGTCCGAGGCCGAGAAGGACAGCGACGGCGACGACGTCGCCTTGAAGGGCGAGCCGAAGGCCTACCAGCCGGCCGGTCTCGACGGCGCGGTCCTCAAGTGCCAGCAGGCCAGCGCCCCCACCGGCGCGAGCAGCGGCGGCCCCAAGGACGTGACGCTGTCGATCTGCATCTGGGGCGACCACAGCACCATCGGGTTCGTCATGCCGATGGACTTCGCCAACCTCGCGGCGGGCCGCAGCAGCGACCCGGCGGCCGACGCCGAACTGGCCGCCAAGCTCCGCAAGGAAGTTCGCGTCAAGGCCTGAGACCCACCGACAAAATCACCGGCGTGGAAGGCGGCTCATGACGATGAGCCGCCTTCCGTCTGCCATCAGGCTCGCTTGCAAGCCTGGTTGGACACCTCGCTCTTCACTCCGATCTTTTCCAGCCCAAGGAGGCAGGCGGGGTGGCCGATCTTGAACAGGCCCGTGTCGAGGGCCGGGTAGTCACAGGCCGCCTTCACCTTCGGACCGGCGAAGTATCCATGGCTGGCCACGTAGTTGGTGCAGGCACTCTGCGAGGCGCTCGCCGGTGAGGCCACGAGGATCGGCAGGGCACCTGCCGCTACCATCACGCCGGCTGCGGCCGCCATGCGCTTCACCTTCTGGAAATTCATTCAGCATCCTCCCGTTTCAAGCAGCCAGACGCTCGAACTCACGTCCGACTCGGTCGCGGAAATTGGATCATGAAAATAGGAGGAGCTCCAGTTCCCCCAGGACCGATGGCCCGTTCTCATCGCCCCCGGTCCGACACGCCGACGGGCAGGCACCCAACGCAGGGTGCCTGCCCGTCGGCGTCAACAAACTCAGGCCGTCTTCTGCTCCCCCGAGCCCCTCCCCCGCGCGTCCCGCGGGATCAGGGTGGGGTTGACGTTGGAGAGGACCACGTCGGCGGTGATGACGACGCGGGCTACGTCCTTGCGGGACGGGACCTCGTACATCACGCCCTGGAGGACCTCCTCCATGATGGCGCGCAGGCCGCGGGCGCCGGTCTGGCGGAGGATGGCCTGGTCGGCGATGGCCTCCAGCGCCTCGCGCTCGAAGTCCAGCTCCACGCCGTCGAGTTCGAACAGGCGCTGGTACTGCTTGACCAGCGCGTTGCGGGGCTCCACCAGGATCTTGAGGAGCGCTTCGCGGTCCAGGTTGTGGACGCTCGTGATCACGGGCAGGCGGCCGATGAACTCGGGGATCATGCCGAACTTGACCAGGTCCTCCGGCATGACGTCCTCGAAGACGTCCTTGGCCTCCAGCTCCCGCTTGGAGAGGATCGTGGCGCCGAAGCCGATTCCCTTGGCGCCGGCCCGGGCCTCGATGATCTTCTCCAGGCCCGCGAAGGCACCGCCCACGATGAACAGGACGTTCGTCGTGTCGATCTGGATGAACTCCTGGTGGGGGTGCTTGCGGCCGCCCTGGGGCGGGACCGAGGCCGTCGTCCCCTCCAGGATCTTCAGCAGGGCCTGCTGGACGCCCTCGCCCGAGACGTCACGGGTGATCGACGGGTTCTCGCTCTTGCGGGCGACCTTGTCGATCTCGTCGATGTAGATGATCCCGGTCTCGGCCTTCTTGACGTCGTAGTCGGCCGCCTGGATCAGCTTCAGGAGGATGTTCTCGACGTCCTCGCCGACGTACCCCGCCTCGGTCAGCGCCGTCGCGTCGGCGATGGCGAACGGGACGTTCAGCATCCGCGCCAGGGTCTGCGCGAGGAGCGTCTTGCCGGAGCCCGTGGGCCCGAGCAGCAGAATGTTCGACTTCGCCAGCTCGATGGCGTCGTCACGGCCGTTCGCGCCGCCGTTCTCGCCCGCCTGGACCCGCTTGTAGTGGTTGTACACCGCGACGGACAGGGCCTTCTTGGCCGCCTCCTGGCCGACCACGTAGCCCTCGAGGAACTCGTAGATCTCGCGCGGCTTGGGCAGCTCCTCCCAGCGCACCTCGCTGGTCTCCGCGAGCTCTTCCTCGATGATCTCGTTGCAGAGATCGATGCACTCGTCGCAGATGTACACACCGGGCCCTGCGATGAGCTTCTTGACCTGCTTCTGGCTCTTGCCGCAGAACGAGCACTTGAGCAGATCGCCGCCGTCACCGATGCGTGCCACGGTGTGCTTCCCCTTCGCCTGGGAGACGCCTGGACGTTACGAGTCCAGCGGCTCCTGGTGCTGCCTTATGTCCGACGGTACCTTGCCGGGCCCGGTGTTCGGGCCCCCCTTGGCAGGGTTCACTTTGCCGTGAACCGCGCCAAGAGGGGCTCAGAGTGGCGCGATCCGCGTCAGCGGACCGCTGCGTTGTTCAGCTTGCGGGTGGAGATGATCTGGTCGACGAGGCCGTACTCCAGCGCCTCCTCGGCCGTGAGGATCTTGTCGCGCTCGATGTCCTCGCGGACCTGCTCGATCGGCCGGTTCGAGTGCTTGGCCAGCATGTTCTCCAGCTGCTCACGCATCCGGGTGAACTCATTGGCGATGATCTCCAGGTCGGAGAGCTGGCCGCGGCCGGTGGAGCCCGCCGGCTGGTGGATCAGCACGCGCGAGTTCGGCAGCGCCATGCGCTTGCCGGGCGTACCGGCGGCGAGCAGGATGGCCGCGGCGGAGGCCGCCTGGCCCATGCAGACCGTCTGGATGTCGGGCTTCACGAACTGCATCGTGTCGTAGATCGCCGTCAGGGCGGTCATGTCGCCACCGGGGCTGTTGATGTAGATCGAGATGTCCCGGTCCGGGTCCATCGACTCCAGGCACAGCAGCTGCGCCATGACGTCGTTGGCGGAGGCGTCGTCGATCTGGACGCCCAGGAAGATCACGCGCTCCTCGAAGAGCTTCGCGTACGGGTCGTACTCGCGGATGCCCTGGGAGGTGCGCTCGACGAAGCGCGGGATGACATAGCGGCTGTCGGGGCGGGGCCCTTCGTACATGCCGCTGGCGGCGCCGGGGAAGTTGCTCATGGGATTCACCGTCCTGGTGGCGTTCGGGGGGCTGGTGTCTCGGCGGTGCGTGGCGTGGCCGGGCCGGTCAGGCACCGGTGCCGCCGCCTCCCGGAACACCCGAGGCGTGCGTGATGATCTCGTCAATGAGACCGTACTCCTTGGCCTCCTCCGGCGTGAACCAGCGGTCGCGGTCACCGTCGCGGATGATCGTCTCGACCGTCTGGCCCGAGTGCCGCGCGGTCAGCTCCGACATGCGCTTCTTGGTGCGCATCAGGTACTCGGCCTGGATCTTGATGTCCGAGACCGTACCGCCGAGGCCCGCGGAACCCTGGTGCATCATGATGTCCGCGTGCGGCAGGGCGAAGCGCTTGCCGGGGGCGCCGCCGGTGAGCAGGAACTGGCCCATCGAGGCGGCCATGCCCATCGCGATCGTGACCACGTCGTTCGGGATGTACTGCATGGTGTCGTAGATCGCCATGCCGGCCGTCACCGAGCCGCCCGGGCTGTTGATGTAGAGGTAGATGTCCTTGTCCGGATCCGCGGCAAGGAGCAGCAGCTGTGCGGTGATCTTGTTGGCGATGTCGTCGTCAACCTGCTGGCCGAGGAAGATGATCCGCTCGTTGAGCAGCCGGTTGTAGACCTGGTCGCCGAGGCCACCACCGATGGAAGGCTCGCCGGCGGCGGAGGGCATCAGATTCGTCACGTATCCACCTGCTCGTCTTACGACGGCGCCGGGCCGTCTCATTGTTCTGCCTTTCATGGACCCTAACGCGAGGGTCCCTTCGGGGAATCCCGGGAATGCGGGTGTTCGCCGGGGGCGTAGCGCTCCGCGCGGGGCTCCGCCAGGTGCCGGGCGCGGTTCGCGGGGGTGGTGCGGGTGCTCGCCGGGCTGCGGGCGCACGGGGCTCGTCGCGCGGTTCCCCGCGCCCCTCGGGGCTGGCCGGCTGCCCCGGCAACGCAAACGGGCCCCGGGGAAAGCCCCAGGGCCCGTCTGTACGTGCCTTACAGGCGCCGCAGGGCCGCTCAGCCCTCGGTCTTCTCCTCGGAGGTCTCCGACGCCTCGGCGGCCTCGGTCTCCTCCTCGTCGTCCAGGTTGACGATCTCGCCGTTGGTGTCCTTCACCGTGGCGGCCTCGACCACGACGGCCAGGGCCTTGCCGCGGGCGACCTCGCCGACCAGCAGCGGCACCTGGCCGCCCTCGACGACGGCCTGGGCGAACTGGTCGGGGGACATGCCGGAGGAGGCGGCGCGCCGCATGAGGTGCTCGGTCAGCTCCTCCTGGTTGACGTTCAGCTGCTCCTTCTTGACCAGCTCGTCCAGGACGAACTGGGTCTTGATGCCCTTGACCGCGGCCTCGCGGGTCTCGGTCTCGAACTCCTCGGCGGTCTTGCCCTGGATCTCCAGGTACTTGTCGAGGGTGAGGCCCATCTGGCCGAGCTGGTGGTGCTCCAGGTTGTGCTTGCGGGTGTTGATCTCGTCCTCGAGGAGCTTCTCGGGGACCGGGACCTCCACCAGCTCCAGCAGCTTCTCCAGGACGCGCTCCTGGGCCTGCGTGGCCTGGTCGAACTGCTTCATGTTGGCGAGGCGCTTGCGGCTGTCGGCCTTCAGCTCCTCCAGGGTGTCGAACTCGGAGGCCAGCTGCGCGAACTCGTCGTCCAGCTCCGGCAGTTCGCGGGCGGCGACCTGGGTGACCTTGACGGTGACCTCGGCCTCCTTGCCCGCGGCGGAGCCGCCCTTCAGCTCGGAGGTGAAGGTGGCCTCCTCACCGGCGGACAGGCCCTTCACGGCGTCGTCGATGCCGTCCAGCAGTTCACCGGAGCCGATGGTGTACGAGACACCGTTGGCGATGCCGTCCTCGAGGACCTCGCCGTCGACCTTGGCCTGCAGGTCGATGGTGACGACGTCGCCGTCCTGGGCGGCACGCTCGACCGGGGTGGTGGAGGCGAAGCGCTCGCGCAGCTGCTCGACCGACTTCTCCACGTCCTCGTCGGTGACCTCGACGGCGTCGACCTCGACCTCGATACCGGAGTAGTCCGGGATCTCCAGGGCGGGGCGGACGTCGACCTCGGCGGTGAAGTTCAGCGTCTCGCCGTCCTTCAGCTCGGTGATGTCGACGTCGGGCTGGCCCAGCGGGCTCAGCTCGGCCTCGTTGACCGCCTCGGTGTAGAACTTCGGCAGCGCGTCGTTGACGGCCTCCTCCAGGACCGCGCCGCGGCCGAACCGCTGGTCGATCACGCGGGCGGGGATCTTGCCCTTGCGGAAGCCCTTCACCGTGACCTGCTGGTTGATCTTCTTGTACGCCGCGTCGAGGCTGTCCTTGAGCTCCTCGAAGGGCACCTCGACAGTGAGCCGAACCCGGGTCGGGTTCAGGGTCTCCACGGCGCTCTTCACGGTTCGGTCTCCTTGTGGCTGACTTCTCGGGTTCTGCCGGAGCCTGACGGGCCCGGCGGATTTCGCCGCCCGGAGGAGTACGTAGGCCGTGAGGGCCGGGACACACGGGCGCGCAGCTTGCATAGTAACCGCAGCCGGTCAGCGCCCCAAAAGGCGATCATCACGACGTCATGAGCCGGTGGTCGGGGTGGCGGGATTTGAACCCACG
>NZ_MUMF01000626.1 GCF_002155905.1 Streptomyces tricolor | reverse complement strand
GGTCTGGTCACGGCGAGGTCGCCGGCGGCGGGTCCGGTTACGGCGAGGCCGCTGATGGCAGGTCCGCTGGTGGCGGGTCTGGTCACGGCGAGGTCGCCGGCGGGGGGTCCGGTTACGGCCGTACCGATGGCGGCGGGGCCAGTGGCGGCCGTACCGATGGCGGGTCCGGTGGCGGTGCCGGCGACGGGGGCACCGTCGCGTCGGCGTCGGGCGGTCCGGTGCCGGAGGCCGCGCCGGTGGCCGCCGTGCCCGGGGACGGCATGTCCGCGCCCGGTGCCGACCGGGACGGCGCGACCGTGCCCGGAGCCGCCGGGGCGCCCGACGTGCCCTGGGAAGTCGCCGCGCACCGGGCTCGGCTGCTGTTGCGCGGGCGGATCCTGCTCGACCTGCGGCACCCCGGTGCCGCCGTACCCGAACTGCGGGAAGCCTGCGCGGTGCTGGTGCGGGAGCACGCGCCCGACGCCGTACGGGGGCCCGCGCTGCTCGATCTCGCGCGGGCGCTGCGCGGGGCCGGAGCCGAGGACGCCGAGACCCGGCAGGCGCTCGGCGAGGCCCTGCGCGCCGCCGGGGACGACCCGGCCCTGCTGCTGCCGTGCCTGGCCGCGCTGGCCGCGTTCCACGACGCCGCCGGAGAGCCCGGGGAGGCCGACGCGGCGTACGAGCGGGCCGCGCTGCTCGCCCCCGCCGA
>NZ_MUMF01000625.1 GCF_002155905.1 Streptomyces tricolor | reverse complement strand
GCGAGACCGTGGCCACGGTCGCCACCGACGCCAAGGGCGTCGCGCTCGCCCCGGCGCTCCAGGCCGGCGAGAAGACCGGCGACTTCAAGGTCACCGCGGCCGTCGTGGGCCGCTCCGTCAAGGGCGTCGACTACGCGGCCACCGTCACCGAGCGCGCCGCCGACGCCCTCACCCGCACCGGCGACACCCCGCTGACCTGCACCCCGGGCGGCGAGTTCGCCGACCAGGTCCAGGTCAAGGCGACGTACAAGGGCGCCGTCGCGGACAAGGTCGCGGCCACCGCCACCCTGGTGACGTCGGCGACCGACGCAACGGAGAACGACAAGGGCCCTTACTTCAAGAGCGCCGACGGCAAGCCCGTACGCACCCTCACCGGCCTCCGGACGGACGCCAAGGGCGTGCTGACGCTCCCGAAGCTGTACGCCGACGACACCGCCGGCACCTTCCTGCTCCGCATCACCACCACCGGCGGAGCGACGCTCACGGTGGAACTGAAGGTCGCCGCCGCCGGTGCCGACTCCACGGCCAGCGCGACCCCGAGCCCGTCGCCCTCCGCCTGACGCACGACGCGCACAGGGCACCGTGCGCACAGGGCGCCCCCTCCGTCCCGGCGGAGGAGGGCGCCCTTCTTCGTGCGTGCAGCGCTGTTCTCATCTCGCCCGCCCGTTGCTACGGTGCCGGACCCGACGACCTGACGACCCATCAGGGTCCCGTCAGCTCACCGACCGACCGCCGGGAGGCCCCGCATGCGCGCCCTGATCGCCGCCGCGACCGGTCTCGCCCTCGCGCTCGCCCTGGTCCTCACGATCAGCGCGCTGGGCGCACCGACCGGTGAGACCTCTCCGAAACCGCTGCTGACGACGGTGCCCGCACACCCGTGACCGCCCGTCCCGGAGGGAGGCCGCCATGCGCCGCAAGGCAAGTCTGGTCCTGCTCGCCTGCGCCGTGTTCTGCGCGGCGCTGTCCCCGCTGCTGCGCTGGTACGCCTTCCCGCGCCTGGCCCGGATCCCCGCCGGCCAGTACCAGGACATGGTCCTGGAGGCCCGGAACGCCACCCTCCTCGACTACGGCACCATGCGCGCGAAGAAGGTCCCCAAGGTCACCATCGTGCAGACCCTCAAGGGGGACGTGGAGGCCGCCGAGAAGATCGAGAAGACGGCGGGGCGGCCGGTCGTCGTCTGGGACAGCCTGTCCTACGTCCAGGGCCCCGACGGCAAGATGGTCTCCAAGCTGCCCGAACGCTACATCTTCGACGCCCACAGCCAGGAGCCCGTCCACGCCACCGGCGAAATGGTCGACGGCGACCCGGTCACCCGTGAGGGCATCGAGTTCAAGTGGCCCTTCCTGACCCGGAATCGGGACTACGCGTACTTCGACGCGCAGACCCGCACCACCAGCCCCATCCACTACCGGGGCACCCGGAGCTTCCGCGGCCTGACGGTCTACTACTTCGAGCAGACCATCCCCTGGACCAAGGTCCGCATGCCGAAGACCCTGCCCGTGCAGGGCATCACCCCGGAGTCGGTCGCCAGGACGGGCACCACCCGCTGGTACTCCACGGTCCGCAGGTTCTGGGTCGAACCCGTCACCGGGGCACCCGTCTACGGCGAGGAGATCCACCGGGAGGAACTGCGCGGCGGCACCCTGCTCGGCGGCCGCGCCAAGGTCACCGCGTTCGCCGGGCACGTCAAGATGCGCGAGGACTACATCGACCACACGGTCGCCCTGGTCAAGCACAACCGCACGCTGGTCCTGGCCCTCACCTCCTACGTCCCCCGGGGCTCCCTCGCCCTCGGCGTGCTGCTCCTCGCCCTCTCCCTCTGGCTGGAGGCCCGCGCCCGCCGCCCGCGGGACCCCGCGCCGACGCAGACGGCGGGGCCCGCACAGGTCAGCGCCTGAGCCGCGCGTTGGTGTGCCGTGTGGGCTCGGCGGTCGCCGGGTCCTCCGGCCACGGATGCTTGGGATACCGGCCGCGCAGCTCCGCCCGGACGGCCCGGTAGCCGTCCTGCCAGAAGGACGCGAGGTCGGCCGTCACGGCGGCGGGCCGTCCGGCGGGCGAGAGCAGATGCACGAGCAGGGGCACGCCCGCGACCGCCGGGGTCTCCCGCAGCCCGAACATCTCCTGCAGTTTCACGGCGAGAACCGGCCGCTCCGGATCCTGATAGTCGATCCGGATCCTGGACCCGCTCGGCACGGTGATCCGCTCGGGCGCCAGCTCCTCCAGCCGGCCGGCCTCCCCGCTCGCCCAGGGCAGCAACCGTGCGAGCGCCTGCCCCGCGTCGATCCGGGCGAGATCGGCCCGCCGCCGGGCCCGGCTCAGCTCGGGCTCCAGCCACTCGTCCACGCGCGCGTGCAGCGCCGCGTCCGACACGTCCGGCCACGGCTCACCCAGGTGCGCCCGCAGGAACGCCAGCCGCTGCCGCAGCCCCTCCGCCTCCGCCGACCAGCGCAGCAGCCCGAGCCCGTCCTGCCGGAGCCCGTCGAGCAGGGCGGCACGGACGAGGGCGGGGCCGGGGTCCGTCAGCGGCCGCACGGCCAGCTCGACCGCCCCCAGCCGCTCGACGCGCCGGGCGAGGACGTCCCCGTCGGCCCAGCGCACCTCCTCGCGTTCCTCGAGCAAGGAGGCGGCCGCGAGCCGCGCGATCTCCTCGTCGACGACGGCTCCGAGCCGCACGCGCGCGTGCCCCTTGCCGACGGGGCGGTCGGCCACGGCGACGGCGATCCAGGGGGCACCGCGGAGCCCGGTGCCGTCGGCGACCTCGGCACGGCTGCCGGAGACCATGAGATACGAACCGCCGTCGGCCTTGGCGACACGCTCGGGGAAGGCGAGAGCGGCGACGAGCCCGACGCGGCCGTCCTCCTCGGCGTCCGCCCAGCCGCCCCCGGCGTCCTCGGCCGGGCCCGCGTACTCCGCGGCGACGGCCCGCAGCCGCCGCACCTCCGCCCGCCACCGCCCCGCATAGGCGTCACCCCCACGCCGAGCGGCCCGCAACGCACCGGCGAGATCATCCCCGTACTCCCGTGGCGCTTCCTCACTCAGCAGGGCGACGACCTCCGCGGCCTGGCCCACCCCGACCAACGGAGCCGAGTCCATCAGGGCCCGTCCCAGCCGAGGGTGCAGACCCAGCCGAGCCAACCGCGCCCCGCGCTCCGTCGCCCGCCCCGCCGAGTCCACCGCGCCCACGCCCGCGAGAGCGGCCCGCGCCGCCGCCATCGCCCCGCCCGGCGGCGGATCCAGCAGCGCCAGCCCAGAGGCGTCCGGATCGCCCCAGCAGGCTGCCTGGAGGGCGAACGCGGTCAGGTCGGCCACCTTGATCTCGGGCGCGGGAAACGCCGGCAGACGGCCGTCCTCGGCCTCCGCCCAGCACCGGTACACCACCCCCGGCGCCTCCC
>NZ_MUMF01000624.1 GCF_002155905.1 Streptomyces tricolor | reverse complement strand
GCCGACCCCGTGCCGGGCGGCCGGCCCGGCGACCTGCGCCGGGCCGCCGCCCTCACCGCCGACCTGACCGAGCGGGGCGTGGCCGGCATCGTGCTGGCGTACGTCGACACGGCGGGCATCGGCCGGGTCAAGACGATCCCCACGGCACGGCTGGAGGCGGCCGTGTCCTGGGGCGTCGGCATGTCCCCGGTGTTCGACACCTTCCTCGCCCACGACTCCGTCGTCACCACCGACGTCCTCGGCTCCCCCGACGGCGACCTCCGGCTCTACCCGGACCTCGACCAGCTGGTGGCGCTGGCCGGGCAGCCCGGCTGGGCCTGGGCGCCGGTGGACCGGATCACCCAGGAGGGGGACCGGCACCCCGGCTGTGCCCGAACGTTCCTGCGCCGGATCGTCACCGACGCCGCCGACCGGTACCGCCTCGCGTTCAAGGCGGCGGTCGAGATCGAGTGGGCCGTCGGGCTGGGTTCGGCGCCCGCCGGCGAGTTCGTACCCGCGGTCTCGGGGCCGGCGTACGGCGCGGTCCGGCAGGTCGGGCTGACCGACTACACCGCCGATCTGCTGACCGCGTGCGCCGCGCAGGGCCTGGACGTCGACCAGCTGCACCCCGAGTACGCGCCCGGGCAGTTCGAGATCTCGGTGGGCGCGCGGGACCCGGTGGCCGCCGCCGACCGCAGTGTGCTGGTCCGCCAGACCATCCGGGCGGTGGCCCGGCGGCACGGCCTCAGGGTGTCGTTCGCGCCCGCGGTGTCCGCCGAGGGCGTCGGCAACGGCGGCCATCTGCACCTGTCCTGCTGGCGCGACGGGGTGAACCTGCACGCGGGTGGCGACCGGCGGTACGGCATGACGGCCGAGGCGGAGTCCTTCGCGGCCGGGGTCCTCGCCCGCCTCCCGGCGCTGACGGCGGTCACCGCGCCGAGCCCGGCCAGCTATCTGCGGCTGAAGCCCTCCCAGTGGGCGGGGGTCTTCACCGCCTGGGGCCACGAGACCCGCGAGGCCGCCCTGCGCCTGATCACCGGCACGGCCGGCCGCCACGACCAGGAAGCCAACATGGAGGTCAAACCGGTCGACCTGGCCGCCAACCCGTATCTGGCCCTGGGCTGTGTGATCGCCGCCGGGCTCGACGGCATCGCGGCCGGCCGCGTCCTGCCCGGCGAGATCACCGGCGACCCGGCCCGCTACGGCCCCGACGAGGCGGCGGCCCTGGGCGTACGGCGGCTGCCGCGGTCCCTGCCCGAGGCCGTCGCGGAGTTCCGTGCGGACCCGGTGCTGCGGGCCGCGCTGGGCCCGGTCCTCGCGGACGCGGTGACCGCCGTACGGCTCGGCGAGGCGGCGGCCGTCGACGGGCTCGGCCCCGACCGGGTGGCGGCGGCCTACCGCTGGACGTACTGACCATGGCCGCCCCGGGACCGGTCCACGAGGCCCTCGCCGCGCTGCCGCTGGTGGACCATCACTGCCACGGCGCGGTCACGGCCGATCTGACCGCCGACGCGTTCGCGTCCCTGCTCACCGAGGGCGCGGCCTGGCCCGGCGTCTCCCCCTTCGACACCCCCGCCGGCGTGGCCGTCCGCCGTCACTGCGCACCCCTGCTGGACCTCCCCCGGCACGCCCCGCCCGCCGACTACGTGGCCCGGCGTGCGCGGCTGGGCTGGCAGGAGGTCAACCGCCGTTTCCTGAGGGCGTCCGGGGCCGGGGTGTTCTGCGTGGACACCGGCTACGCCCCGCACCCGGTCACCACCCCCGCCGAACTGGCCGCCGCGGCCGGCGCCGCCGCCTGCGAGGTGGTCCGGCTGGAGCGGATCGCCGAGTCGGTGGCGGCGCGGGGCGTGGCCGCGGGCGCGTACGCGGCCGAGGTCCGGGCCGCCGCCGAGGCGGCCGTACGCCGTCCGGGCGTGGTGGCGGTGAAGTCGGTCGCGGCGTACCGCACGGGGTTCGCGCTGGACCCGGAGCGCCCGGCCGCGGCCGAGGTGACGGAGGCGGCCGGGCGCTGGCTGGCGCGGGGCGGGCGCCTCGCCGACCCGGTTTTGGTACGGCACCTGCTGTGGACGGCCGTCGAGCTGGGGCTGCCGCTGCAACTGCACACCGGCTTCGGCGACGCGGACCTGCGGCTGCACCGCGCCGACCCCGCGCTGCTCACCGACTGGCTGCACCGGACCGCCGGCACGATCCCGGTGCTGCTGCTGCACTGCTGGCCGTACCACCGCCAGGCCGCCTATCTGTCCGCGGTGTTCGAGCAGGTGTACCTGGACGTCGGTCTGGCGCTGCACCACACCGGCCCGGCCCGCTGCCGGGCGGTGCTGGAGGAGGCGCTGGAGATCACCCCGTTCCGCAAACTGCTGTACAGCTCCGACGCCTACGGTGTGGCCGAGTTCCACCACCTGGGCGCGCTGTGCTTCCGGCAGGGACTCGCCGATCTGCTGCAGGACCGCGTGGACGCCGACGAGTTGAGCCTGGCCGACGCCCTGCGGATCGCGGCCTGGACGGGCCGCGACAACGCCCGCCGACTGTACGGACCGCCCGTATCCGAACCGGCCCGCGAACCCAGCGGGCGCCCCACCCGGAAAGTATGATCAAGCAATGTCTGACATGACCGAAACCACGCCCGGCTGGCTGACCACGGACGAGCTGGAGATGGCCAGGGCCCGGATGCCGATCCTGTACGTCGAGGCCGTGCCCGTGCGCGTGGACGACAGCGGTGAAGTCACCAGCATCGGACTGCTGCTGCGTATCGGCCCGGACGGCACGGTCAGCCGCACCCTGGTCTCCGGCCGCGTCCTGCACCACGAGCGGGTCCGGGACGCGCTGCTGCGCCACCTGGAGAAGGACCTCGGCCCGGTCGCCCTGCCCCGCGTCCCCGCCTCGCTCCAGCCGTTCACGGTCGCGGAGTACTTTCCGACGGCAGGCATCACGCCGTACCACGACCCGCGCCAGCACGCCGTCTCCCTGGCCTACATCGTGCCGGTGACCGGTGACTGCCGGCCCCGCCAGGACGCGCTGGACCTCGTCTGGTTCAGCCCGCAGGAGGCCGCCTCCCCGGCGGTGCAGAGCGAGATGCCGGGCGGGCACGGGGTGCTGCTGAAGCAGGCGCTGGCCCATGTGGGGCTGGCGTACTGACCGTCGTACCGACGGCGCGGCAGCCTGCCGCGGCGACACCGACGAGGCCGTCCGCTCATCTGTGAGCGGACGGCCTCTGTCCTCAGGCCGTTCGTGCTTCCCATGGCGGCCGGAAAGGTGAAGCGCGCCGCCCCGGCATCCCCCGGTCGGAGAAGTATGCCGATCGGATGATCTCGCGGTGGGCCCGCTTGTCGATTCCGGTGAGAAGAGGCCCGGGCATCTACTTTCGGAAAGTGGCCTGCGCCGGGAGAGAACGGGTCACCCCGCACACTGGACTGGGGATGTTCCATGCTGAGAAAGAGCACGACGAGGACCGTCACCACGGCTTGTGCGGTAGCCCTCCTCGCGGCCGCTTCCCTCACGACCGCAGTCGGCGCGCAGGCACGCGGCCCCAAGCTCCTGACCGCCGCCCCCTTGGCGACATGGCAGACGAACGGCATCGTCTGGACGGTCGAGTACGCGCGCGGTGTCGTGTACGTCGGCGGCGCCTTCGACAGGGTCCGCCCGCCGGGCGCCAAGCCCGGTGAGAAGGAGACCGCCCGGAAGAACTTCGCGGCGTTCGACGCCGCGACCGGCAGACTTCTGCCGTGTGCCCACAGCTTCACCCGGGGCGCCGCGACGGTGCGGGCGTTGAAGGCGTCGCCCGACGGCAAGGTGCTCTACGTCGGCGGCTCGTTCGGCAGGGTCGACGGCGGCGGAGTGGCCAGCGCGGTCGCGCTCGACACGGCCACGTGCTCGGTGCGCAGGGATTTCCGCCCCGCTGTGACGGCCACGGTGCGGGCCATCGAGACCACCGGCAGCACGGTGTACCTGGGCGGTGACTTCACGGTCGTCAACGGCAAGCCGAGAAAGCATCTCGCGTCCTTCACCCGGAAAGGCAGGCTCCTGCCTTTCCGGGCGGACATCGACGGGCCGGTCCGCGCCGTCCTCGCCGCACCGGACCACGGAAAGGTCCTCGTCGGCGGCGACTTCCAGAACGTCAACGGCAGGACCGAGCGGGCGCTGGTCGCTGTGCATCCCCAGACCGGTTCGACGGTGGCCTCCTTCCCGGAATGGCTTCCGCCGAGAGCCTCGGTGAAGTCACTGGCCCGCGGCGGCACCCGCTTCTATCTGGGAGCCGAGGGCCGTGGCACGGGCATTTTCGACGGGCGCATCGCCGGACGTCTGTCCGACGGCACGATGCTCTGGAAGGACTTCTGCCTGGGCGCCACCCAGGCGGTCGTCGTGCACGGGAACGTGCTCTACAGCGCGTCCCATTCCCACTACTGCGGCCGTACGCCGGGCGGTTTCCCCGACGGGCCTCGCCGGAACTTCCTGGCCCAGTCGGTCGATGACAAGCGCCTGCTGCACTGGTTCCCCGACACCAACGACGGACTCGGTGAAGGAGTCGGCCCCCGGACGCTGGTGATGGCCGGCACAACCCTCTGGGCGGGCGGCGAGTTCACCACGGTCAACGGCAGAGCACAGCAGAGCCTGACGCGTTTCGGGACCGGTCCGCGGAACAAGGCCCCCGAAGCGGCCCCGAGACTCTCGGGCAAGTCCTCCCGCGCGGGCAAGGTCACGCTCACCTGGCGTGCCGCATGGGACAGGGACGACGCGGAACTGACGTATCTGATCTACCGGGACGGGCGTCTCGTGGCCTCTCCGAAGCAGCGGTCGGTCGAATGGCACCGACCGGAAATGAGGTACACGGACTCCGTGGCTCGCGGCTCTCGCCACCGCTACGCGATCGCCGTCACCGACGGGAGGAACACCACGCCCCGGTCGAAGCCGCTCCAGGTGACCGCGGTCGCCGGGAAGCGGCCGACGGGAGCGCGGTGATGGGAGAGACCCTCGGGTACGCGCCTGGGGTTTTCGACCTCTTCCACGTGGGCCACCTGAACATCCTGCGCCAGGCACGGGAGCACTGCGACCGGCTCGTCGCCGGCGTCTGTTCCGACGACCTGGTGGTGCGCCTGAAGAACCAGCCGCCCGTGGTGCCGTTATCCGAGCGACTGGAGATCGTCCGCAGCGTCCGGTACGTCGACGACGTCTTCGTCGCCACCGTCGAGGACAAACTCGAAATCTGGAAGGAAGTGGGCTTCGACGTCATCTTCAAGGGTGACGACTGGCTCGGTACGGAGCTGTGGCAGAACCTGGAGGCAGAATTCGCCCGGCGCGGCGTGAAGGTCGTCTTCTTCCCCTACACCGTGCACACCTCCAGCACACTCATCCGCTCTGCGCTCGACGTCCTCGCCCAGCGGGCCGGTCCCTGACGTCCGCAGGTGCGTGACGGTGTCGAACCGTCCTTGGATACGCCTGTTGTGCGCCCGATATGACTGGCTATCCGATGAGCTACTCCTTCACTCATAAGAGTGACTACGCCCCTCATCCTCCGTTTCCTACCCTGACGTCAGTGTCCATCGGGCATCAGTCCGGGAGGAAGCATGCCATTCATCCGACACCGCGTCTCCGCTGTCATCGCGGCCGTCCTTCTCTGCCTGGCCGGCGCCGTGATCAGCCTGCAGAACAGCACCACCGCCTCCGCGCAGGGTCCCGACGGGGGCGTCCAGCACATGCAGCAAAGTCGTGTGGACCTGCAACCGACTCCTTCCGGAAGGTGGGTGAACGTGCCTCTGGCGGTCACGCTGCCCCGTCCCGGCACGTACCTGCTGGACGCGGACGTCCGCGGACGCATCGCTGGCGACGGCAACGATCGCCTCCTCGCGTCCATCCAGGCCCGGCTCTGGGACGCCACCGATGGCGCCGTGGTGCCGCAAAGCGAGCGTCTGGTCACGCACATGAACAACCCCCCGCTGAGTGGGACCATCGCCAGGCAGTCGACGGCTCCGATCAGTGAGCGCATCACCGTGACCAGGGAGACCGTGATCCGACTCCAGGTGAGGCGGGTCGACAGCGTCGGCCAGTCGTACCGGGCCGACATCTTCTCGGACGGCTCCGGCCGCACCTCGCTCCGCTACCAGCGAGTGTGATGCCCGTCGGTCCGCTCGCTCCCTCGGTGACGAACCCGCGGCCCCAGGTTCCCGTTGGCCGGGAACCTGGGGCCGCAGCCCTCCCACGCGTGCGTGTCCATGGTCGCGGCACCAAGCGGGGGATCCGCTGCGCGGCGTGGCGGTGCCGCGCTCGTGCCCGAGGCGTGGTGTTCGCCGCCCGGGCAGGTCCGGCAGGTGGGCGCGCCCGGCCTCGTCGAGCTGGAGCGCGCGGGCAAGGCGTCACCGGGCCGGGATCGGCTGGGTCAGGTTCAGCGGGTTGCCGTCGGGGTCCAGGATGTGGGCGACGCGCTGTCCCCACGGCATGTCGTTGGGGCCGCTGCGGACCGAGCCGCCCAGCGCCTCCACCCGGCCGAGCGTCTCGTCGACGTCGTCGACACCGATGCTGAGCAGGACCCGCGGTGCCGCCCCGGTCCCCGCGTCCGGCTTGGCCACCAGCCCCAGGTCGGTGTCGCCGATGCGCAGGCCGAGGTAGAAGGCCGGACCTTCCTCCGGTATCCGGAAGATCTGCTCGGCGCCGAACAATGTCGTATAGAAGTCGAGCAGGGCGTCCTGGTCGGCGGTCAGGATCACTGGCTGGATGGTGGACATGGCACTCCTGGCGAGAACGGTCGTGTCGCCGGACAGACCGTTCGAGGACGGCGAACTCATCGGCGGAACCGCCCTGCCGGTGATCCATGTGCCAGGCCGCGACCCACTGGGCTTGACCTTGACACGGTGACAAGGTTTCCACTTGGGCGCAGGAGGTGGTTGCGATCAACACGACCCATGTGACCCCGCAGAACGCCCGCGTGGCCGGCGCCCTGGGTGCCGAGGACTCGTCGGTCCGGCTCCAGGCGGCCCTGGCGGTCGGCTCGAATCCCGACCCCGCATTCCTGGAGACGCTGGTCGAACGGTGCGCGGTCGAGCCGGACTTCTTCGTGCGGGACATGCTGTCCTGGGCGCTGACCCGCCTCTCGCCCGAGGTCGCCCTCCCCCGGATCCGCCGGGAGCTCGGCTCCGAGCGCCCCCAGGCCCGCAGCCAGGCGCTGCACACGCTCTCCAAGGTTGGCGACAGGAGCACGTGGGCCTGGATCACCCGCGACATGTTGCGCGACTCCGACGACGAGGTGGCGCGGACCGCGTGGCGCGTCGCGGTGGCCCTCGTGCCCGAGGACGAGGAGAACGAGCTGGCGGACGAGCTGGTTCGACAGCTCGGCCGCGGGGACCACAGCGTGCAGCTGAGCCTGAGCCGGGCCCTCGTCGACCTCGGCGACGTGACCAGGCCCGCTCTGGAGAAGGCGGCGGCGAACCCCGACCCGGCAGTGGCCGCGCACGCCCGTGCCACCGAGCTGCTCCGGCAGAACCCGCAAACCGGTTTCGACGCGGCCGTCGAGGAGGCCAGGCGCGTGGTCGCACTCGGCCCGGAACGCGCTGCCGCCGCCTCGGCCGCGCCGGCGGACGCCGAGCCCACGCAGACGACCGGGACGGCCGAGACGACCGGGGCTGCCAGGGATGCGGAGACGTCGGAGGCCCCGCATTGCTGATCGGCGAGGTGGCCCGCCGCTCCGGCGTGAGCACCCGGATGCTGCGGCACTACGACGCCCTGGGGCTGGTGCGGCCCACGGGCCGCACCGTCGGCGGCTACCGCGAGTACTCCGCCGAGGACGTCCGCAGGATCTTCCACGTGGAGAGCCTGCGCTCCCTCGGGCTCTCGCTCAAGCAGATCGGGCGCGCGCTGGAGGACCCGGCCTTCACTCCGTCCGCCCTGATCAGCGACCTCGTCCGGTGGACGGAGGACCGCCTGGCGCGGGAACGGGAGCTGCTCGAACGGCTCCGTGCGATCGACGCGTCGGCGCCCACCGACTGGCAGGGCGTGCTGCGCATCGTCGCACTCATGCGGGAGCTCGACTCGACCAGCGCCGCGCGCAGACAGCAGGCCGTCCTGGCCCGGTCGGAGGAGGTGCCGGTTCCCGCCGAGCTGCTGGCCGGGGCGGCCCTGACCGAATCCGACCCCCATGTCGCAGGCGCGCTGCGCTGGGCGCTCGCCCGAGCGGGCGGTGACGGCGTGGCAGCGCTGGTCGCCGGCGCGCGGTCGGAGGACGTCGCCGTCCGGCGGCGCGCGGTGCTGGCGATCGCCGGGATGCCCGGGGCTCCGGGTGCGGCCGCCGCGCTCGCGGACGCCCTCGGGGACCCGGACACGACGGTACGCGGGCACGCCGCCCTGGCCCTGGGCAGGCAGGGCGTGGCCGCAGCCGTTCCCGCACTGGTCGGCATGGTGGTCGAGGGCTCCCACGACGTGGACGCGGCGGAGGTGCTGGGAACGCTGTCCCAGGACCCCGGGTGCGCGGACCGGATCACGACCGCTCTGGTCGATGAACTCGCCGCGCCCACCGCGGACTCCGCAACGCGGATCCGCCTCGTGCAGGCGCTGGTCGAACTCGCGGGACCCACCGTGCGGGAGGTCCTGCGCCAGCTCGCCCACGACGACGACCACGCCGTCGCCCGCGTCGCCTCGGCCCTCGTCGGAGTCCTGGAACGGCGGTCCCCCGGAGACCGGGCCGACGAGGACGCCTGATCGGCGGCAAGGGGAAGTCGTGCCGGGGCCGAAGGCCCAAGTCCCCGTTGCGCGGCCTGGAAGAGGTGAGGTCTCGCAAAAGGTGACGGGGGAACCTTCCGGCCGTCCGGCCGAGACCGTGCGTGGGAGACCGGTCGTCCTCAGCGGGCCGGGGGTCCCCGGTGGTGTCCGGGGCACCGGGGCGGCGCCGGCGGTCTCCTGCCTCGACACGGGCGGTGGAACGCCGGATTCCGGCCGTGGCGGTCCGCTCGTGCGCCGGTGTCCGGAAGCGGTCACCCCGCGTTGCCCCGCCCTCCTCGGCCGCCGAGGATGGGCCGCGTGGTGCCGGGGTGCGCTCCGGACGACGGGGGTGCTCCGGCATCGTGCCCCGACACGGGTGACATGCCGAAGGGAGGCACGCTTTGACAGCGCCACACCCTGCCGCCGGCCGCCTGGCCTCCGGTCCGGACCGGCTGGAGCAGGACGGTTACGTCGTCGTGGAACGGCTCGGCGGGCAGCGCCACGCCATCGAGTTGTTGCAGCGGATCGGCCGCTTCCTGCCGCAGTACACGGGCACCGTCGAGCACGAGGTCGTCCACCGCCCCGGCCATGAGGGCCGGGCCTATTCCCAGAGCCGCAACACCATCCAGGCCCACACCGAGGCGCCCGGCTGGGACCCCAGTCCCCGCTACCTGGCCCTGTACTGCCACCGCCAGGCCCGCTGCGGCGGTGGCCACACCGACCTGCTGGACCTGCACACCCTGCTGAAACTGCTCGGTGCGGAGGACAGGGCGCTGCTGACCGGCACCGCCGTCGCCTTCCCCGGACCGGACGCCGACCGGGAGGGCCACCGGCCGGTGACCGTGCCGATGCTGTCGTACGACGGGAAGCGGCCCGTCCTGCGGTTCAGCTACAACCTGCTCACGGCCGCCGACTACGACGCTCCCCTGGACGCCGCCCCGCCACCGGAGCACCTGCCGCTGGGGCAGCGGGGCATCGACCTCGCGCATCGGGTCGGCGAGCTGTTCGCCCGGCACCGCACCCGGGTGCTCGTCCCGGACGGGGCACTGCTGATCTGGGACAACCAGCGGATGCTGCACGCACGTTCACAGTACGCGGACGAACGCCGCCACCTCACCCGGTACTGGATCGCCGCATGAGCGCGGTGCACACCGTCGCCCCATCCCCCGTGGGCACGCGCACGCTCTCCGGGCGGCGCCTGGCCGCACTGGTGCGCGAGCGGTGCGGGGACGAGCAGCTCGCCCACGACGTGGACGTGGTCGCGCGGATCCTGCCGTTCAAGGTCAGCGGGCATGTCGTGGACGAGCTGATCGACTGGTCGCACGCGCCCGACGATCCGCTGTACCGGCTGGTGTTCCCGCACCGCGACATGGTGACACCGGATCAGTACACGGCGGTGGAGCAGGCGCTGGCGTCGCCGGGGGCGCTGCGCGCGGCCGTCGCGGAGGTACGGCGGCAGCTCAATCCGCATCCGGGCGACCAGCTCACCCGCAACGTTCCGCACGGACCGGACGGAAGCCCGGTGGACGGCCTCCAGCACAAGTACGCCCGGACCGTGCTCGTCTTCCCGCGGCAGGGGCAGACCTGCCACAGCTACTGCGCCTACTGCTTCCGCTGGGCACAGTTCGTGGGTGAGCCGGACCTGCGCATGGCCGATGACGGCCCGGCCGCGATGACCGCGTACCTGCGCCGTCATCCCGAGGTCACCGACGTGCTCTTCACCGGCGGCGACCCGCTGGTCATGCGCGCGGAGATGCTCCGGCCGTACGTCGACGCCCTCCTCGCGCCCGGCCTGGAACACGTCGTCACCGTGCGCATCGGGACCAAGGCCCCCTTGTTCCATCCCGCCCGGCTGACCGCCGCCCCCGACGCCCCGGCGCTGCTGCGCCTCCTCGAACGGGTGGTGGCCGCGGGACGGCATCTGGCGGTGATGCTGCACATCTCCCACCCCCGCGAACTGGCCCCGGACACCACGCGGGCGGCCCTGGCCGCGCTGCGCGGCACCGGCGCCCAGCTGCGCTCGCAGGCGCCGGTGATACGGCATGTGAACGACAGCGCCGAGACCTGGGCCGAGTCCTGGCGGGTACAGGTCGCCCTGGGCGTCCATCCGTACTACCTGTTCGTGGAACGGGACACCGGCGCCCAGCGCTACTTCGGGCTGCCGCTGCACCGCGCCTACGAGATCCACCGGGACGCCGTCGAGGCGCTCTCCGGGCTCGGGCGCACCGCGCGCGGGCCGGTGATGTCGACGACCGAGGGCAAGGTGATCGTCGACGGGGTGACGGAACTGCCGGGCGGAGAACGGGCGTTCGCGCTGCGTTACCTCCAGGCACGGGAGAGCGGGCTGGTGGGCCGGCCCTTCCACGCGCACTGGGACGCACAGGCGCAGTGGTGGTCGCAGCTGCGGCCGCTGGGCTCCTACGACCGCCGGTTCTTCCCGGGTGCGGACAGGGAGGGCGGCCCCTGAGCGGGGCGGCCCGCCGGACCGGCGCGGGCGTCGCGCTCGCCCTCCTGTCGGCCTGCTGCTTCGGCACCGGCGGGGCGGCGACCAAGGTGCTCGGCGAGGCCGGGCTCACCCCGGTGCAGATCAGCCAGGCCCGCCTCAGCCTCGCCGGGGTACCGCTGCTGGCGGTCGCGCTGATCCGGAGTCCGCGCGGCCTGCGGGTCGCGCCGCGGGACTGGCCCGTGCTGGCGGCTCTGGGAGCGGGGTCCTTCGCGGGCGTGCAGACCCTGTGCGCGATCTCCGTGGCCCGCATCCCGGTCGGTGTCTACGTGGTGCTGCAGTTCCTGGCGCCGGTGATCGTGGTGGTGTGGCTCCGGCTGCTGCGCGGGGTGCGGCAGCCGGCGCCCGTCTGGCTGGGCACGGCCCTGGTGGTGACGGGGCTGCTGCTGGTGGGGCAGGTGTGGTCGGGGCTGCGGCTGGACGGAGTCGGGGTGCTCACCGCTCTGGGGGCGGCGGTCGCGCTGTCCCTGCGGTTCCTGCTCGCCGGGCGGGCGCTGGCCCGGCGCGACGCCACGGCCGTGACCGCGCTCGGCGTCAGCGCGGGCGCGGTGGTGGTCGACCTGGCGCGTCCGGTCGGCGCCTTTCCCTACCGGCGGCTGGGTGCCCCGGCCCGGGTGGGCGAGGTGACGGTGGTGCCGGTGTGGGCGGTGCTGTTGTGGACCGCCGTCGTCTCCACACTGCTGGCCTGCCTCTGCGCGCTGGCGGCGCAGCGCTTCCTGGCACCGGCCACGGCGAGCGTGCTGTCCACGGTGGAGGTGGTCGCCGGCAGCGGGACGGGGCTGTTGTTGCTCGGAGAGCGGGTGACGGCCGTGCAGGGCGCCGGAATCGGCGCCGTTCTCGTGGGCGCGGCTCTGGCCCAGCTGCGCGCCGGACCGACGCGGACGGCCCGTGCCCGGTGGCGTCGCGCGGCGTAGGGCCGCACCCGTCGTCCGCGCGCGGCCCCGCCGGTGAGGTTTCCGATGAACGATCCAGGGCGGAGCGACACGAGGGGGAGCACGTCGAAGGGCAGGAAGCGCGCCCCGGCGGCGCCCGCCCGCGGCCGTCGTCGGACGCGTCCCGGCAGGTGCGGCGAGCAGCTGCCGGGGCGCACGTCAAAACGTTCATTCGAGCACGTGTGCAGCCAGGTCGCACGGCCACGCTCCGCCGGCTCCGACCGGACCGGGAGCGGGTGCGCAACTCCAGGGATCCAGATTTTGCATATTATGCGATCTTTATCGGGGCTCTTGCCCCGTTCTCACGCTCTGCAGCTAGCTGTTGCTGCGTCCGCTTCCTGGCCCGGGCTCCCGATGAGCCCTGTGCCGACCGGCAGCTCATGGGCCAGTCCCCTGGGCCGCCGGTCAGGGAGGCCTCGCGGAACCTCTAGGTGAGGAGTGATGATGAAGAAGGCGTACGAGGCACCCACGCTCGTCCGGCTCGGTACCTTCCGGAAGGAGACGGGGCTCCTCCAGCGCTCCGGCAACGACCGGCTGATCCTGAGCAAGAACTGACGACCGACGGTCCTTGACCCGACGTCATGACTGAACTGCACGGAAGTGCGGGGACGGGCCCCGGCGACGCGCACTTCGCGGTCTTCACGGACCGTGCGGACGCGGCCGCCGCGGCCCGCTCCTTCACCCGCCCCGGAAGCCGTACCCTCGCGCACGCGTCGGGCCGGCCCTGGCTGGTCGGCCACTGGCACGACGACGAGATCGTCACGGCGCGCGCCGGCGACGCCGCCCTCGCCGTCGTCGGCTGCTGCCCGGTCGACGCCGGCGAACTGCGGCGCCGGGCCGCACGATTGCGTGATCTCGCGGAGCTGGACGCACTGGCCCGCTCCCTCCCCGGCAGCTTCCACCTCGTCGGCGCCCTCGACGGACAGATCAGGGTGCAGGGCACCGCCTCCGGACTGCGACTCGTCTTCCACGCCGAACTCGACGGCGTGCGCGTGGCCGCGACCCGCGCCGACACGCTCGCCGCCGTCCTGGGCCTGGAGCCCGACGTGGAGGAACTGGCCGTCAGGCTGCTGTGGCCCACCCCGTACCCGCTGTTCGAGACATCGATGTGGCGTGCGGTCACCGCCGTTCCCCCGCAGGCCGCCGTGGTCGTCGCCGCGGACGGGCGGACCGCACGGCACACGCGGTGGTGGACACCGCCGGAGCCGGTCCTGCCGCTTGCCGCGGCGGCGCCCCTGATCCGCACGGCACTGGAGGAGGCCGTCGGCGCCCGCACCCGTCAGGGCGGCGTGGTGAGCTGCGACCTGTCCGGTGGTCTGGACTCCACCTCCGTCTGCTTCCTGGCCGACCGCTCTCCGGCCCGTGTGGTGGCCAGTACGTGGCCGGGACGGGATCCGGCGGACACCGACCTGGCCTGGGCCGAGCGGGCGATGGAGTACTTGCCGGACGTCGAGCACGTGGTCTGGGACGCCGACGCCTCGCCGCTGGTGTACGAGGACCTGCTCGGCATCGACGACCTTCTCGACGAACCCACCATCGGCGTCATGGACCGCTCCCGGGTCCTGCACCATCTGCCCGGCCTCGCCGCGCGTGGCAGCCGCTTGCATCTGACCGGCATCGGCGGCGACCACGTGGCATGGTGCTCCGAGGCGTACTACCACCGGCTGCTGCGCACCCGTCCGCTGTTCGCCCTGCGCCAGTTGCGCGGGTTCCGGGCGCTGTGGCAATGGCCGCTCGGCGGCACCCTGCGCGCTCTCGCCGACGGCCGGCCGTACCGGAAGTGGCTCGCCGACGCCGCCGCCGACCTGCGTGGCCCGTTGCCCCCGTCGGTCGCGACCGGTCTCGGCTGGGGCATGGCCCCGCGCCTGTTCGACTGGATGACTCCCGAGGCCGAGCGGATGGCCCGCCGGGCACTGCTCGATGCCGCCGCGACGGCCTCTCCCCTGCATCCGGACCGCGGACTCCACACCGACCTCGAACAGATCCGCTCGTGCACCCGCGTCATCCGGCAGTGGGACCGGATGGCGGCCCGCGCCGGCCTGCCGATGGCCTCTCCGTTCCTCGACGACCGCGTCATCGAGGCGTGCCTCGCCGTACGCCCCGGCGAGCGCGTCACGCCCTGGCGGTACAAGCCCGTCCTCGGTGCCGCGATGCGCGGCATCGTGCCCGAGCCGTGCCTGCGCCGGAGCAACAAGGCCACGGCCTCCATGGACGCCTCCAACGGACTGCGGGAACACCGCGCCGACCTGCTGGCCCTGTGGGAGGACTCGCAGCTGGCGCAGCTGGGCCTGGTGGACGGCGCCCGGCTGCGCCGCCTCGCCCGGCGGCCCGCCTCCCCGGGGCTCTCCGACGCCATCCTCTACTCCACGATCGCCGCGGAGGTGTGGCTGCGCGGGCTGGCCCGCGGCCGCACCCGTGTCCCGCAGCCCTGACCGCACCCCCTGTCGAACACGCCAGAAAGGCCCCTCACATGCCCCTGCGCCTCGGCGACAACGTCTCCACGGCCGAGACCGACTACGGCACCGTACTGCTGGACGAACAGGCCGGCACCTATTGGGAGTTGAATCCGACGGCCGCCTTGGTGGTGCGGACGCTGCTGAACGGCGGCAAGGAGGCGGACGCGGCCGCCGCCCTGGTCCGGGAGTTCGACATCGGCCAGGCCGAGGCCCTGCAGGACGTCGAGGCGCTGGTACGGAAGCTGCGCGACTCGGGGCTCGCCTCATGACGACGCCCAGCGCCCTGGAGCGGCCTGCCGGTGTGCCTCTGACCCGACGCCTGACCGCCCGTCTCGTCCTGCTCCCGGCCCTCGCCGTCGCCCTGCTGCCGCCCCGCCACATCCGCACCGTGCTCGGCGTCCTGCGGCGCGGCGCCGCGCCGGCGACCGAGGCACAGGCCCGCAAGGCGCGCGACGCCATGTGCGCCGCCAGCCTGCGCTGCGCCGGACCCAAGGGATGCCTGCCGCGCTCCCTGGGAGCGGCGCTGCTGTGCCGGCTCGGCGGCACATGGCCCACCTGGTGCACCGGTGTACGGGTCACCCCGCCCTTCACCGCGCACGCCTGGATCGAGGCCGAGGGCCGTCCCGTCGGCGAGGGCGTCCCGCACCACTACTTCGCCCGGCTGGTGGCGGTCGACCCGCTCCCACGGCCCACCGGCCGATGACCGGCGCGACGGTCCCGCACGGCGGCCGGGCCGATGCCGCCGGATCCGGCAGGTCCACCCTGGCGGCGGTGGTCACGATGTACCGGCTCACCGCCGGGCACCGGGGCGCCATCGCCGTCGCCGTCGTCCTGACCCTGGTGGGGTCGGCCCTGGGACTGGCTCAGCCACTCGTCGCCAAGCAGGCCGTGGACGCGAGCGGCCGCGGACAGGTCGTCTGGCCGCTGCTGACGCTCTTGGGCGCGCTGTTCGCGGTCGAGGCGGTGACGGGCGCAGCGGGACGCTTCCTTCTGGAACGGATGGGCGAAGGCGTCGTACGGCAGCTCCGGCACGGGCTGGTGGGCCGGCTGCTCCGGCTGGAGATGAGGGAATACGACCGCCACCGGGGCGGCGACCTCATCTCCCGGGTGACGGCCGACACCACCTTGCTGCGGGAGGTCGTCTCGCAGGCCCTGGTCGACCTCGTGACGGGAAGCCTGGTCGCCGCCGGGGCGATCGCCCTCATGGCGTGGCTGGACCCGCTGCTGCTGCTCCTGGTCGCCGTGACCGTGGCAGCGGCGGCCGTGGTGGTCGCCTCGCTGCTCACGGGCATCAGGAACGCGTCCGAACACATGCAGGGCGCGGTCGGTGCCGTCGCCGCCGACATGGAACGCGCTTTGAGCGCCCTGCCGATGGTCCGGGTGCACCGCGCCGAGGAGCGGGAGGTGGCCGGCATCGGCGCCCGCGTGGATGCGGCCTACGGCGCGGGGGTGCGCACCGCGAAGCTCGCCTCCGTGATGAGCTCCGCCGTCGAACTCGCCGTCCAGGGTTCCTTCCTCATCGTCCTGGTCGTCGGCGGGCTGCGCGTCGGCGGACGGGCCGGCTCGCTCGGTGACCTCGTCGCGTTCCTCCTGTACGCCTCGTACCTCGTCCTGCCGCTGTCCTCCGTCTTCCGCGCCATGGGCCTCGTCCAACGCGGCATGGGCGCCTATCAGCGCATCGACGAGGCACTCCGCCTTCCGGTGGAACCCGCCGCGCCCCGGAACCCGGCGGACCGCCCGCCCGCACGGCGGCCGACCGGACCGTCCGGCACCCGCGAACCGCCCGTCCTCGCCCTGCGCGACGTCCACTTCGGCTACGCCCCCGAGCGGCCGGTCCTCCGCGGTGTCTCGTTCACTGTCCCGCAGCGCCGGCACGTGGCCCTGGTGGGCCGGTCCGGCGCCGGCAAGAGCACGGTGTTCGCCCTGATCGCGAGGTTCTACGAGCCGGATGCGGGCGCCTTGCTGTTCGACGGGCGGCCCGCGACCGAGCTGACTCGTGACGCCTGCCGCCGGCGCATCGCCGTGGTCGACCAGAACACCCATGTCGTCCACGGCACGTTGCGCGAGAACATCGCCTACGCCGTGCCCGACGCCACGGACGCGGAGATCCGGGAGGTCGTCGAACTGGCCCGCCTCGAAGAGGTCGTCGACCGGCTGCCCGGGGGCCTGTCCGCCGTCATCGGTGAACGCGGCAGCAACCTCTCCGGCGGCGAACGGCAACGTGTCGCCCTCGCCCGCGCCCTGCTGGCCCGCCCCTCGCTGCTCCTCCTGGACGAGCCCACCTCCCACCTGGACGCGATCAACGAATCGGCGCTCACCACCGTCATGAAGGACATCGCCCAGGAATGCGCGCTGCTGGTCATCGCGCACCGTCTGTCCACCGTGCAGCACGCCGACCATGTCGTGGTGCTCCAGGACGGCCGCACGGCCGCCGGCGGACGCCACGAGGAGTTGCTGGCCGGCAATGCCCTCTATCGCGACCTGGCCGCCGGCCAGATGCTCCGGTCGGGCGGGAGCCGGGGATCGGCGAGCGGGCGCGGGCGAACGGTTGAGGCGCCCCCCTCGCGGCCGGGCCGGCCGTAGTGGCCCGGCCGAGCCGCAGAAATGATCAAGGGCCGGTTTCGGAAGCTTCCGAAAC
>NZ_MUMF01000623.1 GCF_002155905.1 Streptomyces tricolor | reverse complement strand
GAGCTGGTGGCCAACGCGGTGGAGCACACCGCCGGGCGCGGCCCGATCGAGCTGGTGGTGGAGCTGGCGCCGACCGGCTGCCAGGTCGAGGTGCACGACCCGGACCCGGCGCCGCCCGGCCAGCTGACCCGGCCGGTGATCGAGGAGCCCGACGTCTGGCAGGAGGGCGGGCGCGGGCTGCTGCTGATCCGCGCCCTCAGCTCGTCCTGCGGTCACCGCCCCACCCCGTCGGGCAAGGCGGTGTGGTTCAGACTGCCTGCGGTTCCCGCTCAGCGGCGGCCGGCGTGACCTCGTCCCGCGCGGCGGCGGCGAGCGTGGAGTGCCGGCGGCCGTAGGCGCCGTAGACCAGCAGGCCCACCGCGAGGAACACGGCGAACTGCAACCAGGTCTGCCAGCCGGTCTCGTACATCAGGTACAGGCAGAAGCCGACGCCGAGCAGCGGGGCCACCGGGTAGAGCGGCACCCGGAAGCTGCGCCTGAGGCCCGGTTCGCGGCGGCGCAGGGCGATCACCGCGATGTTGACGACGGCCATGATGGCGAGGGTGCCGATGGTGCACAGGTTCATCACGGCGTCCAGGGAGGCGAAGGCCGCCGGGACCGCGAAGACGACCGCGACGATCAGCGTGCCGGCGACCGGCGTGGCCGTCCGCGGGGACACCTTCTCGAAGACGCGCGGGATCAGGCCGTCCCGGGACATCGACATCAGGATGCGGGTCTGGCCGTACATCACCGCGAGGACGACCGAGGCGATGGCGACGACCGCGCCGAAGGCGATCACGCCGCCGCCGACGGTCGAGCCGGTGACCTCGTTGACGACGTGGGAGAGGGCGGCGGGGCGGCCGGCGACCTGGTCGCCGCCGATGGCGCCGATCGCGGCGAGCGCGACCGCGCAGTAGAGCAGGGTGACCACGCCCATGCAGACGAGGATCGCGACCGGGATGTCCCTGCGCGGGTTCTTCGCCTCCTCACCGGCGGTGGTGATCGCGTCGAAGCCGATGTAGGAGAAGAACGCGGCGGTGGTGCCCGCGCCGATGCCGCCGAGGCCGGCCGGGGAGAACGGGGTGAGGTTGCCGTCCTTGAAGGCGCTGTAGCCGATGGCGCAGAAGGCCAGCAGGATGGCCAGCTTCACGGCGGCCATGGCGGCCGTGGCCCGGGCGCTCTCCCGCACCCCGCGCACCAGCAGCACGGAGGCCATGGCGATGACGAGCACGGCGGGCAGGTTGACGAGGCCGCCGTCGCCGGGGCCCGCGGACAGGGCGGCCGGGAGCCGGACGCCGGCGAGGCTGTGCAGCAGCTCGTTGACGTACTCGCTCCAGCCGACCGCGACGGCCGAGATGGAGATGCCGTACTCCAGCAGCAGGCACCAGCCGACGAGGAAGGCGGTGGACTCCCCGAGGCCGGCGTAGGCGAAGGAGTACGAGGAGCCGGAGACCGGGATCGCGCCGCCCAGCTCGGCGAAGGAGAGGGCGGTGAAGACGCAGGTGATCGCGGCGAGGACGAAGGAGACGACGACGGCCGGGCCGGCCTGGGCGACCGAGTCGGAGAGGCCGACGAAGATGCCGGTGCCGACGATGGCGCCGACGCCGAAGCAGATGAGCTGGAAGAGGCCCATGGTGCGCTTCAGGCCGTGTCCCTCGCGGTCGGCTCCGGATTCGGCGACGAGCAGGTGCGGGGACTTGATGCGGGGAGCGGGCATGCGGGTGGTGCTCGTTTCTGGTGGTGCGGGCGCCGGTGATAGCGGCGCGGCGACGACTGTGGAAGGGGTGGTTCCGGGCCGCCGGTCAGGATAAGGCCTGGTGAGGCGGGTCAGGCAAGGGTTTCCCTGGCGAGTGTGGCCACCAGCACCGCCTTGATGGTGTGCAGGCGGTTCTCGGCCTCGTCGAAGACGACCGAGTGGGCGGACTCGAAGACCTCGTCCGTCACTTCCAGCGAGCTGAGGCCGTGGGTCTCGTAGATCTGCCGTCCCACCGTGGTGCCGAGGTCGTGGAAGGCCGGCAGGCAGTGCAGGAATCTCACGTCCGGGTTGCCGGTGGCGCGGAGCACGTCCATGGTCACGGCGTAGGGGGTCAGGGCCGCGATCCGCTCGTCCCAGACCTCCATGGGCTCGCCCATGGAGACCCAGACGTCGGTGGCGACGAAGTCGGCGCCCGCGACGGCCTCGGCGACGTCCTCGGTGAGGGTGACGCGGGCGCCGCTGGTGGCGGCGAGCGCGCGGGCGCGGTCGACGATCTCCTGGGCGGGCCAGTAGGACTTCGGGGCGGCGATCCGCACGTCCATGCCGAGCAGGGCGCCGGTGACCAGGTAGGAGTTGCCCATGTTGAAGCGGGCGTCGCCGAGGTAGGTGAAGGCGATCTTCCGCAGCGGCTTCGCGCTGTGCTCGGTCATGGTGAGCACGTCGGCGAGCATCTGGGTGGGGTGCCAGTCGTCGGTGAGGCCGTTGTAGACGGGCACACCGGCGTGCGCGGCCAGCTCCTCGACCTTGGCCTGGCTGTCGCCCCGGTACTCGATGGCGTCGTACATCCGGCCCAGCACGCGGGCGGTGTCCTTCACCGACTCCTTGTGTCCGATCTGCGAGCCGGAGGGTTCCAGGTAGGTGGTGTGGGCACCCTGGTCGGCCGCGGCGACCTCGAACGCGCAGCGGGTGCGCGTCGAGGTCTTCTCGAAGATCAGCGCAATGTTCCGGCCCCGCAGATACTGGGTCTCGGCCCCGGCCTGCTTGGCGGCCTTCAGCTCGGCGGCCAGCTCGACCAGGCCGCGGAACTCCTCCTCGGTGAAGTCCAGCTCCTTGAGGAAGTGGCGGCCGGCGAGGGCGGTCGGGACAGTCGCCATGGCGGGGCGCTCCAATGTATGACTACGAGGGACATTGGAATTCTATACGAGACTTCGCAATTCTATACGGCGTCTCGCTCTACGGGACAGCTCATGCACCGCGGTCCGCCCCGGCCCCGGCCCAGCTCGCTGCCCGGGATCTCGATCACCTCGATGCCCTGCTTGCGCAGATGCGTGTTGGTGGTGGAGTTCCGCTCGTAGGCGACGACCACGCCGGGTTCGACGGCGAGGACGTTGCAGCCGTCGTCCCACTGCTCGCGCTCGGCCGCGTGCACGTCCTGCGTGGCGGTGAGCACCCGGATCTCGCCGAGGCCGAGCGCGGCGGCGATCGCGCGGTGCATGTGCTCCGGGGGATGGTCGGTGACCTTCAGCTCGCGTTCGCCGGTGCCCGGTTCGATGGTGTACGAGCGGAGCATGCCGAGGCCCGCGTACTGGGTGAAGGTGTCGCCGTCGACCATGGTCATCACCGTGTCGAGATGCATGAAGGCGCGCCGCTTCGGCATGTCGAGCGCGACGATGGTGCGCGCCGAGCCGGCCGCGAACAGCTTGTGCGCCAGCATCTCCACGGCCTGCGGGGTGGTGCGCTCGCTCATGCCGATCAGCACGGCGCCGTTGCCGATCACCAGCACGTCACCGCCCTCGATGGTGGAGGGGTAGTCCGCCTGCCCCCGGGACCAGACGCGGAACGTTTCGTCACGGAACAGCGGGTGGTGGCGGTAGATCGCCTCGAAGTGGACGGTCTCGCGCTGCCGGGCGGGCCAGCGCATGGCGTTGATGGAGACCCCGTCGTAGATCCAGGCCGAGGTGTCCCGGGTGAACAGGTGGTTGGGCAGCGGGCGGAGCAGGAAGTCGTCCAGCTCCATGACGTGGAAGCGGACCGAGGTCGGTTCCGCGTGCCCGGCCAGGAACTCCCGCTTGGTCATGCCGCCGACCAGGGCCTCCGCCAGCTCCCCCGGGGTCATCCGGTCGAAGGCGGCGCGCAGGTGGCCGGTGGCGAGGGGGCCGTACTCCTTCTCGTCGAAGACCCGGTCCAGGACGAGTGCGCGGGCCTCGGGGAGCGCCAGGGTCTCGGCGAGCAGGTCCCCGAAGAGATGGACCTCCACCCCGCGGTCGCGCAGTACGTCGGCGAACCCGTCGTGCTCGGCGCGCGCCCGGCGCACCCAGAGCACGTCGTCGAAGAGCAGGGCGTCCTTGTTGCTGGGGGTGAGCCTCTTGAGCTCCAGATCCGGCCGGTGCAGGATGACGCGGCGCAGCCGCCCGGCCTCGGAGTCGACATGGAATCCCATGCTTCCATCCTGACCACCGGGGCCCCGCTTCACCCGCCGCTCGGCGGTTTCCGCGCCCCCGGGTTCTCCTCCCGCCGGCGGCACACGGCCGGATGCGCGCGCCGGGCGGGCCGGAAGCGCTCCGGAAGCGGGCGGAGGCTGTCGGCGGAAGCGCCCCCGGGGCTTTGCTGGGAGGCGTGAACAGATCAGCCGATGCCGGTCGGCGGGAGTGCCGGCCCCCGCTCGTCCACCCGCCGCAGGAAGGCCTCGACCGCCGACAGGTCGGTCCGCTCCAGCTCGTCGGCGCGGATGACGACGCGCAGCTCGGGGCAGACGGCGGGGTCCTGGCCCAGGCTCCGGGTGAAGGTCTCGACGATCAGCAGCAGGAGCTGGGTGCGGTCGAGCTCGACGAGGCGGGACAGGCCCGCGCCGATCAGCGGGATCGCCACCGGTTTGAACAGGCCGTGCAGGGCGACCGACGGCCACAGGCGTTCCAGGCTCAGCCTGAGGTCGGCCGGGGCGGACCGGGCCCGCAGGTCGTTGCCCAGCCGGGAGTAGGCGAGGGCGAAGACCCGGCGTTTGCCGACGGGGACCGCCACCGCGGTGCCGATCGGATAGCGGGTGCGCCGGCCGCGGCGCTTCGCCCGGACGCTCTCCGTGGCCAGCGGGATGACGTCCTTCAGCCCGCGGCGCAGGGCGGCGTCCAGCAGCCGGTGCCGGCCGTCGAAGAGGCGGTCGACCAGCTGGCCCTGCACGCTCTCCCGGCTGATCACGACGTCGTCGGTGGAGGTGTCGAAGGTGTCGGAGAAGCCCACGACCAGGTTGGCGTCCTCCTGGTCGAACAGGTCGCCGCGCAGCACGACGACGTCCACTCGCAGCCCGCGCAGGGTGTGGCGCAGCAGTTCGTCGCCGTGCCGCTCGCGCAGCCGGGCGTTCAGCCGGGCCAGGGTGGCGGCGGCCTCGGGGTCGTCCGGCCGTTCCCGGGCGGCCTGCTCGGCGACCGGCAGGGCGAGGTCGTAGCGGCCCAGCGCGGTGTGTCCGGCGATCAGTTCGCGCAGCGCGGTCTCCCTGAGCCGGTTCAGCCGCCGCACCGGCGCGCTCGCGAACTCCTCGTCCAGCGCCTCGGTCAGCGGCCGGCCGCGCCAGAGCCGCAGCGCGTCGGTGAGCAGCCGGACGGCCGAGGCGGGTGCCGCGCGCAGCGCGTCGCCCACCAGGCGGGTGAACTCGGCGCTGTCCAGTTCGTCGTCGGACAGGTCCAGCCGGTAGGTGCTCTCGGCCCCGCGCGCGGTCGGCAGCTGGCCGGTGCGCACGATCCGGGTGCCGTGGCCCGGCCCGGCCTGGTCGAACGCGCGCCGCAGCTCCAGGATCCGCTTCTGCACCTCGTTGCGGTTGCGCAGGTCCTGGTGGGGCAGTTCCACGGTGTGCTGCCAGACGTCCCGGTACAGCCGGCGCGCGGTGACGGCCTCGCCGTCCGCGGCGACCAGGCGGACCAGCAGGCGTGCCGTGAGCGGGGTGAGGCGTACCGGGGCGCCGTTGACGTCCAGCCGGACCGGGCCCAGGACGCTCACGCGGACGTGCGGTGGCCGGGTCTGCACGCGCCTCGCCCCCTCCGCCGCGTGACGTCCCGTCATCAGTGCGGTCAGCGTACCAAGGCGCTCCGGAGGGAAGCATGCGGTTGACCGGCCGACGTTCCTCGTCCCGTCCCGCCCGGCGCCGGCTCCCGCGCTCGTGGCGCGGGCGGCGGGTGTTCGCGGGCAGTGTGCTGGCGGCCTTCGGCGGGGTGTCGGCCGTCGTGCAGTTCGCCGGCCAGCTGTTCCCGGACGTCGTCTCGCGGCCCGGGCTGGTGCTGGCCGGTTCGGTGGCGCTGTGCCTGGCCTGGGGGCTGGCCCGAGCGCGCCCGCAGGCCGCGGTGCGCCAGGAGTTCGGGCGCCCCGGCATGACGGTGGTGGTCGAGGAGGGCGATCTGTTCGAGCAGCCCGGCCATCTGGTGGTGGGGTTCACCGACACCTTCGACACCCTGGTGGACGACGGTGTCGTCATCAACGACGGCAGCGTGCAGGGGCAGTTGCTGGCCCGTCGCTACGCGGGGGACGTCGGCCGGCTGGACGCGGAGCTGGCCGCCGCGCTGGCGGGGGTGGCTCCGGTGGCCTGGGAGAGTCCGCGGGACAAGCCGCGGGGCAAGCGGGCGCGGTATCCGATCGGGACGGTCGCCGTCCTCGGCACCCGGCCGGACCTGGTCTTCGGCGTCGCCTACAGCCGGATGGGCAACGACTGCGTCGCCTCGTCCGGGGTCCAGGACCTGTGGCTCGGCCTGAGCCGGCTGTGGGACGCCGTCCGCCGGCACGGCCAGCTGGAACGCGTCACCATGCCGTTGACCGGGGCGGGGCTCGCCCGGCTGCACGACCTGGACGAGGACAGCCTGCTGCGGCTGATCCTGCTGTCGTTCGTCGTGCACTCCTGGGAGCGGCAGGTCTGCCGCTCCCAGGAGTGCA
>NZ_MUMF01000622.1 GCF_002155905.1 Streptomyces tricolor | reverse complement strand
CGGCCGCCGGGCCGGTGTCGCCCACCGCCAGGACCCGGGCCAGGAGGTCCGGGTACTCGCGGCCGACGCTGCGGATCAGCCCGTCCAGGCCCGCCGCCCGCAGCGCCCCGGCGCCGTCGGCGGCGCGCACGGCCAGCAGCAGGCGGGGGCCGCACGCCAGCGCCGCCCGGAGCACCGGGAAGGCGTCCGGCAGCACCGGGTGGTCCGGGCCGGGCAGCGCGCCCAGGTGGAGGACGCCGTCGACCGGGCCGTCGGCCGCGCCGAGGAGGTGGCCGTGGCCCAGCGGTACGGTCTCGGCGCCACGGCCGGCGAGCCGCGCGGTGACCTCGGCGACCACGGCTTCGCCGCCGCCCAGGACGACGAACCGCCGGCCGGACAGGTCGGCGGCCCGACCCGGCTCCGGATCCGGCAACGGGACCGGCCGCAGCTCACAGCGCTGGGGGGCGACACCGCGAGGGAGGTCGGCGGCGGAGGCGGAGGTGCCGGCGGCGGAGGCGGACGCGGCGGCCACCCCGGCGGCAGGCATCGGCGCCGACGTACCGGCGGCGGAGACGGACGCGGTGCCGTCCGTGTCCCACTGGCGGGCGACGGCACCCGAGGTACCGGCGGCGGACGTGGCGCCGGCCGGGTCCGGGACCGCAGTCCCCTGGTCGGAGGGCGCCCCCGCCGTCAGTTCGCCGGAGGGCGCCCCCGTCCGGGCCGTCAGCCACGCCGTGACGGCCGCGGCGGTGCGCGCCTTGGCCAGCTCCTCCAGCTCCGCGTCGGCCAGGAGTTCGGCGCCGCCCGCGATCCCGAGGCGCTGGGCGAGTTCGCCCGCGATCTCGGCCCGCTTGATCGAGTCGATGCTGAGGTCGGCCTCCAGGTCCAGGTCGGGCTCGATCATGTCGACGGGGTAGCCGGTGCGGTCGCTGATGACCTCCCGTACGACCCGCTCCACGTCGACCGCGGGATCCGGCTCGACAGGGTCGGCCGACCGCGCGGGGGCGGGCGGCTGCCGGACCGTCTCCACCGGCTCCGCGGTCTCCACCGGCTCCGCGAACCGCACGGGCTCCGCGGCCCGCGCGGGCACCGCGGCTACGACCGGCGCCGGGGTCGTGGCGCCGAAGTAGGTGAGCAGCACGTCCCGCTGTGCGGCGATCATCTCCCGGCTGGTGCGCAGGAACTCGGAGATCAGCGCGTCCCGGTCGGCGGGGACGCCGTTCGGATGGTCGGTCGTCACAGTCGTCTCCACGACGCGTCGGGCCGGCGCGAGGGCGCCGGGCAGGAGGGCTCCGTCGGCGGTGCGGACCAGGTGCCCGTCGACCGTCCAGCCCGGCCGCTTGGGCGCCGGGGTGCGCAGCGCGTCGACCGCGTCCCGGCCCTGGAAGAGCCAGACGGTCCGGACCGGCTGCCCGGCCACGGCGAGTCGGGCGAGGGCGTCGAGCCAGCCGGTCAGGCCGCTGTCGGCCCGTGGTTCGCAGGCGACCGCGCGGTGCGGGCGGTCGCCGAGGATCTGACCGACGAGCCGGGTGAGGACGGTGCCCGGGCCCGCCTCGACGAAGATCCGCGCCCCGGCCTCGTACATCGCCTCGATCTGCGCGGCGAAGGCCACCGGGGCGCCGATCTGGGCGGCGAGTCCGGCGCGTACGGCGTCGGGGTCCGGCGGGTACGGGGCGGCGGTGCGGTTGGCCCAGACGGGGAACTCCGGTGCCCGGACGGGCTTGTCCGCGAGCACCTTGGCGAACCGCTCCCCCGCCGCGGCCACCAGCGGGCTGTGGAAGGCGCACGCCACGGGGATGCGGCGGGCGCCGAGGCCGGCGGCACGCAGTGCCCGTACGGCGGTGTCGACGTCCGCCGTGGGACCGGAGATCACCGTCTGCTCGGGCGAGTTGAGGTTGGCGACGACGACCGAACCGGGTGCCCCGGCCGTGCGCAGCGCGTGGCCGACGGTGTCGGCGGAGGCGCCCACGGCGGCCATGGTGCCGGGCTCGTCGCCGGCCGCCGCGAGGATCGCCGCGGCCCGCTCGGCGCTCAGCTCCAGCAGGGTCTCCGGGTCGAGGGCGCCAGCCGCGGCGAGGGCGACCAGCTCGCCGTAGCTGTGCCCGGCGGCGAGGTCGGGCCGGACACCGGCGGAGGTGAGGAAGGCGTGGGCGGCGAGGCCCGCGATGCCGAGGGCGGGCTGTGCCGTCCGGGTGTCGGTGAGGGCGGCCCGGTGGCGTTCGCGGGCGGTGTCGTCGAAGGCGGCCGGCGGGAAGAGCCGGTCGGCGTGGGCACGGCCGAGGTGCAGGTAGTGCCGCAGCTCGGGCAGGGCGACCAGCAGCTCGCCGAGCATGCCGGTGCGCTGGCTGCCCTGACCGGGGAAGAGGAAGGCGACCCGGCCGACGCCCGGGGCGGGGGCCGGTGGCGCAAGGCCCACCCCGGCACTTGGGCCCGCGTCCGAACCCGGACCCGCGGCATGCAGCCCAGCGCCCGACTCCGCATCCCGGGCCGTATGCACAAGCTCCATCCCGGCACCCGGGCCCGCATCCGAACCCGCGAGACGCAGCCCAGCGCCCGACTCCGCGCCCGGGACCGGATGCGCAAACTCCACTCCCGCACCCGGGCCCGCGAGACGCACCCCGGCACCCGTGTCCGCGTCCGAACCCGCAAGACACAGCTCAGCCCTCGGCTCCGCATCCGGGGCCGGATGAGCACGGCGCACACCCGCGCCCAGGCCCGTATCCGAACCCGCGAGATGCACCCCGGCATCCGGATTCGGCTCCCCCGACAGGACGCGCCGCAGACGCGCGACCAGCTCCGCCGTGTCGCGGGCCACCACCGCCGCCTGTACGGGCTGCTCGGAGGTGTCGGCGCGGCGGGCGGCGGCGAGGGCGAGGTCGCGCAGCCGCCAGGGGCTGCCGGGGGACTCGGCGGCCCGGAGGATCTCCGCGACCTCCCGGTGGGCCGCCGCCTCGTCCCGGCCCCGGAAGAGGAACAGCTCGGCGGGCCAGGCGTCCAGGGCCTGCCGGGGCGGTGGTGCGTCCGCGTACGCGGCCAGGACGGCGTGGAAGTTGGTGCCGCCGAAACCGAACGCGCTCACCCCGGCGAAGCGTTCGGCGGCCGGTGCGGCCCAGGGACGGGCACGGGTGTGGAAGGCGAACGGGCTGTCGGTCTCGTCCCAGGCCGGGTTGGGCCGCTCGACGTGCAGCGTGGGCGGCTTGACGCCGGCGTACAGTGCCAGGGTGGTCTTGATCAGGCCGGCGAGTCCTGCGGCGCACTTGGTGTGCCCGATCTGCGACTTGACCGAGCCGAGCGCGCAGCTGCCGCTCGCGGCGCCCGCCTCGGCGAAGACCTCGCCGAGCACGGTGAGTTCGGTGCGGTCGCCGACGACGGTCCCGGTGCCGTGCGCCTCCAGCAGCCCGACCGCGGCGGGCGGCACGCCGGCGTTGCGGTACGCCCGCCGCAGCGCGGCCCGCTGGCCCTCGGGGCGGGGCGCGGTCAGACCGAGCGAGCGGCCGTCGCTGGCGGAGCCGAGGCCCTTGACCACGCCGTAGATCCGGTCGCCGTCGCGTTCGGCGTCCGCGAGCCGTTTGAGGACCACACAGGCCACGCCCTCGCCGAGGGCGATGCCGTCGGCGGAGGCGTCGAAGGCGCGGGACCGGCCGGTCGGGGAGAGCGCGTGCACGGAGGAGAACAGGACGTAGTCGTTGATGCCGTTGTGCAGGTCGGCGCCGCCGCACAGCACCAGGTCGCTGGTGCCGCCGACGAGTTCCTTGCAGGCGACGTCCAGCGCGGCGAGGGAGGAGGCGCAGGCGGCGTCGACGGTGTAGTTGGCGCCGCCGAGGTCCAGGCGGTTGGCGATCCGGCCGGAGATGACGTTGGCGAGCATGCCGGGGAAGGAGTCCTCGGTGAGCCGGGGCAGC
>NZ_MUMF01000621.1 GCF_002155905.1 Streptomyces tricolor | reverse complement strand
CCAAAAGGGGCGCGGGGAACTGCGCGAGCGACCCCCACCGGGCCCGCAGACAAAACACCACCCGACGGACCACGGCTACAGCCCAGCGCAGCGGCATGGCAGGCTTGGGGGCATGGCCGTGCAGATCAACCCCAGCATCCTGTCCGCCGACTTCGCCCGCCTCGCGGACGAGGCCGAGGCGGTCCGGGGCGCCGACTTCCTCCATGTCGACGTCATGGACAACCACTTCGTCCCCAACCTCACGCTCGGTGTGCCGGTCGTGGAGTCCCTGGCGCGGGCGACGGACACCCCGCTGGACTGTCATCTGATGATCGAGGACCCCGACCGGTGGGCGCCCCAGTACGTCGAGGCCGGGGCCTCGTCGGTCACCTTCCACGTGGAGGCCGCCGCCGCCCCCGTGCGGCTCGCCCGGGAGATCCGCGCCAAGGGCGCCCGCGCCTCCATGGCGCTCAAGCCCGCGACGCCGATCGAGCCGTTCGAGGACCTGCTGCCGGAACTCGACATGCTGCTCATCATGACGGTGGAACCGGGCTTCGGCGGCCAGGCGTTCCTGGACATCATGCTGCCGAAGATCCGCCGCACCCGGGAGCTGATCAACAAGCACGGTCTGGAGCTGTGGCTCCAGGTCGACGGCGGTGTCTCGGCCTCGACGATCGAGCGGTGCGCGGACGCGGGAGCGGACGTGTTCGTCGCCGGCTCGGCCGTCTACGGCGCGCAGGACCCGGCCGAGGCCGTGCGTGCCCTGCGCGCCCAGGCGGAGGCGGCCACCGCCAAGGCGTCCTGGGCATGCGACCACTGAGCCACAGCCAAGTGAACGGTTAAGTGAACGGCGCCCATCAGGGCAGATCAGTCGCCCCGAATCTGCAAGGATGAACGGCGAATCCAGAGTGTGAACAGCAGTGAGGAGATCGCCGTGTCGGGTATGTCGGCGGGCCGGTCAGCCATGCGGATGGGACCCGCTGAGCTGGTGCAGGCGGCGGCCATGGCCCGCCGCTTCTACCTCGAGGGCAAGTCCAAGATCCAGATCGCGGAGGAGTTCGGCGTCAGCCGCTTCAAGGTGGCCCGGGTCCTGGAGACCGCCCTCGAACGGGATCTCGTACGTATCGAGATCCGCGTGCCGGCCGAACTGGACGCCGAGCGCTCCGACGCGCTCCGCGCCCGCTACGGCCTGAGGCACGCCGTCGTGGTCGAGTCCCCGGCCGAGGCGGAAGAGACCCCCGACCCCGAGAACCTGGGCGAGGTCGCCGCCGACCTGCTCGGCGAACTCGTCAACGAGGGGGACGTGCTCGGGCTGGCCTGGGGCCGGTCCACCATCCACATGGCGGCGGCGCTCGACCGGCTGCCGCCGTGCACGGTGGTGCAGCTGACGGGTGTGTACGACGCCGGGACCGCCGAGCGCGGTTCGGTGGAGGCGGTCCGCCGGGCCGCCCAGGTGTCGGGCGGCGACGCCCACCCCATCTACGCGCCGATGCTGCTGCCGGACGCGGCCACCGCGGCGGCGCTGCGCCACCAGACGGGGATCGCCCGGGCCTTCGAGTACTTCGACAAGGTCACGGTCGCCTGTGTCTCCATCGGTTCCTGGGAACCGGGCATCTCGACCGTGCACGACATGCTCAGCGACGAGGAGCGCGCGCACTACGCCTCGCTCGGTGTCGCCGCCGAGATGTCGGCCCACCTCTTCGACGCCGAGGGGCGCCGGATCGGCCGGGACCTGGGGGAGCGGTGCATCACGGTCAAGGCCGACCAGCTGCGCCGTATCCCGGAGGTCGTGGCGATCGCGGGCGGGCAGCGCAAGGCCGCAGCGATCGACGCGGTGCTGCGCTCCGGGCTGGTCACCAGCCTGGTGACCGACACCTCGGCCGCCGACTACCTGATGACCGCGGGCCCGACGCCCCGGCCGGCGCTCAGCCGCGCGGACCCGGACGGTGTCTGACGAGGGCCGGCACCGGGTCGTAGCGCCGCCGTGACGGGACGGCCGTGGCAGCATCGTCCGCATGCTGCTGCGGTTCGTCCCTCGTGCGCTCTCGGGGCCGCTGGTCTGTCTCGCCGTCCTGTGCTCGGTCCTGTGTCCGGTCCTGCTGACGGGGTGCGCTTCCGAGCGGGGCGCCGCCACCGCCCCGGGCGTGTCCACCCCGGCGTGGGCCACCGGCATGGCCGCCGTCCCGGAGTCCCGGCTCCCCGCCGAGGCCCGCCGGACCCTGGCCCTCATCGACCAGGGCGGCCCGTTCCCGTACGCCAGGGACGGGGTCGTGTTCGGGAACTTCGAGGGGCGGCTGCCGCGGCAGCGGCGCGGCTACTACCACGAGTACACCGTGCGCACGCCCGGCTCGCCCGACCGCGGGCCCCGGCGCATCGTCACCGGGCAGGGCGGGGAGTTCTACTACACCGATGATCACTACGAATCGTTCCGGGCGGTGCTGAGATGACGGAAGACCTGGGCGGCCGGTACACGGTCACCCTGGACCTGGACGGGGTCACCGGCAAGGCGGACCTGATGGACCGGGTCGCCCGGGCCCTGGCGCTGCCCGACTGGTTCGGCCGGAACTGGGACGCGCTGGCCGACTCCCTCTCCGACCACACGGTCTGGCCCGAGGGCGCCGGGGAGCAGGGACTGCTGATCGTCGTACGGGGCTGGCGGCCGTACGCCGACGCGCGGCCGGAGGAGTGGCGGACCGCCGAGGAGGTGTTCGCGGAGGCCGCGGACCGCACGCCGGCCCTCACCGTCCTCCTCGCCCTTGGAGGAACCTCCTAGCTGATCGGTGGTGACCCTGGATGTTCTGTCGGGGCCTGACCCGGCCCCCGACATGGGAGAATGAAGTACGTGCTCTTTCCCCCCGGCACACCTGTCGGGGGGTCACCTCTGATCGACTGGGATGTGCAGCACGTGCGTTTCCTCAATGACATCCAGCCCGCGTACGACCTGACGTACGACGACGTGTTCATGGTGCCGAGCCGCTCCGCGGTGGGCTCGCGTCAGGGCGTGGACCTCGCCTCGCCGGACGGCACGGGCACCACCATCCCGCTCGTCGTCGCCAACATGACCGCCATCGCCGGCCGCCGCATGGCCGAGACGGTAGCCCGCCGGGGCGGCCTCGTGGTCATCCCGCAGGACATCCCGATCGACGTCGTCACCGACGTGGTCTCCTGGGTGAAGAGCCGCCACCTGGTGCTGGACACCCCGATCGTGCTGGCCCCGCACCAGACCGTCGCCGACGCCCTGGCGCTGCTGCCCAAGCGGGCGCACAACGCCGGCGTCGTCGTGGACGAGAACCAGCGGCCCGTCGGCGTGGTCACCGACGCCGACCTGTCCGGTGTCGACCGCTTCACCCAGCTCGAAGTGGTCATGTCCAAGGACCTGCTCCTGCTGGACGCCGACATCGACCCGCGCGAGGCCTTCAACACCCTCGACCACCACAACCGCCGCTACGCCCCGGCCGTCGACAAGGACGGCAAGCTCGCCGGCATCCTCACCCGCAAGGGCGCCCTGCGCGCCACGCTGTACACGCCGGCCGTGGACGCCGACGGCAAGCTGCGGATAGCCGCCGCCGTCGGCATCAACGGCGATGTGGCGGGCAAGGCCAAGCAGCTGCTCGACGCGGGCGTGGACACGCTCGTCATCGACACCGCGCACGGCCACCAGGAGTCGATGATCAGCGCCATCCAGGTGGTGCGCGCGCTCGACCCGCAGGTGCCGATCGTGGCCGGCAACATCGTCTCCGCCGAGGGCGTCAAGGACCTGATCGACGCGGGCGCGGACATCATCAAGGTCGGTGTCGGCCCGGGCGCCATGTGCACCACCCGCATGATGACGGGCGTGGGCCGCCCGCAGTTCTCCGCCGTGCTGGAGTGCGCGGCCGAGGCGAAGAAGTACGGCAAGCACGTGTGGGCCGACGGCGGTGTCCGGCACCCGCGCGACGTCGCCATGGCGCTCGCCGCCGGCGCGTCCAACGTGATGATCGGCTCCTGGTTCGCGGGCACCTACGAGTCGCCCGGCGACCTGCACCACGACGCCCAGGGCCGCGCCTACAAGGAGTCCTTCGGCATGGCCTCCGCGCGCGCGGTGCGCAACCGCACGTCCGAGGAGTCGGCGTACGACCGCGCCCGCAAGGCGCTGTTCGAGGAGGGCATCTCCACCTCCCGCATGTTCCTCGACCCGGCCCGCCCGGGCGTCGAGGACCTGATCGACTCGATCATCGCGGGCGTCCGCTCCTCCTGCACCTACGCCGGTGCGGGCTCCCTGGAGGAGTTCGCCGAGAAGGCCATCGTCGGCATCCAGAGCGCGGCCGGTTACGCCGAGGGCAAGCCCCTGCACGCCAGCTGGAGCTGACCTCCGGCGCCACCTCGACGGCCCCCGTCGTTCCCGTTCGCGGGAGCGGCGGGGGCCGTCGGCGTGTCCGCCGGGCATCCGCCGCGTACCTGCCGGCGAGGGCGGCGAGGGCGACGGCGGCGGCCGGCGAAAGAGGACGGGAAAAGGGGGCCGAGAGATCGTCGTGCAACGGTCGACAGCTCCCGCGCAACGATTTGTCATTCCGGGCGGATGAACGCAATGATCATCCGGGGATGCGCAAGGTTGCTGCATTACGCCCGTGAAGGCCCGCCTCATAAGGTGCTGCGCTAGTACGTGCGTGGCGGGGACCCCGCTCGGTGGGTTCCTGCCTCCGCAGGCCCCCCGGTCCCCACCGCGAGGGCCGGCCGTCGTGCCGGCCCACACCCCCGATTGACCGGCAGCGATAAGGAGCCAGCGCGTGCTCGACCAAGGCGCACCCCCGCAGAACCCGATACCGGCCGCCCCCGCGTCCCAGGGCGTCGCCGCGCGCCTGATGCGTCGCAAGCCCGTGGAACACCTGGTCGCGGAGGGCGGCCACGGTGAGGGAGGGCAGCTTCGGCGCTCCCTCGGGCTGTGGCAGCTGACCATGATCAGCATCGGTGCCACCCTCGGCACCGGCATCTTCGTCGTCCTCGGCGACGCCGTTCCCAAGGCCGGTCCGGCGGTCACCCTGGCCTTCGTCATCGCCGGCCTGACGGCGCTGTTCTCGGCCCTGTCGTACGCCGAACTGGCGGGCAGCATCCCCGTCGCCGGCTCCTCCTACTCGTATGCGTACGCAACGATGGGCGAGCTGGTGGCCTGGGTCTGCGGCTGGTGCCTGGTGCTGGAGTACGGCGTGTCGGTGGCCGCCGTCGCCGTCGGCTGGGGCGAGTACCTCAACGAGCTGCTCGACGGCACCATCGGCGTCACCATCCCGGCCGCGCTGTCCTCGGCGCCGGGCGAGGGCGGCATCATCAACCTGCCCGCCCTGATCGTCGTCCTGCTGGCGATGGTGTTCCTGCTCGGTGGCGCGCGGGAGTCCGCCCGCGCCAACACGATCATGGTCTGTGTGAAGATCGCCGCCCTCGTGCTGTTCTGCGCGGTCGGTTTCATGGGCTTCAAGTCCGGCAACTACGCCGACTTCATGCCGCTCGGCATCACCGGGGTCAGCGCCGCCGGTGCCACGCTGTTCTTCTCGTACATCGGCTTCGACGCCGCCTCCACCGCCGGTGAGGAGGCGAAGGACCCCAAGCGGGACCTGCCGCGGGCGATCATGCTCTCGCTGATCATCGTGACCGCGCTGTACGTGCTCGTCGCGGCCGTCGCCGTGGGCGCCTGGGACTGGAAGAAGTTCGAGGGCTCGGAGGCCTCCCTCGCCGCGATCATGAACGACGTCAGCGGCCAGACCTTCTGGGGCACGCTGCTCGCGCTCGGCGCGGTCATCTCCATCGCGAGCGTGGTGCTGACCGTGCTCTACGGCCAGACCCGCATCCTCTTCGCGATGTCCCGTGACGGCCTGGTGCCCAAGGCGCTCGGCAAGATCCACCGCAAGACCGGTGCGCCGCGCCTCAACACGGTGATCGTGTCCCTCTTCTGCGGTGTGCTCGCCGCCCTCATCCCGCTGGGCAAGCTCGTCGACGCGACCAGCATCGGCACCCTGTTCGCCTTCGGCCTGGTCAACATCGCGGTGATCGTGCTGCGGTACAAGCGCCCGGAGCTGGAGCGCACCTTCAAGGTGCCGTTCGGCCCGGTCCTGCCGGTGCTGGGCTTCCTGTTCTGCGCCTACAACATGTTCAGCCTCGACACCGTCACCTGGATCGTCTTCGGATGCTGGATGGCCGCCGGGCTCGTGTTCTACTTCCTGTACGGCTATCGCCGTGCCCGTCTCGCGACCGGTGAGGGTCTCGCGGTGACGGCGGAGAAGTGACCGAACCCGAAGAAGTGAACAACCCCCTGTGCTGAACGATCTCGACGAACGCATCGTGCACGCCCTCGCCGAGGACGCCCGCCGCTCCTATGCGGACATCGGGCAGATGGTCGGCCTGTCCGCGCCCGCGGTGAAGCGGCGCGTGGACCGGCTGAGGGCCACCGGAGCCATCACCGGATTCACCGTCCGGGTGGACCCGGCGGCGCTCGGCTGGGAGACCGAGGGGTTCATCGAGATCTACTGCCGGCGCAACACCTCGCCGGAGACCATCCAGCGCGGCCTGGAGCGGTACCAGGAGGTCGTGGCCGCGTCGACCGTCACCGGCGACGCGGACGCCATCGCCCAGGTCTTCGCCTCCGACATGCGCCACTTCGAGCGGGTGCTGGAACGGATCGCCGGGGAGCCGTTCGTGGAGCGGACCAAGTCGGTGCTGGTGCTGTCACCGCTGCTGCGCCGCTTCTCCTCCGGGGCGCCGGGGTAGGACGCGGGGGCGAGAGCGGACCACAGCTCGGGGCGCCTGGTCGTCACCGGGTGCGGGTGCGCCCCTCCAGGGGCGCGGGGAACTGCGCGAGCAGCCCCCGATCACCCGCACCCGGCCGACGACGAGGCGCCCCGCGTCCTTTTCCGCACTCTTCCGTCGCCCCCACTCGGGCCGCGCAACGAATCGCCGTCCGGCCCCGATTCCGCGCAACGAACCTCGCACCGGCGCGCAACGGCTCCTTCTTGTCCGGCCGAGCGCGCCGACCGTACCTTCTTTCTGACCCCCCAACGCCCGTTCCGGTGAGGATCCCGCATGCGCACCGCCCTGCTCCAGAGCTCCGGCCGCCCCGGCTCGATCGCCGAGAACCTGAAGGTCCTCGACGAGGCCGCGGGCCGGGCCGCCGCCGCGGGCGCCGGGCTGCTGGCCGCGCCGGAGATGTTCCTCACCGGGTACGCGATCGGCGACGACATCGCCCGCCTCGCCGAGCCCGCTGACGGCGACTCCGCGGACGCGGTCGCCGAGATCGCCACCCGGAACGGCGTCGCGATCGTCTACGGCTACCCGGAGCGCGACGGCGAGACCGTCTACAACTCCGCCCAGCTGATCTCCGCCGAGGGCACCCGGCTCGCGAACTACCGCAAGACCCACCTCTTCGGCTGCTTCGAGCGCGACCACTTCACGCCGGGCGAGCAGCAGGTCGTCCAGGCCGAGCTGAACGGCCTCACCGTGGGCCTGCTGATCTGCTACGACGTCGAGTTCCCGGAGAACGTCCGGGCCCACGCCCTGGCCGGCACCGACCTCCTGGTCGTCCCGACCGCGCAGATGCACCCCTTCCAGTTCGTCGCCGAGTCGATGATCCCGGTGCGCGCCTTCGAGAACCAGATGTACGTCGCGTACGTCAACCGGGTCGGCACGGAAGGGGAGTTCGAGTTCGTCGGCCTCTCCGTCCTCGCCGGTCCCGACGGCGTCGCCCGCACCCGCGCCGGCCGCGCCGAGCAGCTCGTGCTCGCCGACGCCGACCCCGCCTTCCTGGCCGCCTCCCGGGAGAACAACCCGTACCTGGCCGACCGCCGCCCCGGTCTGTACGGCTCCCTCGTCTGAGCCGCGGCAGCCCCCAGAAGCCTCCCCCCTGTTTCACCTCGTGCAAGGAGTCCGTACCCCATGACGTCCACGGTGCCCAACGCCGTCGAGCACACCGACGAGCAGCAGCCGCCGATCACCATGTTCGGCCCGGACTTCCCCTACGCCTACGACGACTTCCTCGCCCACCCGGCGGGCCTCGGGCAGGTCCCGGCGACCGAGCACGGCACCGAGGTCGCGATCATCGGCGGTGGCCTGTCCGGCATCGTGGCCGCCTACGAGCTGATGAAGATGGGCCTCAAGCCCGTCGTCTACGAGGCCGACCAGATCGGCGGCCGGCTCCGCACGGTCGGCTTCGAGGGCTGCGACGACGCGCTGACCGCCGAGATGGGCGCCATGCGCTTCCCGCCGTCCTCCACCGCGCTCCAGCACTACATCGACCTGGTCGGCCTGGAGACCAAGCCGTTCCCGAACCCGCTCGCCGAAGCGACTCCGTCGACCGTCGTCGACCTCAAGGGCGAGTCGCACTACGCCGTCACCATCGACGACCTGCCCCAGGTCTACCGGGACGTCGCCGAGGCCTGGAACAGGTGCCTGGAGGAGGGCGCCGACTTCTCCGACATGAACCGCGCGATGCGCGAGCGGGACGTGCCGCGCATCCGCGAGATCTGGGCGAAGCTGGTCGAGAAGCTCGACAACCAGACCTTCTACGGCTTCCTCTGCGAGTCCGAGGCCTTCAAGTCCTTCCGGCACCGCGAGATCTTCGGCCAGGTCGGCTTCGGCACCGGCGGCTGGGACACCGACTTCCCGAACTCCATCCTGGAGATCCTCCGCGTCGTCTACACCGAGGCCGACGACCACCACCGCGGCATCGTCGGCGGCTCGCAGCAGCTGCCGCTGCGCCTGTGGGAGCGCGCGCCGGAGAAGATCGTCCACTGGCCGTACGGCACCTCGCTCGCCACGCTGCACGAGGGCGGCAAGCCGCTGCCGGCCGTGACCCGGCTGCACCGCACGGCCGGCAACCGGATCACCGTGACCGACGCGGACGGTGACATCCGCACCTACCGGGCGGCGATCTTCACCGCCCAGTCCTGGATGCTGCTGTCCAAGATCGCCTGCGACGACTCGCTGTTCCCGATCGACCACTGGACCGCGATCGAGCGCACCCACTACATGGAGTCCAGCAAGCTCTTCGTCCCGGTCGACCGGCCGTTCTGGCTGGACAAGGACGAGGAGACCGGCCGGGACGTCATGTCGATGACGCTGACGGACCGCATGACCCGCGGGACGTACCTGCTGGACGACGGCCCGGACAAGCCCGCCGTCATCTGCCTGTCCTACACCTGGTGCGACGACAGCCTGAAGTGGCTGCCGCTGTCCGCGAACGAGCGGATGGAGGTCATGCTGAAGTCGCTCGGCGAGATCTACCCGAAGGTCGACATCCGGAAGCACATCATCGGCAACCCGGTGACCGTCTCCTGGGAGAACGAGCCCTACTTCATGGGCGCGTTCAAGGCCAACCTGCCCGGGCACTACCGCTACCAGCGGCGCCTGTTCACGCACTTCATGCAGGACCGGCTGCCCGAGGACAAGCGGGGCATCTTCCTCGCCGGCGACGACATCTCCTGGACGGCCGGCTGGGCCGAGGGTGCCGTCCAGACCGCGCTGAACGCGGTCTGGGGCGTCATGCACCACTTCGGCGGCACGACCGACGCGGCGAACCCGGGCCCGGGTGACGTCTACGACGAGATCGCGCCGGTGGAACTGCCCGAGGACTGACCAGGGCGACACGACCGAGGCGCGGGCGGCCGGACCCGACTTCCGGCCGCCCGCGCCTTTTCCATCGCCGGCCTCAGTCGGCGAGCGGGGTCAGCAGCATCCGGCCCGCGAAACCCACCGCCGCGTCCAGCCGTCCGGTGAACTCCTCGGCCACGTCGGCGCAGTGCCGCAGCGCCCACAGGGCCCGGGCCGCGGCCCAGGTCGCCTCCCGGGCGCGCTCCAGGCTCCAGGAGCCCAGCAGATGGGTGAGCGGGTCGGCGATCTGGAGCAGGTCGGGGCCCGGCATCAGATCCTCGCGGATGCGCTCCTCCAGCGCGACGAGGAGATCGCCCACGCGGTCGAACTCGTCCTCCAGATCGGCCGGTGCGCAGCCGAGCGTGCGGCAGGCGTCGACCACGGCCAGCGCCAGGTCGTGCCCGATGTGGGCGTTGATGCCGGCCAGGGCGAACTGCAGCGGCCGTACCCCGGGATGGCGGCGCAGCTGGAACAGGGGCCGCCAGCAGGCGGGCGGGCGACGGTCCGCGGCAGCCGCGTCGACCGCCGTCAGATAGCGCTCGGCGAACCGCACGTCCAGCGCCACCGCCGCGCGCGGGTCCGGGAACTCCCCGGCGTCCAGCCGCCGGTCGATCTCCTCGGTGACGGCGAGGTAGACGCGGTTGAACACGGCGACCCCGTCCCGTGCGGGCAGGGCCGCGTCGAGCGCGCGCATCCGCGCGACGACGGCGTCGACGGGGGCCGTGAGGTGTTCCAGCTGCGGCATGGGGGAAGGGTCCCAGCCCGGGGCCGGCCGGCGTGCCGACCGGCCCGGTGCTTCGCCGGAACGGGGGAACGGGCTAGGACTTGGCGCCCGGGGCCGGACGGTCCGCCTCCGTGCCGTCCGCCTCCGTGTCGTAGGAGGACGTGCCCTCGTCCAGCAGCGGTTCCTGCTGCTTGAGGTGGGCCGGGGCGAAGGCGCGCAGCGCGTGGTAGCCGGTGATGACGACCAGGGTGCCGAGGGCGATGCCGCTGAGCGAGAAGGTGTCGGTGAACTTCATGGTGACGTTGCCGACGCCGATGATGATGCCCGCGGCGGCCGGCACCAGGTTCAGCGGGTTGCGCAGGTCCACCTTGGCGTTGATCCAGATCTGGGCGCCGAGCAGGCCGATCATGCCGTAGAGGATGACGGTGATGCCGCCGAGCACTCCGCCCGGGATCGCGGCCACGACCGCGCCGAACTTCGGGCAGACGCCGAAGAGCAGCGCGAAACCGGCGGCGGCCCAGTAGGCGGCGGTGGAGTAGACCCGGGTCGCGGCCATCACGCCGATGTTCTCGGAGTAGGTGGTGTTCGGCGGGCCGCCGACGGCCGTCGACAGCACGGAGCCGATGCCGTCCGCCGAGATCGCCGTGCCGAGCTTGTCGTCCAGCGGGTCGCCGGTCATCTCGCCGACCGCCTTGACGTGGCCCGCGTTCTCCGCGACGAGGGCAATCACCACCGGCAGCGCGACCAGGATCGCCGACCACTGGAAGGACGGCCCGTGGAAGGAGGGCAGGCCGATCCAGTCGGCCCGGGAGACGCCGGAGAGGTCCAGCCGCCAGTGGTCGGTGAGCTTGCCGCTGGGGTCCGCCGAGTGGATCCTGCCGAAGATCCGGTCGAAGGCCCAGGAGATGCCGTACCCGAACACCAGGCCGAGGAAGATCGCGATCCGGGACCAGAAGCCGCGCAGACAGACGACGGCGAGACCGGTAAAGAGCATCACGAGCAGGGCCGTCCACTGGTCCTGCGGCCAGTAGGTGGACGCGGTCACCGGGGCGAGGTTGAAGCCGATCAGCATCACGACCGCGCCGGTGACGATCGGCGGCATGGCGGCGTGGATGATCCGCGCGCCGAAGCGCTGCACGGCGAGGCCCACCAGGAACAGCGCCACACCGACGACCAGGACGGCGCCGGTCACGGTCGCGCTGGTGCCGCCCTGGGCGCGGATCACGGCGGCCACGCCCACGAACGACAGGGAGCAGCCGAGGTAGCTCGGCACCCGGCCGCGGGTGGCGAGCAGGAAGATCATGGTCGCCACGCCGGACATCATGATCGCGAGGTTGGGGTCCAGGCCCATGAGGACCGGGGCCACGAAGGACGCGCCGAACATCGCGACCACGTGCTGGGCGCCCAGGCCCACGGTGCGGGGCCAGGAGAGCCGTTCGTCGGGGCGTACCACCGCTCCGGGTGCGGGCGTGCGCCCGTCTCCGTGCAGCTTCCAGCGCACGCCGAGATCCATGAGGGGTTTCGCTTTCTCTGTACGGGAGGAGGTCCGAACCATTGTCAGGGGTATCTCGGGGTCCTACGCTCACACGGTCTTCCTCATGAACTGCGTTCACGTATCTGATCGCGTGTGATCAGAGATGAGAGTGCCCGATGCGTGGAAGACCCCGTGCGGCCCTGCTCCTGGCCGCCGTGGTGGCCTTCGGCACCCTGCTCGCCCCCTCCGCGCGCGCGAGGGGCTGCCCGGCCGAGATTCTGAGCGGTCGCTTAGTATGGTCGCGTACGGGGGTGACACCACCCCGCCAAGCGCGCCGCTCAGGAGCCCTTCCCGTGACCGCCGAAGCCCCGACCGCCCCCGCCGTCGCCCACGGCCGGCTGATGCCCGTCACCGTCCACTTCGACGACCTCGACGCGCTGGGGCTGCTGCACAACGCCCGCTACCCGCTGATGGTCGAGCGCGCCTGGGCCGAGCTGTGGCAGGAGTACGGCATCCGCTTCGACGGCGACTGGGTGGCGGCCGGCGACGCCTGCAACGCGGTCAAGGAACTGCGGATCACCTACGAGGCCCCGGTCACCCGCCCCGGCGCCTACGCCGTCCACCTCTGGCTGGAGCGGCTCGGCACCACCGGTCTCACCTACGGCTTCCGGTTCTGCTCGGCCGACGGCACCGAGACCTACGCCCACGGCACCCGGGTGCTGGTCCGGCTGGACGCGGCGACCATGCGCCCCGCCCCCTGGAGCGAGACCTTCAGGGCCGCGGGTCGGACACTGCTGCGGCCCGCGCACTGACCTCCCCGGGGCCCCCGCGCTCGGCACTGCGCAGCACGCCCGCGAACACCGCGAGCCCGCACGCCAGCGCCGTCACCACGCCGAAGGACACCACCAGACTGGTCGCCTGGGCCACCCCGCCGATCAGGCTCGGCGCGATCAGCCCCGAGGTGTAGGTGATGGTCGCCACGCCCGCGATGGCCTGGCTGGGGTTGGGGCCCGCGTGCCCGGCCGCCGCGAAGCAGAGCGGGACGACCACCGCGATGCCGAGCCCCATCAGCGCGAACCCCGTCATCGCCGTCGCCGGATGCCCGGCGAGCACGATCAGCAGCCCGCCCAGCCCGGCCAGGACACCGCCGGCCCGTACGGTGCGGACCGCGCCGAAACGGTTCACCACCGCATCCCCGGCGATCCGCGCGACCGCCATGGTCAGCATGAACCCGGTCGTGCAGGCAGCCGCCAGCCCGGCCGAACTGTCCAGCCGGTCCTGGAGGAACACCGCCGACCAGTCCAGGCTCGCGCCCTCCGCGAACACCGCGCAGAAGCCGACCGCGCCGATCAGCAGCGCGGAGCGCGGCGGCAGCGCGAACCGCGGCGGGGGTTCCTCGTCCTCGCCGGCCTGGAGGTCCAGCACCCAGGCGCAGGCCGCCCAGCCGAGCAGGGTGAGGACGGCCGCCGCGAGCGCGAAGTGCAGGCGCGCGTCCGCGTCGAGGTGCGCGGCGAGGGTGCCGGCCGCGGAGCCGACCAGGGCGCCCGCGCTCCACATCCCGTGCAGCCCCGACATGATGGACTTCCCGAGCAGCCGCTCCACCTCCACGCCGAGCGCGTTCATCGCGACATCGGCCATGCCCGCGCTCGCGCCGTAGGTGAACATCGCCAGGCACAGGGTGACCAGGTTCGGCGCCAACGACGGCAGCACCAGGGACAGCGTCCACAGGGCGAGCAGCCCGCGCAGCGCCGTACGGCTGCCGAAGCGGTGGCTGATCCGGCCCGCCAGCGGCATCGCGCAGGAGGCGCCGAACGCCGTGAAGGCCAGCGCGAAGCCCAACTGGCCCGCGCCGAGCGAGGCGTGCTCCTGGATCCAGGGCACGCGCGTCGCGAACGACCCGGTCACGGCGCCGTGCACGGCGAACACGGCCGCCACGGCGTACCGGGCGCGCCTGACCTCGTCGCGCGCAGACGTCACGTCACTCATGTTCCTGTCCCCTCCCCGGGCGTGCCCGGCGCCGGCGCCTCGTCACCGCGCCGTAAACTATCAGGGAGCCTGCCTGATAGATAGCGAGTAACGCGTCGGCGATCTGGGAGGATCCCGTCATGCCCGCATCACCCAGTACCGCCCGGGCCATCAACGACCGGCTGGCCCTGCGGCTGCTCCAGCAGGAAGGCCCGCTCACGGCGGGACAGCTGAAGCAGCTGACCGGACTGTCCCGGCCGACCGTCGCCGACCTGGTCGACCGGCTCACGGCTGCCGGACTGATCACCGTCGTCGGCGAGTCCGGCGAACAGCGGCGGGGCCCCAACGCCCGGCTCTACGGCATCGTCGCCGACCGCGCCCACCTCGCCGCGCTCGACGTCCGGACCGAAGGCGTCCTCGTTCTCGTCTCCGACCTGGTCGGGCGGGTGCTCGCGGAGGCGTCCGTGCCGATCGAC
>NZ_MUMF01000620.1 GCF_002155905.1 Streptomyces tricolor | reverse complement strand
CGCGCCGATGCCGGTCCACACCGCGTAGGCGGGGCCGACGTCCAGCTTCTTCAGGGACAGGGTGAGCAGACCGAAGCTGCCCAGCGCGAACGTCGCGAAGGCGATCGTCGGCCAGAGGCGTGTGAACCCGTGCGACAGCTTCAGGCACACGGCGAAACCGGTCTCCAGAATCCCGGCGACTATGACCAGCAGCCACGCCATGTGCTGTCCTCCCGTTGGTCCGGCTCTCCGGCTCGGTGCGATTATGCACTTACCGGACTCACGTCACGGCAAACAACGCCAGGCTCAGTCGCCTTCCCTGCGTTCCCGGGTGGCCAGCAGCCGGCGCAGCGAGTACAGCCGCGCCGGGTCCGCGTGCCCCTCCTCGACCCACGCGTCCAGCGCGCAGTCCGGCTCGTCGTGGCTGCACGCGCGCGGGCAGCCCGCCGTACCGGCTTCGAGGTCGGGGAAGGCGTGGATCACCCGGGACGGGTCGATGTGGGCCAGACCGAAGGAACGCACGCCCGGGGTGTCGACCACCCAGCCGTCCGTGCCGGTCAGCGGCAGGGCCAGGGCGGAGGTCGTGGTGTGCCGGCCGCGGCCCGTCACCGCGTTCACATGGCCCGTCACCCGCCGGCGCTCCTCCGGCACCAGCGCGTTGACCAGCGTGGTCTTGCCGACCCCCGAGTGGCCCACGAACGCGGTGATCTTGCCGTCCAGGTGCGCCCGCACCCGGTCCGCCGCGTCGCCGTTCTCCAGCTCCTCCCGGCTGGTGACGACGTACGGGATGTCCAGGTCGCCGTACAGCTCCAGCAGCTTGTCCGGCGACGCCAGGTCCGACTTGGTCAGCACCAGCAGCGGCTCCAGACCGCCGTCGTAGGCGGCGACCAGGCAGCGGTCGATCAGCCGGGGGCGGGGCTCGGGGTCGGCGAGCGCGGTGACGATCGCCAGCTGGTCGGCGTTGGCGACGACCACCCGCTCGTACGGATCGTCGTCGTCGGCGGTGCGGCGCAGCACCGACGTGCGCTCCTCGATGCGGACGATCCGCGCGAGCGTGTCCTTCTTGCCGGACAGGTCCCCGACCAGGGCCACCCGGTCCCCGACCACGGCCGCCTTGCGGCCCAGCTCGCGGGCCTTCATCGCCAGCACGGTCCGGTCCTCGACCAGACAGGTCAGCCGGCCCCGGTCGACGGTGAGGACCATCCCCTCGGCCGCGTCCTCGTGCTTGGGCCGGATGTTCGTCCGCGGCCGGTTGCCCTTGCGGTTGGGACGGCTGCGGATGTCGTCCTCGTCGGTGTGCTTGCCGTAGCGGCGCATGACGTCCGTCCCTACTGCCCGAGCATCCCGGTCCACAGCTCGGGGAAGTCCGGCAGGGTCTTCGCCGTCGTCGCCACGTTCTCGATCTGCACGCCCTCGACCGCCAGGCCGATGACCGCGCCGGCGGTCGCCATGCGGTGGTCCTCGTAGGTGTGGAAGATCCCGCCGTGCAGCGGGCGCGGGCGGATGTGCAGCCCGTCGGCCGTCTCGGTGACGTCACCGCCCAGCTCGTTGATCTCCTTGGTGAGCGCGGCCAGCCGGTCCGTCTCGTGCAGCCGCAGATGGGCCACGCCCCGCAGCGTCGAGGGGGAGTCGGCGAGGGCGGCGACCGCCGCGATGCCCGGGGTCAGCTCGCCCACGTCGCCCAGGTCCACGTCGATACCGTGGATCGCACCCGAACCGGTGAACTCCAGCCCGTAATCGGTGAGTTCACAGCTGCCGCCCATCTCGGTGAAGATCTCCCGCAGCCGGTCACCCGGCTGGGTGGTGCGGGACGGCCAGTCCGGGATCAGCACCTTGCCACCGGTGACCAGGGCCGCCGCCAGGAACGGCTGCGCGTTGGACAGGTCCGGCTCGATCGTCAGGTCCCGGCCGAGCAGCGCACCCGGCGTCACCCGCCACACGTTCGGCTCGCCGCCCGACTCCGGGGTGTCCACCTGGGCGCCGACCGCGCGCAGCATGTCGACCGTCATCCGGATGTGCGGCATCGACGGCAGCGAGGCTCCGGTGTGGCGGACCTCGACGCCCTGGTTGAAGCGGGGGCCCGAGAGCAGCAGCGCCGACACGAACTGCGACGACGAGGAGGCGTCGATCGACACGGGGCCGCCGTCCAGCGCCCCGCCGCCGTGCACGGTCAGCGGCAGCGCGCCCCGGCCGTCGTCGTCGATCCGGGCGCCGAGCACCCGCAGCGCGTCGATCACACCGTGGAGGGGACGCTCGTACGACCGCGGGTCCCCGTCGAACCGGATCGGGCCGTCGGCCAGCGCGGCCACCGGCGGCAGGAACCGCATCACCGTGCCCGCGTTGCCGACGTCGACCGTGGCCGGGCCGCGCAGGCCCGTGGGCAGCACCCGCCAGGCCTCGCCGGTACCGCCCCCGGCGGAGGAGCTGGACGACACCGTCTCCTCGATCTCCACGCCCATGGCCCGCAGGGCCCCGGCCATCAGCAGGGTGTCCCGGGACCGCAGCGGGCGGCGCAGCCAGCCGGGCTCGGAGGCCAGGGCGGCCAGGACCAGGGCGCGGTTGGTGACCGACTTGGACCCCGGCACGTGGACCGTCGCGTCGACGGCTCCGCTCGCGTGCGGGGCGGGCCAGAGGGCGGGAGGGGCGGTGTTCGGGGCCATGGGGC
>NZ_MUMF01000619.1 GCF_002155905.1 Streptomyces tricolor | reverse complement strand
CCCGGCCGCGGGCGCCCTGCCCGGACTGCTCGGCCTCCAGCGGGCACTGCGCGCGCTCGGCCGGTACCGCACCGCCTCCGCCCGCGGCCGGGACGAGCGGATCGACGAGGCCGCCACCGCCGACCGGGCCGCCGCCAGCGGCATCCTGCTCCCCGTCACCCGTCCCGGCCGCCGCCGGCGCTGCGACGTCCAGCTGCTCATGGACACCGGCCCCGCCATGGCCGTCTGGGGCGAGATGGTCGAGGAACTGCGCCAGGCCTGCCAGCAGTCCGGCGCCTTCGCCTCGGTCAACGTCCACCAGCTGTACGCCGACGAGGCCGGCAGCCCCCTCGTCGGTACGACCGCCGGTCCCGGCCGGCGCACCCGGCTGCGCCCCGCCGACGAGCTGCACGACCCCAGCGGGCGCCGGCTCACCTTCGTCATCAGCGACTGCGTGGGGCCCCTGTGGCAGAACGGCACCGCTCAGCGCCTGCTGCACGGCTGGCCGCGCACCGCTCCGCTGGCCGTGGTCCAGCCGCTGCCGCCCCGGCTGTGGGGCCGTACCGCGCTGCCCGCCGAACCCGGGCTGCTGGTCCGCACCGGCGAGACCGGCGGGCGCCTCGACTTCCTGCCCGAGGACGAGCCATGGGAGGAACCGCCGCCCGACGCCCGGCCCGTGCCGGTGCTCCAGCCCACCCCGGAGGCCTTCGAGGCCTTCGCCCGGCTGCTCGCCGGCACCGGACCGACCCGCGAACCCGCCTGGGCCGGCTACGCCCACCCCGCCACCGCACCCGCGGCCGTCGGCACCGCACCGCCGGCGCGCAGCGACGACGACCTGCTGCGCGCCTTCCGCGCCGGCGCCTCGCCCGGCGCCCTGCGGCTGGCCGTGTACCTCGCCGCCGCGCCCCTCACGCTGCCCGTCATGCAGCTGGTCCAGCGGGCCATGCTGCCCGACACCGGTCCCATGGAACTGGCCGAGGTGCTGCTCGGCGGACTGCTGCGGCAACTCCCCGGCACCGAGGACCAGCCCTGCTTCGCCTACTCGCCCCGGATGCAGGACCTGCTGCTGTCCGCCCTCGACCAGGACACCGCCGGGCTCGTGCTCAAGCACTGCTCGGCCTATGTGGAACGGCACTTCGGCAAGGGCACCCGCAACTTCGCCGCCCTGGCCGCCGCCCGGCTCGCCGACCACGACCCGGCCGCAGGGCCCGGGCCGCTCGCCGAGGACGGCACGGCGCGGGACGGCACGGGCAGCGTGGAGGCCGAGCTGTTCGCCCGGATCCCCGCGCGCGTGCTGCGGTTCTACCTGCCCGACCTGGTCACCCCCGACCCGCTGACCGAGGCCGAGCGGCTGCTCGACCGGTGGCGGCAGCTGGCCGACCCGGAGCTGCTGCGCCGGGCCCGGGAACACGCCCGCGTCGCCACGGCGGGCAGCACCTCCGTCGCCGCCCCCGGCCCCACCGCCCGCGCCCGCCTGGTCCTCGGCCGGGTGCTGCGCGCGGAGGCCGGCACGGCAGGGGCCCGTGCGGAGGGGCGGCGCGCCGGGCTGCTGCGGGAGGCCGAGGCCGAACTCGCC
>NZ_MUMF01000618.1 GCF_002155905.1 Streptomyces tricolor | reverse complement strand
AGTGGGGCGGGCCGTCGGGGGTCGGGCTGCTCGTCGTCCGCAAGGGGGTGCGGTTCGCCGCGCAAGGGCCGGTGGACGAGCGCGAGTCGGGCCGGGCGCCCGGGTTCGAGAACATCCCGGCGATCGTGGCGGCCGTGGCCTCGCTGCGCGCGGTACGGGCCGAGGCGGACCAGGAGGCGGTACGGCTGCGGGAGCTGACGGCCCGGATCCGGGCCCGGGTGCCGCAGCTGGTGCCGGACGTCGAGGTGGTCGGCGACGCCGAGCGCCGGCTGCCCGGCATCGTCACCTTCTCCTGCCTCTACGTCGACGGCGAGGCGCTGCTGCACGAGCTGGACCGGGCCGGCTTCTCGGTCTCCTCCGGCTCCTCCTGCACCAGCAGCACCTTGACCCCCAGCCATGTGCTGAAGGCGATGGGGGTGCTGAGCGAGGGCAACGTACGGGTGTCGCTGCCGCCGGGGGCGGCGGAGGCGGACGTGGAACGGTTCCTGGAGGTGCTGCCGGAGACGGTGGCGGGCGTCCGGGAGAAGCTGGGCGCCCCGGCCCCCACGACGGCCGTCCGCGCCCAGGAGCTGCTCGTCGACTCCCTCGGCAAGCGCTGCCCGATCCCGGTCATCGAGCTGGCGAAGGTGATCGACCGTGTACCGGTGGGCGGAACCGTGCGGGTGCTCTCCGACGACGAGGCGGCCCGGCTGGACATCCCGGCGTGGTGCGAGATGCGGGGGCAGGAGTACGCCGGGGAGGAGCCGGCGGAGAGGGGTACGGCCTATCTGGTGCGCCGGGTGCGGTGAGGGGGTCCCGGGGGCTGAGCCCCCGGAGGGGGCGGGGCTCTGCCGGTCCGCGGGCGCGCCGCGCGGGCGCGGCCGGACACAGCGCGCCCGCGCCCGACGGCGGCGGGACCGAGGCGGCCGTGCGGTCGCCCCCGGCCTCAGTTCAGGTGGGCCCGGACTTCCGCGCCGGCCTCGTCCCCGTACGCCTTCACGAACCGCTCCATGAAGTGGGCCCGCCGCAGCTGGTACTCCTGCGTCCCCACGGTCTCGATGACCAGCGTGGCGAGCATGCACCCGACCTGCGCGGCCCGCTCCAGCGAGACCCCCCAGGCCAGCCCCGACAGGAACCCCGCGCGGAAGGCGTCGCCGACACCCGTGGGGTCGGCCTTGCGCTCCTCCTCCGGGCAGCCGACCTCGATCGGGTCGTGGCCGGTCCGCTCGATGCGCACGCCGCGCGAGCCGAGCGTGGTGACCCGGTGGCCGACCTTGGCGAGGATCTCCGCGTCGGTCCAGCCGGTCTTGGACTCGATGAGTCCCTTCTCGTACTCGTTGGAGAACAGGTAGGTCGCGCCGTCGAGCAGGACGCGGATCTCCTCGCCCTCCATCCGGGCGATCTGCTGGGAGAAGTCGGCGGCGAACGGGATGCCGCGGGTGCGGCACTCCTCGGTGTGGCGGAGCATCGCCTCGGGGTCGTCGGCGCCGATGAGGACCAGGTCGAGGCCGCCGACGCGGTCCGCCACGGTCTTCAGCTCGATGAGGCGGGCCTCGCTCATCGCGCCGGTGTAGAAGGAGCCGATCTGGTTGTGGTCGGCGTCGGTGGTGCACACGAAGCGGGCGGTGTGCAGGGTCTCGGAGATGCGGACCGAGGCGGTGTCCACGCCGTGCCGGTCGAGCCAGGCCCGGTACTCGTCGAAGTCGAAGCCGGCGGCGCCGACCAGGATCGGCGCGGTGCCGAGCTGGCCCATGCCGAAGGCGATGTTGGCTCCGACACCGCCGCGGCGCACGTCGAGGTTGTCGACGAGGAAGGAGAGCGAAACCGTGTGCAGCTGGTCCGCGACGAACTGATCGGCGAAGCGGCCGGGGAAGGTCATGAGGTGGTCGGTGGCGATGGAGCCGGTGACTGCGATGCGCACGACGGGGATTCTCCTGCGGGAGGCTGGGTTGACAGTTCACGCTACCCGGTCGGAAGGCGCCACTGAAGCAGGCAAAACTACCCGATAGTAGCTCTTTCTTCGCCCGCTGAGCCGTGCCTACGGTGCGGTCATGACGAACCTCGAGGCCACCTCCCACGCCCCGGCCGACATCGACGGCGACCTCGCCGCGCTGCGCGGCGACTGCGCCCGGATGGCTCCGCACTGGACGGTCCCGCAGCACGCCGAGCCCCGCCCGGTGCCGCCGTCCCTCATCCACGGGGTGGACGTGCCCGCGCGGTCCGCCCGGCTGCTGGACGCGATGTCCGACTACGGCGACTGACCCGGGGCGCCCACCCGGGAACCGCGCGCTCCCCTCCCGCGTCCCATCGCCGGAACCGACCCAGCGAGGAGCGATGCGGTGAACACGGACCGGCCCGAGCGCGCCCCCGAAGGGGCGCGGGACTCTGCCCTCACGCGGCTGCGCCGCGGGACGCGACCAGCCCGGACGGACTCGCAGCCGACGACGGATCCGGGGCGGACGAGCGGTCGACGCCCCACGGCCCTCGTCATCGCGGTCGCCACCGCAGCCGTCCTCGTGGTCGGCGGCGGTGGCGCCTACCTCGCCGCGGGCAACGGCACGGACGGCCGTACGGACGCGGCGGCGGCCCCCGGCGCCGACGGCACTCCCCCGCCGCTCACCCTGGACGGCTGGGCCGACGGCGGCTCCCGCACCGGTGTCGCGCCCGGCGAGCCGGATCCGAACGGCACCCGGTACGTGGCGCGGGGCGAGCTGCCCGAGGGGCCCGGCTCGGCGCCGGTGTACGAGCCGCGGGCCGAGGTCGGCCGGGAGCAGGTGGTCCGGCTGGCGAAGGCGCTCGGGTTCGAGGCGGCGCCGGTGGCCGAGGGCCGGGTCTGGCGGGTCGGCGGGCAGGACGGCTCCGGACCGAGTCTGAAGGTCAACCGGGACGCGCCGGGCAGCTGGAGCTTCGACCGGTACGCGCCCGGCACCGACAACTGCCGGAAGGTGACCGTCTGCGCCCAGGATCCGGGCGCTCCGGCCGGTGACCCCGTGAGCGCGGCCGACGCCCGCAAGGCGGCGGCGCCGGTGCTGAAGGCGGCGGGGCTGGGCGACGCGAAGACCGACGCGAGCCGGCTCATGGGCGCCCGGCGGGTGGTGGACGCCGACCCGGTGGTGGGCGGGCTGCCCACGTACGGCTGGACGACCGGCCTGACCGTCGACCGCAACGGCGAGCTGGTCGGCGGGCACGGGCTGCTGAGCGCGCCGGTGAAGGGCGACACGTACCCGGTGCTGGGCGCGCAGAAGACGCTGGAGCTGCTGAACGGGACGGCCGGGGGCGGCGGCCACCGCGAGGGGATCGGCGGGTGTGCCGGCCCCGTGCCGCTGAAGGACCGGCTGGAGCAGCCGTGCGGGGCGTCCACGGGGGCGCCGAAGAAGCCGTCGGCGGACGGGGCGCGGAGCACGGTCGTGATCGACAAGGCGGTGTTCGGGCTGGCCGCGCACTCCGTCGGCGGGCGGCAGACGCTGGTGCCGTCCTGGCTGTTCCAGGTGCGGGGCACCGCGGCGGGCGAGGCGTTCACCGTGACGTACCCGGCGGTCGACCCGGCGTACCTGACGTCGGCGTCGGCGTCCGCGCCGGCGCCCTCCTCCTCGGCGCCGCAGCCCTCGGGCGCGCCCGGGAAGAGCCGGAGCGTGGAGGTGACCGGGTACACGGCCGACGGGCGGACCCTGAACCTGGCCTTCTACGGCGGGGTGTGCGCCGACTACACGACGTCGGCGCGGGAGAGCGGCGGCCGGGTGACGGTGACGGTCACCGAGCGGCCCTGGCCGGGCCGGGTCTGCGTGCTGATCGCGAAGGAGTACGTGAAGACCGTGACGCTGGACGCGCCGCTGGCCGGGCGGACGGTGGTCGGCGCGGACGGCAAGGAGATCCCGAAGGCGAAGCCGGGCTCGCTGCGGCCGGACGCGTCGGCGCAGCCGCGCTAGGGCCTGGAACGCGACGGCGGCGGCTCAGCTGAAGGAGTCGCCGCAGGCGCAGGAGCCGGTCGCGTTCGGGTTGTCGATCGTGAAGCCCTGCTTCTCGATCGTGTCCACGAAGTCGATGGTGGCGCCGCCCAGGTACGGAGCGCTCATCCGGTCCGTGACGACCTTGACCCCGCCGAAGTCCTTCTCCACGTCGCCGTCGAGCGAGCGCTCGTCGAAGAAGAGCTGGTAGCGCAGGCCGGAGCAGCCGCCGGGCTGGACGGCGACGCGCAGCGCGAGGTCGTCACGGCCTTCCTGGTCGAGCAGGGCCTTGACCTTGGCCGCGGCGGCGTCGGTCAGGATGATGCCGTCGGTGACGGTGGTGGTCTCGTCCGATACGGACATCTACATCTCTCCCGGGTTGTACGGAGACTGCTTGCCGACGAGTGCAACCGGCGCTTCCGCGGATTCATTCCGGGCCGGGCATTCGCGTGGTCGCGTTTTTTCTTGCTTCCTCATGCTCGCACACGCCCGGGAAGGCGGACAGGCGCCCGGAGAGGGACCTCGGCGGGATTCACGTCACATCGACGCTATGGCCATCGTCAAAGTGACGTGAACCAGTTATGATAGATAGCGTCAGTTAGACGAAAAGTAGAAAGGGTGCGTGTCGTGACCACCGCCCAGACCCCGGAGCTCGACGTGCAGCCGACTCCGCTCGCCCTGCTGCTGCTCGGCCGTGAGGCCGACCCGAAGAGCGAGCGGGGCGTCGAGTGTCCCGGTGACCTGCCGTCGCCGTCCGACCCCGACCTGGTCGAGCGTGCCCGCGCGGCCAAGGAGAAGCTCGGCGACAAGGTCTTCGTGCTCGGCCACCACTACCAGCGCGACGAGGTCATCCAGTTCGCCGATGTCACGGGCGACTCCTTCAAGCTGGCCCGGGATGCCGCGGCGCGCCCGGAGGCCGAGTACATCGTCTTCTGCGGTGTGCACTTCATGGCCGAGTCGGCGGACATCCTGACCTCCGACGACCAGAAGGTGGTCCTCCCCGACCTCGCCGCCGGCTGCTCCATGGCCGACATGGCGACGGCCGAGCAGGTCGCCGAGTGCTGGGACGTGCTGACCGAGGCCGGGGTCGCCGAGCAGGTGGTGCCCGTGTCGTACATGAACTCCTCCGCCGACATCAAGGCGTTCACCGGCAAGCACGGCGGCACGATCTGCACCTCGTCCAACGCCAAGCGCGCCCTCGACTGGGCCTTCGAGCAGGGCGAGAAGGTCCTCTTCCTGCCCGACCAGCACCTGGGCCGCAACACCGCCGTCCGGGACATGGGCATGTCCCTGGACGACTGCGTGGTCTACAACCCGCACAAGCCGAACGGCGGGCTGACCGCCGACGAGCTGCGCGCCGCGAAGATGATCCTGTGGCGGGGCCACTGCTCGGTGCACGGCCGCTTCAGCCTGGACTCGGTCGACGACGTGCGCGCACGCATCCCGGGCGTGAACGTCCTGGTCCACCCCGAGTGCAAGCACGAGGTCGTGGCCGCGGCGGACTACGTCGGCTCGACCGAGTACATCATCAAGACCCTCGAAGCTGCCCCGGCCGGTTCCAAGTGGGCCATCGGCACCGAGCTGAACCTGGTCCGCCGGCTGGCGAACCGTTTCGCTCCCGAGGGCAAGGAGATCGTCTTCCTCGACAAGACGGTCTGCTTCTGCTCGACCATGAACCGCATCGACCTGCCCCACCTGGTCTGGGCTCTGGAGTCCCTGGCCGAGGGCAACCTGGTCAACCGCATCGAGGTCGACCCGGAGACGGAGGCGTTCGCCAAGCTGGCGCTGGAGCGGATGCTGGCGCTGCCGTAGCGGGCCCGAAGGGCCGGGTCTCGTCCGAGACCCGGCCCTTCGTCATGCCGTCACCCGCCGGATGCCGTCACACTCCGGCCGGCTCCGGCGTCCGCTCCGGCTCCGGCCGCCGCTTCGCCGCCCGCTTCTCCGCGCGCCGCTGCTTGCGCAGTTCCAGCATCGCGTAGAGCGTCGGGACGAGGAGCAGGGTCAGCAGCGTGGAGGTGATCAGACCGCCGATCACGACCACGGCCAGCGGCTGGGCGATGAAGCCGCCCTCGCCGGTGATGCCCAGGGCCATCGGCAGCAGGGCGAAGATCGTCGCCAGCGCCGTCATCAGGATCGGGCGCAGCCGGTGCCGGCCGCCCTCGATCACGGCTTCCACCACGCCGTAGCCCTGCGCCCGGTACTGGTTGATCAGGTCGATCAGCACGATCGCGTTGGTCACCACGATGCCGATCAGCATCAGCATGCCGATCATCGCGGGCACGCCCATCGGGGTGCCGGTGGCGACCAGCAGGCCGATCGCGCCCGTCGCCGCGAAGGGGACGGAGACCAGCAGGATCAGCGGCTGGGCGAGCGAGCGGAACGTCGCGACCAGGAGCATGAAGACGATCGCGATGGCCGCCAGCATGGCCAGGCCCAGGTTCTTGAACGCGTCGTCCTGGTCGGAGGAGACACCGCCGATCTCGGCCGTGGCGCCCGCCGGGAGCTTCAGGGCCTCGATCTCCGACTGGAGCTTGGTGCTGATCGCGCCCGTGTTGTCACCGGTCGGCCTGGCCGTGACGGTGGCCGCGCGCTGCCCGTCGATGCGGGTCATGGACACCGGGCCGTCCACCGGCTTCACCGTGGCGATGTCGCCGAGCTTCACCGGGCCGAGACGCAGGTTCTTCAGCTGGGCCAGCGTGGTCGCGGGCTTCGCCGACCGTACGACGACGTCCCGCTCGGCGTCGTCCAGGACCGCCTTGGCCGCCGTCGTACCGCGCACGGCCTGGGCCACCGCGGCGCCCAGCTTCTGGTCGTCGAACCCGGCCGCCGCCGCCTTCGCGTTCGCCTTGACCGAGATCCGCGGCACGCTCTGCGCGAGGTCGCTGGTGACGTCCGTGACGTGGTCGAGGCCGGCGACCGTGGCGCGGACCTGCTCCGCCGCCGTCCGCAGCGCCTTCGGGTCGGACGCCTTCACCACCACGCTCAGGTCCTGGTTACCGAAGCCGTCACCGGCCGACACGGTGGTCGTACCGATGCCGTCGAGCTTCTTCAGGCCGTCCTCGAGGTGCTGCTGCACGTCGTCGTAGGAGGCGGAGTCCTCCAGCATCACCTGGTACGACGCCTGGTTGGTGTCGGTGCCGCCGCCGAAGGCCGCCATGAAGCCGGAGGAGCCGACCGTGACCTGGTAGTCCTTCACGCCCTCGGTGGAGGCGAGCAGCTTCTCGACCTTCTTCGCCTGCGCGTCGGTGGCGGCCAGGCTGGTGCCGGGCTTCAGCTTCTGCTTGATCGTGAGGACCTCCTGCTCGCCCTGGTCGAAGAAGTTCGTCTTCAGCAGACCGGACATGCCGAAGGTGACGACCAGCACGACGATCGCGATGAGCACGCTGGTGAGGCGGCGGCGGGTCGCGAAGCGCAGGACGGGCACGTAGGCGCGCTGGAGGCGGCTGTTCGCCTCCTTCTCCTCGGCCTTGCGGCGGGCCTCCGCCGCGTCCTCGGGGGTGCCCTTGGGGGCGCGCAGGAACCAGTACGACAGGACGGGCACGACCGTCAGCGAGACGAGCAGGGAGGCCAGCAGGGCCGCCGTCACCGTGATGCTGAACGAGCCGAACAGGGCGCCCACCATGCCGCCGACCAGGCCGATCGGCAGGAACACGGCGACCGTGGTGAGGGTGGAGGAGGTGACCGCGCCGGCCACCTCGCGCACCGCGGTGAGGATCGCCTCCTTGCGCTCCTCGCCGTACCCGAGGTGCCGCTTGATGTTCTCCAGGACCACGATCGAGTCGTCCACGACCCGGCCGACGGCGATGGTCAGGGCGCCCAGGGTGAGCATGTTCAGCGACAGGCCGCGCGTCCACAGCACGAGCAGCGCGAGGACCACGGACAGCGGGATCGACACCGCCGTGACCAGGGTCGAGCGGACCGAGGCCAGGAAGACCAGGATGATCAGGACCGCGAAGAGCAGGCCGAGCGCACCCTCCGTGGTCAGGCCCTTGATGGACTTGGAGACGGCCGGGCCCTGGTCGCTGACCACGGTGAGCTGCGCACCGGAGCCGAGGTCCTGGCGCAGGCCGGGCAGCTTGTCCTTGACCGCGTCCGAGATGGAGACGGCGCTGCCGTCGTGGTCCATCGTGACGTTGACGGCGAGGCTGGGCCTGCCGTTGGTACGGGTGAGGGAGTCGGCCGGGGCCGGCTGCTCCTTCACGGTGGCCACCGACCCCAGGCGCACCGGCTGCTTCGCGCCCTCGCCGGTGACCATCAGGTCCTTGATCTGCCGCAGCGAGGTGAAGCCGCCGCCGACCTGGACCGTGCGGTTGGCACCGTCCTCGTCGAAGGAGCCGGCCGGGACGGTCGCGCCGCCCGCCTGGAGGGCCTGGCCGAGGGCGGCGGAGGTGAGGCCGGCCCGCGCGAGCTTCGCGTCGTCCGGGGTGACGGTGACCTGGAGGTCACGGACGCCCATGACCTGGACGCGGCCGACGCCGTCGATGTCCTTCAGCGCCGGTACGACCGTCGTGTCGAGCTGGTCGGCGAGGGCCTGCTGGTCCTTGTCGGAGGTGACGGCCAGGACGACGGTCGGCATGTCGTCCGTGGAGCCGGAGACCACCTGCGGGTCGACGTCGTCCGGGAGCTGGTTGCGGGCCCGGTTCACGGCCTGCTGGACGTCGGAGACGATCCGGTCGGTGTCGTTGCCGTAGTCGAAGGACGCCATGATCACGGCGTTGCCCTCGCTCGCGGTGGAGGTGACACCGGTGACGCCGTCGACGCCCTGGAGGTTGTCCTCGATGGGCTCGACGACCTGCTTCTCGACCACGTCGGGCGAGGCGCCCTGGTACGGCGCGATCACCGACACCATGGGCAGGTCGATGGTGGGCAGCAGCTGCTGTTTGATCTGGGGGATCGCGATCAGCCCGAAGGCGAGCGCGACAAGGGATATGAGCCCGACGAGGGCCCGTTGCGCGAGGCTGAATCTGGACAGCCAGGACATGGGTCAGGGTCTCTCTTCTGTGAGCGGCAGAAGCGGCGGCGGGACGCGGGTGGGCGCCCACCCCACCACCCTGAGCCATCCCGGGCGGCCGCCCCGTAGGCCCCAGGTCCCGTTCCTTCACCCGGCCCGTACTCCGGGCGCAGTACGCGCGGGTGGAGATCAGTCCGTCCTCGGACGGACCAGCCCCGACTCGTACGCGATCACGACGAGCTGCGCCCGGTCCCGCGCGCCCAGCTTCGCCATGGCCCGGTTGACGTGCGTCTTCACCGTCAGCGGGCTGACCTCCAGCCGCTCGGCGATCTCGTCGTTGGAGTGCCCGCCGGCGACCTGCACGAGGACTTCCCGCTCCCGGCCGGTGAGCGCGCCGAGCCGCTCGGCACGGGCCGGGTCGGGGGCGTGGCCGTCGTCGCCCTGGGCGAGGAAGCGGGCGATCAGGCCCTTGGTGGCGGCCGGGGACAGCAGCGCCTCGCCGCCCGCCGCGACCCGGATGGCGCTCAGCAGCTCCTCCGGCTCGCTGCCCTTGCCGAGGAAGCCGGAGGCGCCCGCGCGCAGCGCCTGGACGACGTAGTCGTCCACCTCGAACGTGGTCAGGATGACCACGCGGATCTGCGCGAGGGACGGATCGGCGCTGATCAGCCGGGTCGCGGCGAGACCGTCGGTGCCGGGCATCCGGATGTCCATGAGGACGACGTCGGGGCCGTGCTCCCGGGCCAGCCGCAGCGCCTCCGCGCCGTCGGAGGCCTCCCCCACCACCTCCATGTCGGGCTCGGAGTCGACCAGCACCCGGAACGCGCTGCGCAGCAGTGCCTGGTCGTCCGCGAGCAGGACGCGGATGGTCATACGGTCTCCCCCTGGGCCGTCGTCGTGTTGACCGGCAGGATCGCATGGACGCGGAAGCCGCCGCCGTAGCGGGGGCCGGTGGTCAGGGTGCCGCCGAGGGCGGTGACCCGCTCCCGCATGCCGAGCAGCCCGTGCCCGCCGCCCGCCGCGGGCGCGCCGGGCGCGCCGGAGCCGTCGTCCAGGACGGTGACCTCCACGTTGGGTCCGACCCGGACGACGCTCACCTCGGCCTCGGCGTCGGGGCCGGCGTGCTTCTGCACGTTGGTCAGGGCCTCCTGGACGATCCGGTAGGCGGCCAGGTCGACGGCGGCGGGCAGTTCGGTGCCCTGGTCGGCGCGGGCCACGGCCACCGGCAGGCCCGCGCTGCGGAAGGTGTCGGCCAGCTCCTCCAGGCGGCTCAGGCCGGGGGCGGGTTCGGTGGGGGCCTCCGGGTCGCCGGACTGGCGGAGCAGGCCGACGGTCGCGCGGAGTTCGTTCAGCGCGCTGCGGCTGGCCTCGCGGACGTGCGCGAGGGCCTCCTTGGCTTGGTCGGGCCGCTTGTCCATGACATGGGCGGCGACGCCGGCCTGCACGTTGACGAGGGCGATGTGGTGGGCGACGACGTCGTGCAGATCGCGGGCGATCCGCAGCCGCTCCTCGGCGACCCGGCGGCGGGCCTCCTCCTCGCGGGTGCGTTCGGCGCGTTCGGCGCGGTCCCGGATCGCCTGGACGACCGCGCGTCGGCTGCGTACGGCGTCGCCCGCGGTGGCGCCGATGCCGGTCCAGGCGAGCACGCCCAGGTTCTCCTGGGCGTACCAGGGCAGCGGGCCGGCGAGCATGGCGGCGGCCGTCAGCACGGTCATGGTGAGCAGGCCGAGGCGCCAGGTGGTGGCGCGGTCGGTGGTCGCGGCGACGGTGTACAGGGCGACGACGGCGGACATCGCGACCGGGGCGCGCGGATCGCCGGTGACGCACTCGACGAGGGAGAACGTGCCGGTGACGGCCAGCACCGTCCGGGGGGTACGGCGGCGGAGGACGAGCGCCGCCGCGCCGGCCAGCATGAGGACGAGGCTGAGGACGGCGGGGGCGCGCAGGTCCCAGGTGACGCCGTGGTCGCGCCGGGGCACGGCGAAGGAACCGGCGACCATGCAGACCAGGACGCCCGTGGCGAGGACCGCGTCCGCCGCCAGCGGGTGTGCCGTGAGGCTGCACCGGGCGCGTTCGAGAGTGCTCACGCAGGAACAGTACGGGGCCCGTCCGGCGCCGCACGACCCTCGCCGGAGCGCACCGGTACCCCGTTCGAGCGATCACCGGGGGCAACTCCCGCTCGGCGACCGGCCCGTACGGCAGTGTCGGGGACGCACAGACCGCACAACGAGAAGGACGGGTGAGGGCCGTGGTGACTCAGGCCGAGCGCGACCACTTCCAGAGGCTGTTCCGGCAGCTCGACACCGACGGGGACGGGACGATCGCGCAGGTGGATCTCGACCAGCTGGTGCAGGGGATGGTGATGCGGGCCGGGGCCGCCCCGGGCAGCGAGCACTGGCGGCGGGTCACCGACCTCGGCAACCGGCTCTGGGACGAGCTGCGCGACCACACGGACGCCGACAAGGACGGCACGATCTCGGCCCGGGAGTTCGTCACCGCCTACCGCCGCCCCGAGTTCCTGGAGCGGACCGTCATCCCCTTCGAACTGGCCGTGCTGGAGCTGGCCGACACCGACGGCGACGGCAGGCTCTCGGTGGGCGAGTGGATGAGGTGGCAGGAGGCCAAGGGGACGCCCGCCGCCGAGGCCCTGTCGGAATTCGGCGAGACCGACACCGACGGCGACGGCTATCTCAGCAGGGACGAGTGCGCCCAGCACATCAGGACGCAGTACACCTCCTGAGGGCGGCCGGCGCCGCCGTGAGCGGCGCCCGCCGGCGCGTGGGGTCCGGGGCGATGGAGGTCAGCCCGGGATCAGGCCGTCGTCGCTGAGCAGTTCCCGGACCTCCTCCAGGGTCGCGTCCGGGGACGGCAGGATCAGGTCCGAGGGTTCCAGCGCGTCGTCCGGGAGCGGTGTGCCGAGCCGGCGCACGGCGTCCAGGAGAGCGGTGAGTGTACGGCGGAAGCCCTCGCCGTCGCCGCTCTCCATCTCGTCCAGCAGTTCGTCGTCCAGCTTGTTCAGCTCGGTGAGGTGGGCGTCGTCCAGCCTCACCTGGCCCTCCCCCATGATCCGTACGATCACGTCGGCCTCCTCGGCTCGGGCCCCGGCGCCGGGTTACTGCTTGTCGAAGCGCGGGGTGTCCTGCGGCTGCTGCTGGGACTGCCCCTGACCGGTGCCGCCCTCGATGGCCTGCTGCGGGGAGCCCCCGGCCAGCTCGGCCTTCATGCGCTGCAGTTCCAGCTCTACATCCGTACCACCGGAGAGCCGGTCCAGCTCTGCCTGGATGTCGTCCTTGTGCATGCCGGAGGGGTCGTCCAGGGCGCCGGAGGCGAGCAGTTCGTCGATGGCGCCGGCCCGGGCCTGGAGCTGGGCGGTCTTGTCCTCGGCGCGCTGGATGGCGAGGCCGACGTCGCCCATCTCCTCGGAGATGCCGGAGAAGGCCTCCCCGATGCGGGTCTGGGCCTGGGCGGCGGTGTAGGTGGCCTTGATGGTCTCCTTCTTCGTACGGAAGGCGTCCACCTTGGCCTGGAGGCGCTGGGCCGCCAGGGTGAGCTTCTCCTCCTCGCCCTGGAGGGTCGCGTGCTGCGTTTCGAGGTCCGTGACCTGCTGCTGGAGCGCGGCCTTGCGGGACAGCGCCTCGCGGGCCAGGTCCTCGCGGCCGAGCGCGAGCGCCTTGCGGCCCTGGTCCTCCAGCTTGGCGGACTGCTGCTGCAACTGGTTGAGCTGGAGCTCCAGACGCTTGCGGCTGGTCGCCACGTCGGCGACGCCGCGCCGCACCTTCTGCAGCAGCTCCAGCTGCTTCTGGTACGAGTAGTCGAGGGTCTCGCGCGGGTCCTCGGCCCGGTCAAGGGCCTTGTTCGCCTTCGCGCGGAAGATCATCCCCATACGCTTCATGACACCGCTCATGGGCTTCGCGCGCCCCCTTCTGACGGACTCCAGCTCACAGCTTCTGCGACAGGACCCACAGTACGGGCCCTGCTTCCATTACCGCACTGTTCGCGGGGTGATGCGCTCATCCCCGAGGACGACTGCGGCCCGTCCCGCTCCGGCGTAAGGAGTAGGTGATCCCTCTGTCTCCTATGGACGAGCAGTGTTGCCGGATCGTTCCCCGCCGGGCTGGGGTCCATGCCGGTGCAGCCCTTACCCTTGGGTTTTGTGTTCCGTAGCCGTGCCAAGGAAGAGAAGGCCCCCGCCGACAAGGCCGTGGTGACCGACTCCAAGCAGCCCCGCGACCCGCAGGCCCCGAAGGGCCGGCCCACGCCCAAGCGCAGTGAGGCCCAGTCCCAGCGCCGCAGCGTCGCCAACACGCCGACGACCCGCAAGGAGGCCGCGAAGCGCCAGCGCGAGGAGCGGCGGCAGGCGCTGGAGCGCCAGCGCCAGGCGCTCGCCGGTGGCGACGAGCGGTACCTGCCGGCCCGGGACAAGGGCCCGGTCCGCCGGTTCGCCCGGGACTGGGTGGACTCGCGGTTCAACGTGGCGGAGTTCTTCCTGCCGCTCGCCGTGGTCATCCTGGTGCTGAGCGTGGTGCGGGTGCCCTCGATCCAGAGCCTGGCGCTGCTGCTGTGGCTCATCGTGATCGTGCTGATCGTGCTGGACGCCGCGGTCAGCGGTTTCCGGCTGAAGAAGCGGCTCAAGGAGCGCTTCCCCGGCGAGAACACGCGCGGCGCGGTCGCCTACGCCCTGATGCGGTCCCTGCAGATGCGCCGGCTCCGGCTGCCGAAGCCGCAGGTGAAGCGCGGAGAGCGGCCCTGAGCGCTGACGCTTTCACCGGGGGCGCGGCCGATGCCCGGCCGAACACGCTGGGCGGCCTGCGCGATGTCGTGAGCCAGGAGCTGGTGGCGCGGCAGCTGGACGAGCAGATAGCCGGGCGGTTCCCGGTCGGGCGGCGGCTGCGGGTGCTCGACGTGGGGATGGGCCGGGGCGCGCAGGCGCTGCGGCTGGCCCGGCTCGGCCACCAGGTGACCGGGGTCGAGCAGGACGCGACGATGATCGCCGCCGCCCGGGAGGCGGTCGCCCGGGAGCCGGAGGGCATCCGGGAGCGGGTCCGGCTGGTGCAGGGCGACGGCCGGGACACGGGGGTGCACTTCCTGCCGGGCAGCTTCGACGTGGTGCTGTGCCACGCCGTCCTCATGTACGTCGAGGAGCCCGACCCGCTGGTGGCGGGCCTGGCCCGGATGCTGGCCCCCGGCGGTCTGCTGTCCCTGCTGGTCCGCAACGGCGACGCGCTCGCGATGCGCCCGGGCCTGAGCGGCGACTGGGCGGGCGCCCTGGCCGCCTTCGACACCACCGCCTACCGCAACCGGCTGGGCCGGGACGTCCGCGCCGACCGGCTGGCCGCCCTCACCGCCACGCTCGACGGCATCGCCGCCCCGCTGCACGCCTGGTACGGCGTCCGCGTCTTCACGGACACGGCGGCGGACGACGCGGCGATGCCCGACGACCTGGAGACGCTGCTCGCGGTGGAGGAGCGGGCCGGGCGCACGGACCCGTACCGCGGGGTGGCGGCGCTGCTGCATCTGTGCGGGGTACGGGGCTGAGCCCGTTCGGGGCAACAGCGTGGGCCGGGTGATCACCCTGGGGTGAGACTCGGGACATGGACGTTTCCCGTACCCGTGCGCGTGCCCTCCGGGCGGTCGTCCGCCTCGCCGTGCCGGCCTGCTGCGTGGTCCTCGCCGCCGGCTGCACCGCCCCCGACGCCCCGGCCGGGCGGGACACCCCGGCGACGGCTCCGGCGGGCGTCCGGGCGGCCGTGCCGAGGGCCGCGAACGACCTCCAGGACCAGTACCAGCGGGTGATCAAGGAGGTCCTGCCGTCGGTCGTGCAGATCCAGGCGCGCCGCGATCTGGGCTCCGGGGTGGTGTACGACGGCAACGGGCACATCGTCACCAACGCGCACGTGGTCGGGTCGGAGAAGACCTTCCAGGTGACCACGGCGAACAGCGAGGACCCGCTGACCGCGAGCCTGGTCTACTCCTACCCCGAGCAGGACCTCGCCGTGATCCGGCTGGACCGGGTGCCGGACGGGCTGAAGCCGGCGGTGTTCGGGGACTCCGAGAAGGTGCAGGTCGGGCAGATCGTGCTGGCGATGGGGTCGCCGCTGGGGCTGTCGTCCAGCGTGACCCAGGGCATCGTCTCGGCGACCGGACGGACCGTCAGCGAGGGCAGCACGGAGGGCGGTACGGGCGCGACGATCCCGAACATGGTGCAGACGTCGGCCGCGATCAACCCCGGCAACAGCGGCGGCGCCCTGGTCGACCTCGACGGGCAGGTGATCGGCATCCCGACGCTCGCGGCGACCGACCCCAGCTTCGGGGGCAGCGCGGCGCCCGGCATCGGCTTCGCGATCCCGGCGTCGATGGTGAAGACGGTCGCCGACCAGATCGTCAAGGAGGGCAAGGTCGTCGACTCCGGGCGGGCGGCGCTGGACATCACCGCGCGGACGGTCGTGGACGACCGCTACCAGCCGAGCGGGGTCGCGGTGGTCACCGTCAGCCCCGGCGGCGCGGCCGACAAGGCGGGCCTGCGGCCCGGGGACATCATCACCGCACTGGGTGATCAGCCGATCACCACGATCACCTCACTCGCCGAGGCACTGGCGGCGGACAGGCCGGGCCAGCGAACGTCGGTGACCTACCAGCGCAACGGCACCGAGAAGACGGTCGAGGTGACGCTGGGCGAACAGTGAGGAGAGCGCGGGAGGACGGCCCTTCGGCGGAGGACGGCCCCTCGGCGGGAGGCCGCCCTCCGCACCCGTGCGGCTCGGGTCAGGCGTCGGCGTGCAGGCTCATCGGCCCGTAGATCTCGGAGTTCTCCTCGAACAGCCGTACCTGGTCGGCCCCGCCCTCCAGCAGCGCCTTCCAGTGCTCGCCGATCCAGGACTCGGCGTCGCCCTGCGTGGTGAACTCCTCGGGCTGCACCGCCGGCTGGACCTCCGTCCCGTCGGCCTTCTCGAACCGCCACGTCCATGCCGTCATGTGGGCCTCCTTTGATCCAACACCTGCCCGGCAGCCTAGCCGGAAGCGCAAGACCTGCGGGGACAGGCGAAAATCGGTCCGTGGACATCACTCTGCTCGGTACCGGTGCCCCTGCGGGACTGCCTCGCCCCGACTGTTCCTGTGCTGCCTGTGCGACCGCGCTGGGGCCGGACGCGCGGGCCGCGACCGCGGTGCTGGTGGACGACGCGTTGCTGCTCGACCTGACGCCGGGCGCGGCCTTCGCGGCGGCGCGCGCCGGGCATTCGCTGGGCGGGGTGCGGCAGGTGCTGCTGTCGCACCCGCACGACGGCCCGGCGGTGGAGGTGCCGGCCGGGCTGCCGCAGCCCGGGCGGGTGCCGGACGGGCGGGAGTTGGCGCTGCTGACGGGGCATCGGGTGCGGGCCGTGGCGATGGACGCGGGCGGCACCGGGTACGCGGTGACCGGGCCGGACGGGCAGCGGCTGCTGTACCTGCCGCCGGGCGGGGCGCCGGCCGGTCTCGCGGAGGCCACGGCGGAGTCGTACGACATGCTCCTCGCGGACGTCGTGGGCCGCCCCGACGCGGTCGCCCGGCTCCGCGCGGTCGGCTCGGTCGGCCCCACGACGGACGTGCTCGCCGTCCACCTGGACCACGAGCGTCGTACCGTCCGGCACCGCCCGCGCGCCGGCCGCCGCGAGCCGG
>NZ_MUMF01000062.1 GCF_002155905.1 Streptomyces tricolor | reverse complement strand
CCCGGCCGGCCGGGAGAAGCTGCACTGGATCGGCCGCACCGAGGCCTTCGCGCCGATGGAGTACTCCAAACTGGGCCTGGAGCACTTCACGCCCGACTACACGCGCTACTTCCACGCCCTCGCCGAGCCCGTCCGCGACCGGCTGGTCGCCGCCCAGTGGCAGCTGTACAAGGGCATCGACGCCGGCACCCTCGCCGCCATCCACGACGAGCTGTACCGGCGCAGCCTGCACGGCGGCTGGCCCGACGCCGTCCTCACCCCCGGCGTCCGCGTCCGCACCGCGGGCCGGATCGCCACCACCCAGGTCGAACTGCATCTGGAACACCTCCAGCAGGGCAGCCGCTCCCGGCTCACCACCGACGCCGTCGTCCTCGCCACCGGCTACCGGGGCCGCCCCCTCGACCGCATCCTCGCCGGCCTCGACCCCTACATGCGCCGCGACAGCAGCGAACGTCCGCGCATCGACCAGGAGTTCCGGCTCGTCCTCGACCCCTCGGTCACCGGCTCGGTCCACGTCCAGAACGCCGAACTGCACACGCACGGCGTCGGCGCCCCCGACCTCGGCCTGGCCGCCTGGCGCAGCGCCACCATCCTCAACTCGCTCACCGGCAAGGAGCCGTACCCGCTGCCGCCGCGCACGGCCTTCACCTCCTTCGGACTGGAGCAGCCGGCCGCCCGGGTGCCACAGGCCTGGCGGCCGGAACGGCTCACACCGCTCGTCGAGGAAAGGTGAGCGGCGAACCGGACCAGGCCCGCCGACGGCAGCGGCGAGGCTCTAGAACACCGGCTTGCCGTCGCGCACCAGCTTCCAGTCCACCGACGCGAAGTCCTTCGGGTCCAGGACACCCTTCGCGGTCACCCACTCCGCGATCCGGGTGCGGATCTCCGTCGACTCCGACCACAGCTCCTTGGCGGCGGCGACGTGCGGGAAGGCGCCGCCGCCGTTGGCCCGGTAGTTGTTCACCGCGAGGACGAACTGCTGGGCGTCGTCCAGGGCGGCCCCCCGGAACGTCAGGTTCTTGATCCGCGACCCGGCCGGCTGCGCGATGTCGATGTCGTACGACAGGCCCGAGACGTAGTCGTAGTTGTAGTCCGGGCGACCGCCGGCATTGGTCAGCTTGTCCGGGTCCACCGTGGCGCCGGCGGCCGTCTGGACGTAGTACTCCGCCGAGTACTCCAGGTAGGCGCGGACCTGGGCGCCCGTCAGCAGCTTGGCGACCAGCGTGTTGTCGTAGACGTACAGGCTCGACAGATCCCGGATGGTGACGTCGCCGGCCGGGATCTCCGAGGTCCGGGAGAACGGCGAGGCCTGGGCGAGCACCGGCAGCGAGGCGTACTCGGTGCCCGCGAGCGCCGCCTTCACCACGTCCTCCTGGACCTTGGTGATCAGATCGATGATGGGAGCGTCCCGGAAGCGGGCCTCGACGGTCGTCAGGGTCTCGGTGGCCCGGCCCACGACCTGGTTGACGTACGCGACCACCTTCCGGTGCTCGTCGCCGAGCAGCTTGGTGATCTTCGGGTCGTCGGCGACGGAGTTCGAGTTGCGCAGCGAGGCGGAGACCTTCTCGACCTCCCAGCGCCCCTTGCGGAACACCAGCTCGATGTCGAAGAGGGTGAGCCGCTCGGCGTAGCACAGCGGCTCGGACAGCACGACGGTCCTGCCCGTCTCCTCGTTGACGACCTTCAGCTCCGGGATCTCCACGTGCGCGTGCCCCACCAGGATCGCGTCGATGCCCGGCACCTTCTTGGCCACCTCGGCCGCCGCGTTCTCCACGTACGGCACCTGGTCGCCGTACGACGACGTGCCCGAGGTGCCCGAGTGCGCGGAGACGACGACCACGTCGGCACCCATCGACCGCAGCTTCGGCACCCACAGGGCGGCCTGCTCCACCAGCCCCGGGAACGCCAGCTTGCCCTGGACATAGGCCTTGTCCCAGATCGCGATGCCCGGGTTGGTCAGACCGAGCACGGCCACCTTGACCGGCTTGGCGCCCGGCACGTGGAACTTCTTCATGAAGTACGGCGGGAAGGCGGGCCGCAGCGTCTTCGCGTCCACGGCGTTGGCGCCGAGCAGCGGGAAGTCGAGCTGGTCCTCGAACCTGCGCAGGGTCTCGATGCCGTAGTTGAACTCGTGGTTGCCGAGGGCCGCCGCGTCGTAGCCGATCGCGTTCATCGCCTGCGCCATCGGGTGCACCGGGCCGCCCTCGGCGGTGATCGGGTCGACCTTGGCGTAGTAGTAGGTGAGTGGGGTGCCCTGGATGGTGTCACCGGCGTCCAGCAGCAGGGTGTTGCGCCGGCCCTTCTCCTTGCGCACCTGCTCGACCAGGGTGGAGATACGGGCCAGGCCCATCGCGTTGCCCGCCTTGTCGGCGTACTCCGCGTCCTTGAAGTAGTCCCAGTTGAAGACGTGCCCGTGCAGGTCGGTGGTGCCCATGACGGTCAGGGAGTGCCGCTTGACCGGGTGCCCGGGCTTCCGGCCCTCAGCCGCCTCGGCCGCCGGAGCCGCCGCCGCACCGGCGATCGCCACGCCCGCTCCGGTGGCGGCGGACTTCTTCAGGAACTTCCGGCGGTTGAACGGCATCTCTCGGTCTCCTTGGCGGTGTTCGAACAACGCGCGTAGATTCTGACCTGAGCATGACGTTCGGCAACAGGTCCGGCAGGTTGCGATCTGGTGACCATCGCTCAGAGGAGCGGACCCCCGCACAATTCAACAGTTGTCAATAACCCTTTGCCGAAAGTCTGTTGAGTAGTCATACGACGCCGATTCTCTACCCGCGGGTAAGCCATAGGCTCGACTCATGCGCCGAGCAAAGATCGTCTGTACATTGGGGCCCGCCACCGACTCGTACGACCAGATCAAGGCACTGGTCGAAGCCGGAATGGACGTCGCCCGGTTCAACCTCAGCCACGGCACGCACGCCGAGCACGAGGAGCGGTATCAGCGCGTACGAAAGGCGGCCGACGAAACCGGCCGCAGCGTCGGAATCCTCGCCGACCTTCAGGGTCCGAAGATCCGGCTCGGCCGCTTCACCGAAGGACCGGTACTCCTTGAACGCGGCGACACCTTCACCATCACCGTCGAGGACGGCGTCGAGGGCGACCGCCACCGGTGCGGCACCACCTACGCAGGCCTCGCCGCCGACGTCACCCCCGGCGACCGCGTCCTCGTCGACGACGGCAAGGTCTGCCTGGAGGTCACCGACGTCGACGGCCCCCGCGTACACACCCGCGTGGTCGAAGGCGGAGTCGTCTCCGACCACAAGGGCCTGAACCTCCCCGGCGCGGCCGTATCCGTCCCCGCCCTCTCCAAGAAGGACGAGGACGACCTGCGCTGGGCGCTGCGCACCGGCTTCGACGTGATCGCCCTCTCCTTCGTCCGCAGCGGCGACGACGCCGCGGACGTGCACCGGATCATGGCCCAGGAAGGCCGCCGCCTCCCGGTGATCGCCAAGGTCGAGAAGCCGCAGGCGGTGCAGAACCTCGACGGCATCGTGGCCGCCTTCGACGGACTGATGGTCGCGCGCGGCGACCTGGGCGTCGAGATGCCGCTGGAGCAGGTGCCGATCGTCCAGAAACGCGCCATCACACTCGCCCGGCGCAACGCCAAACCCGTGATCGTCGCCACCCAGATGCTCGACTCGATGATCGACAACTCCCGGCCGACCCGCGCCGAGGCCTCCGACGTCGCCAACGCGGTCCTCGACGGCACGGACGCGGTCATGCTCTCCGGCGAGACCAGCGTCGGCAAGTACCCCGTCGAGACCGTGCGCACCATGGCGAAGATCGTCGCTGCGGCCGAGGAGGACATGCTCGCGGGGGGCCTGCCGCCGCTGACCGAGCGGACCAAGCCGCGCACCCAGGGCGGCGCGGTCGCCCGGGCCGCCGCCGAGATGGGCGACTTCCTGGGCGCGAGGTTCCTGGTGGCGTTCACCCAGTCGGGAGACACCGCCCGCCGCCTCTCCCGCTACCGCTCCCCGATCCCCCTCCTGGCCTTCACCCCCGAGCCGGCCACCCGCTCCCAGCTCAGCCTCACCTGGGGCGCGGAGACCTTCCTCGGCCCGCACGTGGACTCCACGGACGCCATGGTCGACCAGGTGGACGAGCTGCTCCTGAAGTACGGCCGCTGCCGGAAGGGCGACGTCGTGGTGATCACGGCCGGCTCCCCGCCCGGCGTCTCCGGCTCGACCAACATGGTCCGCGTCCACCACATCGGCGAGGACGACAGCCCGAAGTGACGGACGGCCCCGCTCAGTGCTTGGGGCCGACGTGGGTGTCCATGAGGGCGACGGAGGCCTTCTTGGCGACGGAGATGTTGTACTCGTACCGCTTGCGCTCACCGGCGACCACACGGGTCGTCCAGTTGGTCATGCGGCAGCCGTCGGAGTGGATGAGGCCCCGGATGAAATCCCAGGGGTGGGCGTCGACGATGGCTCGCTGCCAGGCTTCCAGAACGATCGGGCGCTCGTGCTTCTTACCGGGGGCGTGCTGGGGGAAGAGGCAGTGCACGTGCTTCGAGTAGACCTTCACATTGCTGCAACCGGTTCTGCGGACCCGGCAGAACCCGTGCCGGGAAGACTGCGAGCATCGCTGTCTCACAGGCGTCCATGAGACCCGGCCATGACTCAGTGCTGTACACAATCTCGTCCAGCTTCCGTCCGTGGCACTGCGGGCAGGAGGGTTCGTGGCGGCCTGGGCGTTCACCCCGCTTCGCCCGGTCCATATGCTTCCGATAGCCGACCGTCCCCACGGGTACGTTCAGCTTGCGGGCCATCGGCATTCTTCGCATCGCCGCGCAGCAGACTGAGCGCCTTTTGTCGTACCTCTGTGCCATGGAAGTTCATGCGGCCATCCTGAGTCACCGAAGGCGGCCGTATACGGCAAAAAGTGGAGGATCACGCGAGCGTGATCCTCCACTTAAGGCTGTGGTGCCCGGTGTGGGATTCGAACCCACATGCCCAAAGGGCACGGCATTTTGAGTGCCGCGAGTCTGACCAGTTCCTCCAACCGGGCAAGCTGGGAAGCCCTGGGAAGTGTACCGGTTCACCGCGCGTCCCCGCAGCTAGGTACCCTGCTGGGAGCAGAGCCCCTGCCCCGTACCAAGGAGCCTCAGTGACTGCCCCCGAGTCGCCCCAGCCCGTAGACGTGCCCGACGACGACAAGTCGCACGTGCCTCCGCTGACGACCCGTGTCGTCATCGCCGAGGACGAGGCCCTGATCCGGCTCGACCTGAAAGAGATGCTGGAGGAGGAGGGGTACACCGTCGTCGGCGAGGCCGGGGACGGTGAGCAGGCCGTCGAGCTGGCTCGTGAGCACAAGCCGGACCTGGTCATCCTGGACGTGAAGATGCCCAAGCTGGACGGCATCTCCGCGGCCGAGAAGATCGCCGAGGAGTCCATCGCGCCGGTCCTGATGCTCACCGCCTTCTCGCAGCGCGACCTCGTCGAGCGCGCCCGGGACGCGGGTGCCATGGCGTACCTGGTCAAGCCGTTCAGCAAGAGCGACGTCGTTCCGGCGATCGAGATGGCCGTCTCGCGGTTCACCGAGCTGAAGGAGCTGGAGAAGGAGGTCGCCGACCTCACCCAGCGGCTGGAGACCCGCAAGCTGGTCGACCGCGCGAAGTCGATCCTCCAGACCGAGTACGGCCTGACCGAGCCGGCCGCCTTCCGCTGGATCCAGAAGACCTCCATGGACCGCCGCATGTCGATGCAGCAGGTCGCGGAGGCGGTCATCGCGGACAACGAGGAGAAGAAGGCGGCCAAGAAGGGCTGAGCACTTCTCGTACGACGAGGCCCGCGCCCCGGAGAAGGGGGCGCGGGCCTCGTCCGTACCGGAACGGGTCAGTCCTCGCCCAGGTAGGCCTTGCGGACCGACTCGTCGTGCAGCAGGTCCCGCCCCGAGCCGGACAGGACGATGTTGCCGACCTCCATGACATGACCCTGATCGGCGAGGGAGAGCGCCGCCTGGGCGTTCTGCTCGACGAGCAGGATGGTGGTGCCCTGCGCCTTCAGCTCGGCGATCGTCGCCATGATCTTCTGCATCATGATCGGCGACAGGCCCATCGACGGCTCGTCCAGCATCAGCAGCTTCGGCTGGGACATCAGCGCCCTGCCCATCGCCAGCATCTGCTGCTCACCGCCCGAGAGGGTGCCCGCGGCCTGCTTGCGCCGCTCCCCGAGGATGGGGAAGAGGTCGTAGGCGCGCTGGATGTCCTTCTCGATGCCCGGCTTGTCGTTGCGCAGGAACGCGCCGAGGCGCAGATTGTCCTCGATGCTCATGCGCGGGAAGATGTGCCGCCCCTCGGGGGAGTGGGCGAGGCCCAGCGAGACCACCTGGTGGGCCGGGATCTTCTTCAGCGATCTGCCGTTGAACCTGATCTGTCCGCCGACCGGCTTCAGCAGCCCGGACAGCGTGCGCAGGGTGGTGGTCTTGCCGGCGCCGTTGGTGCCGATGAGGGTGACCACCTGACCGGCCTCGACCTTGAAGGAGATGCCCTTGACGGCCTCGATCTTGCCGTAGGCGACCCTCAGGTCCTCGACTTCCAGCAGTGCGGTCATCGGTCGTTCTCCTTGCCGGGCGCGGCGTCGTTCGTGGTTTCGGCGCGCGCGCCGGCGGCCTCGGCCGTGGCCTCGGCGTGCGCCTCGGCGGCCTCCACCTCGGCCACCTCCTCGGCGCCGGGCGCGTTCTCGAAGGGCTCGCCGAGGTAGGCGGCGACCACGCGTTCGTCGCCCTGGACGGTTGCGCTGTCGCCCTCGATCAGCTTCTCGCCCTGCACGAGCACGGCCACGCGGTCGCACAGGTTGAAGATGAAGCGCATGTCGTGCTCGATGACGAGGACGGCGATGCCCATGTCCCGGATGGCGAAGACGAGTTCCTCGGTGGCCCGGGTCTCCTGCGGGTTCATGCCGGCCGTCGGCTCGTCGAGCAGCAGCAGCCCCGGTTCGCTGGCGAGGGCGCGCGCGATCTCCAGTTTGCGCTGCTCTCCGTAGGGCAGGTTGCGGGCGAGGTGGTCGGCCTTGTGGTCCAGGCCCACGAAGGCCAGCAGTTCCATGGCCCGTTCCTTGGAGGCGTTCTCGGCCTTGTGGAAGCCGGGGCCGCGCAGGACGGCCGACCAGAAGCCCTCCTTGGTGCGGGTGTGCCGGCCGACGAGCACGTTCTCCAGGACGGTCATGTTGGCGAAGAGCCGGATGTTCTGGAAGGTGCGCGCGATGCCGGCCGCGGTGACCTTGAAGGACTTGGGCGGCAGGACGGCGCCCTTGTAACGGACCTCGCCCTCGGTGGGGACGTACAGGCCGGTCAGGCAGTTGAAGAAGGTGGTCTTGCCGGCGCCGTTGGGGCCGATGAGGCCGACGATCTCGCCGGCGCCCACGGTGAGGTCGACGCCGCGTACGGCGGTCAGGCCGCCGAAGCGCATGGTCACGCCGCGGGCGTCGAGGACGGTCTCGCCGGGTGCGGCGGCGCCGGGGGTGGCGCCCTTCGTGGTGGTGTCGGTGGTCATGGTGGTCAGGCCCCCGCCTTCGTCAGGAGGGTGGGCGCTTCGGCCTCTTCGTGGAATTCGAGCTGGCGGCGCCGGTTCGGGATGAGGCCCTCGGGGCGGAAGCGCATCAGCAGGATGAGCGCGAGACCGAAGGCGAAGAGCTGGTAGTTGCCGAGGAACTGGAGCTTGTTCGGGATCAGGAAGAGCAGGGCCGCGCCGATCAGCGGACCGCTGATGGTGCCCATGCCGCCGAGGACGACCGCGGCGAGCAGGAAGGCCGAGTTGGGCGGGATGGGGCCGGCGAACAGGTACTGCTCGGGTGTCACCGTGTAGGTGACGTGGGCCTGGACGGTGCCCGCGAGGCCGGCGAGCGAGGCGCCGACGGCGAAGGCGATCAGCTTGACCCGGAAGCCGTTGATGCCCATGGCGAGCGCGGCGGTCTCGTCCTCGCGGATGGCGACCCAGGCGCGCCCGATGCGGGAGTTTCCGCTGCGGCGGAAGACCAGCACCACGACGGCGGTGATGATCAGCATCAGGAAGAAGTAGTTGGCGAAGCGGCCGATGGTGAAGCCGCCGAGGTCGTGCTGGGCGCCGAAGTCGAAGCCCAGGACGTCGAGGTTCGGGATCGAGGAGACGCCGTTGGAGCCGTTGGTGAGGTCGGGTCCGGAGGTGCCGTCGAGGTTGTTCGCCGTGATGCGGAAGATCTCGCCGAAGCCGAGGGTGACGATGGCGAGGTAGTCGCCGCGCAGCCGGAGTGTCGGGGCGCCGATCAGCACGCCGAAGACCAGTGAGGCGGCGGCGCCGACGAGGACGGCGGCCCAGAAGGGGAAGTGCACGTCGAACGGCGAGCTGGGGGAGCCGGAGACCAGGGCCGCCGCGTAGGCGCCGACGCCGAGGAAGGCGACGTAGCCGAGGTCGAGGAGACCGGCGAGGCCGACGACGATGTTCAGGCCGAGGGCGACGGTGGCGAAGATGAGGATGTAGACGCCGATGGTCGCGTACTGGTCGTTGGTCTGGGTGAAGGGGAACAGGGCCGCCGCGACGAAGGCGCCGCAGATGGTGATGTTCTGGTGCCGGGAGGCGATCTGCGAGGCGTGGGCGATCAGTCCGGCCTTGTTGAGGGCGGCGAAGCCGAAGCCCGCGGTGATCAGGAAGCCGATGAACAGCTCGTCGTACTCGGTGCCGATGCCGTAGGTGAAGACGACCAAACCGAGCGCGAGCATCGCGACGATGAGCAGGATCTCCGCGTAGGACGACAGGGCGGGCACGGGCCGGGGCGAGCCGGCGGTGAAGACCGCCTTGAGGGTCTCCCACTGGTGGCCGGCACCGTGCTTGAACTTCTCCCAGCCGGTGTCGTCGGGGTCGATCGGGTCGGGCTCGGGCCGCTGGAAGGGCAGGGCCAGGGCGCCGGCGAAGGCGGCGAGGCTGGCGACGGCGACGAGGAAGCCGCCGGGCTCCAGGTTGACGAGTCCGCCGAGGTCGACACTGATCGCGAGGACGGTGTACCAGCTGGTGGCGAAGGTGGCGAGGGTGGCGAACTTCAGGGCCGCGTCGCCCCCGGCGGGCACCAGCCAGCCGAGGCCGCGGACGCCGTAGGAGGCCAGCGCGAAGACGGTGGCGAGGAGCGCGCCGACGAGGACGAGGACCTGCAGGCCGCCCGGGTAGCCGTAGAAGGTGAGGTCGCCGGGGAAGTCCGCGGTCCAGGTCCAGGCGAGGAAGGTGGAGGCGGCCGTGAGCACGCTGCCGCCGAGGGCGAGGGCGCGGGCGGCCTTCTCGGGCAGGGGCAGCAGGCCGGACGGGGCGTCGGTCTTGCGGGCGCCGGGGGTCTGGGGTGCGGTGGTCTGTGTGGTCATCGGTCTCACGCCCTGTCCGCGACGCGCTCGCCGAGCAGGCCCTGCGGCCTGAACAGCAGTACGAGGATGAGGAGTACGAAGGCCCAGACGTCGGCCCAGGACTGGCTGCCGAACTTGTCCATGCCCGGGATGTCGGCGATGTAGGCGGTGGCCAGGGTCTCGGCGACGCCGAGCACCACGCCGCCGATCATGGCTCCGTAGATGTTGCCGATGCCGCCGAGGACGGCCGCGGTGAACGCCTTGAGACCGAGGATGAAGCCCATGCGGAAGTTGATCTCGCCGTACTTGAGGCCGTAGGCGACGGCTCCGACGGCGGCGAACGCGGCGCCGAGCGCGAACGCGATCACGATGATGCGGTCGGTGTTGACGCCCATCAGCTTGGCGGTGTCCGGGTCCTGCGCGGTGGCCTGCATGCCGCGGCCGGTGCGGGTCTTCATGACGAAGTAGGCGAGGACCGCCATGCTGATCGGGGCCGCGGCGACGAGGAAGATGTCACCGGTCTGGATGGTGACGTTGCCGATCTCGAACGGACCGCCGGCGATCTGCGGGAAGGTCCGCGCGGACTTCGCCTCGGGGTACCAGGCCCACACCGCCTGCTGGAGCGCCAGGGAGAGACCGATGGCGGTGATCAGGGGTGCGAGGCGTGGGGCGGTGCGCAGGGGCCGGTAGGCGAACCGTTCCGCCCCGACGGCGATGGCGACCGCGACGACGACGGCGCCCATGATCATCAGCGGCAGCGCGATCCACATGCTGGTGCCGCCGGGAAGCCAGAGCCAGACCGTGAGAGCGCCGAAGGCTCCCGTCATGAATATCTCGCCGTGGGCGAAGTTGATGAGCTGGACAATGCCGTAGACCATTGTGTAGCCGATGGCGACCAGCCCGTACATGGATCCTAGTAGCAGGCCGTTGACCAGCTGCTGCGGCAGTTCGTTCACCGCATGTCCTCCGAGCGTTCGGAAAGTGCGAGGGATGTGGCCGGATGCGAGTCCGCGCGGGGCGCCAGTGGAACAGCGCCCCGCGCGGCTCTTGAGTGGGTCAGGCGTGGATCAGCCGGTGTAGGTACCGGACTTGACGGGAACCCAGGCACCGTTCTTCACGGCGTACACGGTCAGCTGCTTGTTGGTGGCGTCGCCGTACTCGTCGAAGGAGACCTTGCCGGTCACGCCGTCGAAGGACACGCTCTGCATGGCCTCGGTGACCTTGGCGCGGGCGTCGGTCGGCAGCTTGCCGCCGTTGGCGTCGACGACCTTCTTCACGGCCTCGATGATCGCCCAGGCGGAGTCGTAGGCGTAACCGCCGTAGGCGGAGTACTCCTCCTTGTAGCCGGCGGCCTTGTAGTCGGCGACGAACTGCTTGGCGGAGGGCAGGTCCTCGACCGGGGCGCCGACGGACGTGGCCAGGTCGCCGGTGGCCTCGGCGCCCGCCAGCTTCATGAACGTGTCGTCCTTGATGCCGTCGCCGCCCACCAGCGGGATCTTGGCGCCGGCGGCCTTGATCTGCTTGCTCAGCGGGCCGGCCTGCGGGTACTCGCCGCCGTAGTAGACGACCTCGGCACCCGAGTTCTTGACCTTGGTGGCGACCGCGGAGAAGTCCTTGGCGTCGGGGTTGATGTGCTCGGTGCCGACCACCTTGCCGCCGAGCTTCTTGAACTCCTCGGTGAAGGTCGCGGCGAGGCCCGAGCCGTAGGTCTTCTTGTCGTCGATGACGAAGACCTTCTTCTTCTTGGCCGTGTTGTAGACGTACTGCGCGGCGAACGGGCCCTGGATGGCGTCCGTGGTCGAGGTGCGGAAGTACGACTTGTACGGGCGGACCTTCTTCTTCTGCCAGTCCGCGCCCTGGGTGAGGGCCGGTCCGGTGTTGGCCGGGGAGACCTCGACCAGCTTGTTGTCGTCGAAGACCTTCTGCATCGACTCGGCGACGGAGGAGTTCAGGGGGCCGACGACACCGAGAACTTCCTGCTCCGAGACGAATTTCGAGGCGTTCTGCTGGCCGGCGGACGGCTGCGCCTGGTCGTCGAGGGCCTCGATCTTGAAGGTGACGCCCTTGACGAACTCCTTCTTGTTGGCGTTGCGCACGGCGAGGTCCGCGGAGTTCTTGATACCGAGGCCCATGGCGGACAGGTCGCCGGTCAGCGGGGCGTCGACGCCGATGACGACGGTGGTGCCGTCGCCGTTGCCGGAGTCCGAGCCCTTGTCGCCGCTGTCGCGCGAGCCGCAGGCGGTGAGGGTGAGCGCTCCCGCCGCCAGCGCGGCGGTGATGGCGATAAGCGAACGTTGACGCACGATCAGTCCTTTCCCCAGGCACAACCGCCTCCCCGTGGAAGCGGTCGAGTCGCGCGCCGCGCTGAATTGGACAATCCGAAGGCGCGGTGACTGGCCGTGACTCTAAGCGTGTGTGGGGAACGTGGAGGAGTGTCTGACCGAGGCTGTGACTCTCTTGTTATGACACGACGTAATGCAGAGCGGTACTCGGTGGGGTGGAAGGTGGAATTCAGGTGGATTCGCTCCGTCCACATTCTGAGAACTCGCAGGACTCGGCATGATCCATCCAGGCGTCTCAGCTGTTTTGGTGATTACCGAGATCTGTTGCTGCAGGCTACTTCCAGCGCCTGGGAGAGGTCCTGTGCGTAGCGCGGGCCGAGGATGAAGCTCTGCGTCTGTATTGCGCGCGTATTACGCAGAGTTACGTCCAGGAAAGGGAGTTCGGCGTTCCTGGGGGCTTTTTCGCATTCCGTCACGTGCATCGTTATTGTGATCTTGCGGGCCGAATCGGCCGGGGTCCGGAACGGAGCGGGCGGTTCCGTGACCAGGGACAACGCCGCGTACGGCTGGGTCACGCGGGTCACGGTGACCGGCGGCCCCGAGGCCACGCTCAGCAGGACGGTGAGGCTGAAACTGCGCGGTGGGGCGCCCGCCGGGGCGGGCCGGGCGCCGAGGTAGGTCACGTCCACCGCATGGACCGGGTACGGCACCTGCGGGTGCGGGCGCCGCGTGGGGGCCGGCGGGTGCGGGCGGGTGGCGTAGAGCGCGCCGCCGCCCAGCAGGACGGCCGCGGCGGCGAGGGACAAGGCGGTCCGCCGGTGGCGGGCGCAGCGGCCGGCCAGGGCCGCGCGTGTCCGGCCGGCATGGCCCTTCTGCCGCGGACCGTCCCACGCGCGCGTGCCCTCCCCGGGCTCCGGCGGACCGATGCCGCTCATGCCCAGGGACCTCCGCTCGGGGTCCCGTGCCGGTAGCGCTCGGTACACGCGTGGCGTGCCCGACGGTCGATCAACTGGCCTGCCGCTCTTGCTCCTTGGCGCTCTCTCACGGCCCGCGCGGCGGCCACGACGTCCCTGAGGATCTCGTACTGCCCGTGGGACAGGCCCATCGACTGGTAGTCGCCGTAGGTGTCGCCGTCGAGAACTGCACGCGACCAGGAGGAGACGAGCCGGGCGCACAGGTCGGCGTCGGAGGCCGGCTGCGCGGG
>NZ_MUMF01000617.1 GCF_002155905.1 Streptomyces tricolor | reverse complement strand
CACCCGCCGGTCGCCGGGGACCACGGTGAGCACCTGCCGCTCCCCGGCGACCGGCGGGTGGACTTCGCGCGGGTCGCGCGGGAGTGGGCGGAGCCGGGGCGCGGCTCGCCCGGCGCAAGGCCGCGGAGGCGCTCACCGGCTGCGTGAGCGGCAGCATCGTCCCGTTCACCTGCCACGACCGGCTGCCGGTGCCCGCCGGTCCCGCCCGCTTCGACGAGCCGACCCTGTACGTCAACGCCGCGCGGCTCGACCTGTCCGTGGCGCTCGCCGCCGAGGACCACCGCACGCCGGCCGGCCCGAAGGCGGTGCCGGTCACCGAGCCCCCGGGTGGCGCCGCCGCCCTGTGATACCCCCTCGATAAAGGCAGTCTCTAGCGTCGTCGTCGAAAGCGTGAAAAAGCCCGGCCTCTTTCACGGTCCGAAACCGATGTCGGTGTGGGGTGCAGCACTCGTCATGAATGCGATGGAAAGTCAGAGCGATCTCGTCGGCGAGACGGCGGCGTGGCTGCGGTCCTTCCTGACGCGGCCGCACGCCGAACTCGGCCGCAAGGGCGCCGTGTGCCCTTTCATGGAACAGTCCCTGAAACTCGGCCGGGCGGCGCTGAGTTCCGTCGACGTGAGCGGTCCCCGGGGACAACGGCGACTGGAGACGACCGCCCGTTCCGCACTCGCCAGGCTCGGCGAGGACGCCGCGGGCGACAACGTCTACAACGCGTTCGTCATGGTCCCCGTCGGCACGGACGAAAGCACCCGTGCCGCGATCGTCCTCGACGTCCAGCAGGAACTGAAGGCCGAGGCGATAGCGGCCGGCAAGATGGTGGGCGAGTTCTTTCCCGGCCATCCCATGCCGGGAATTCACAACCCGTCCTTCCGGCCGCTCGCCGCCCCGCACCCGCTGCTCGCCGTGCGCACCATGGTGATCACGGACATTCTCTTCCTGGTCTTCCCCTCGATCCCGCCCGCCGACCGGCTCGCCTACCTCGACGTGTGGCACTCCCGGTTCGGCGACTCGGCGGTCGCCCCCTGGGCGCAGCTGTACGAGACCTCCCGCGCGCAGGCCGAGCAGGAGCTGGGGGCCGGGCCGCAGGAGGGCCCCGGCGGCCCGGCCGACGAGGACGCCCGGAGCGAGGCGGGGGAGGACGTCCGTGCCCGTGCCTGACCCGCTCGACCACGAACGCCGGCGCCTCGCCGGACTGTTCGACATCGCGCCCAGCCGTGTGCTGTACGCGCTGTGCACCCTGCGCGTCGCCGACCGGGTGCCACGGGACGGCATCGGGGCCGGCGACCTGGCCGAGGTGCTCGGCCTGCACCGGGACCGGCTGACCCGCCTGATCCGCGCCGCCGAGACACTCGACGTGCTGCACGTCGACGCCGGCGACACGGTCCGCCTCACCCCGGCCGGCACCCTGCTGCGCTCGGACACCCCGGGCAGCCTGCGCGCCGAGTTCTCCGACAACTCACTCTTCACGGCCTGGGGCCCGTTCGCCGAGACGGTCAGCGGTGGCCGCCCCAGCTACGAACTCGCCCACGGCACCGCCATCTTCGACAGCCTCGGCGACGACCGCGAGGCCCTGCGGACCTTCCACGAGCACATGCGGATGCGGGCCCATCAGCTGTACCGGCCCCTCCTCCCGGCGCTGTTGCGGCACTGCGGCCCCCGCGTGCTCGACCTGGGCGGAGGCACCGGCGGGCTCAGCGAGCTGCTGCTGGCCGGCGACGACAGGATCCAGGTCACCCTGACCGACCTGCCGGACGTGGTCGGCCTCGTCCCGAAGGAGCTGTCCCGCCGCCACCCCGGCCGGTTCCGCGCCGAGCCCGGCGACATGCGGACCTCCGTCCCCGAGGGCCACGACACCTACGTGCTCGGCAGCATCCTGCACGACTGGCCCGACGACGTGGCGGCCGGGATCCTCACCGGCTGCGCCGAGGCGGCGCGCCGCACCTCCGCGGACGCCACCGTCGTGCTGCTGGAGCGCGTCCTCGACGACGCCGGACCCGACCCGCGCCGCATGGACGACATGTGGATGATGGCGATGACCGGCGGCCGGGAACGCACCCGCGCCGAGTGGACCGGGCTGGCCGCGGTCGCCGGTCTCGACCTGCGCACCGTCGAGCACGGCGGGGAACTGTCCGCCGTGGTCCTCGCCCCGAAGGGCTGAGGACGCCGCACGGGCCGCGTCCACCGCGGCCACGTGCGCGAACGGGGAAGGGGCCCCGGGACCGATGTCCCGGGGCCCCTTCCCGTACGGGGTTCAGCCCGCCTCCGCCGGTCAGGCGCGCCGCGTGACCCCCTCGGTGGGCCGGACCCGCAGCAGCCGTCGCAGCGGCAGCATCGTCGCGGCCAGCCCCACCACCAGAGCGACCGCCGTGACCACGGCCGGCAGCGCGGGCGGCAGGTAGGGGAAGGACGCCCCGGTGGCCGCCTGCACCAGTGGGCGCAGGATGATCAGCGCGATCACCATGCCGATGCCGAGTCCGGCCAGGACGACCGTCAGCGCCTCCAGCCGCACCACCCGGCGCAGCCGGCGCGGGTTCATGCCGATCAGCCGCAGCATCGACACCTCCCGCAGCCGTTCGAACGTCACCATGGCGAGGGTGTTCGCCGCGGCGATGCCCGCGAACCCGGTGATGACGCCCAGCGCCATCGCCTCCAGCCAGGCGAACTGCTCCCTGTCCTCCTGCGTGGCCTGGGTGAAGGCACGCGCGGTCTGCACGGTGGCCCCAGGAGTGCCGGACACGGCCGACTCCAGGCCCCGGTCGAGCCCGGCGGACGGTGAGCCGTCGGCACGCACCAGGATCCGGTCGGCCAGCGGCGAGGTCAGGTGCCCGGCGACCGTGGCCTGGGGCAGCAGCACGTCACCGACGCCCGTTCCCCGTTTGTACGTCGCCGCGACCACGGGACGGATCCGGGTGCCGTCGCCCAGCCACAGGGTGATCGGCCGGCCCACCGCGGTGTCCACCCGGTCCGCGACCCGCTGCTCGACGGCGACGGTGCCGGCCGCGGCCCCGCCGCCCGCCGGACGCACCGCGGACAGCGACCCGGACACCACGTCCGGGTCCAGGTTCCGGGCCAGTTGCCCGCCCGCACCGGTGAAGGCACGTGCCTGCACGGAGTCCTTGCCGGGCCGGGCGCCCTTGTCGCCCGGACCCACCAGCAGACCCAGATCGGTGATGCCGGTCGCCGCGGCCACACCGGGGACCCGCGCGGCGCGCTCCGCCAGGTCCTGCGGCAGCCCGCCGGGCGCCTCCACGACACGGTCGGCGGACAGCGCGGCCTCGCTCTGCACCCGGGCCTCGTGCGACAGCGACGTCTGCTGCCCCACCTTGGTCACCCCGAAGGCCACCACCAGCGCCACCGGCACGATCGCCGACGACAGACGGCGTGCCCGCGCCCGGCCGTTGAGGGTGGCCAGTTCACCGGTGACACCGGTCAGCCGCAGCGGCAGGCCGAGGACCTCGGTGGCGAGACGGGCGAGCAGCGGACCGAGCAGCGACACGGCCACCATGAACAGCAGCAGGACGAACGGGGCGGCGTTGTTCGCCGTCGTACCCCCGCCGGCCAGCACGGTGACGGTCAGCAGGACGGCGCCCGCCAGGGCCGCGAGACCGATCAGCAGGCGGATCGGGCCGATGCCGCGCCGGGGCACCGCGGCTTCGCCCAGCGCCTGCGCGGGACGGCTGCGGGCCGCGCGGAACGAGGCGATGAGACTGCCGGGCACGGCGGCGAGGAGACCGGCGAACGCGGCCACGGCCACCGGGATCCAGGTGAACTCCAGCCGGGAGCCCGGCGGCATCAGGTGCCGCGACTCCATGGCGTCGAACAGGACCCGCGCCAGCAGATACCCGGGTACGACGGCCACCGCCACGGCCAGCACCGCCACCAGCGAGGCCTCCGCGGCCGCCGTCCGCCGGATCTGGGCGGGGCGGGCGCCGATGCCGCGCAGCAGGGCGGTCTCCCGCTGTCGCTGCGAGATGGACAGTGCCATGGTGTTCGCCACCACGAAGATGGCGATGTAGAGGCTCAGGCCGCCCATCGCGCCGAACATCCCGATGGTGTTCTCCTGGAGCACCGAGAAGTCCGGGTTCTCCACGGCGTTGCGGTCTCCCGCGCTGGTCAGTACCCGAGCCGAGCCCGCCGCCTTGCGGACCTGGTCGGCCAGCCGGTCCGCCGGGACGCCGGGCTTCGGCAGCACGGCGATGGCGTCCGCACGGTTCGGGTGGCCGGACAAACGCCACGCCTCGGCGTCCGCGAACCACACCCCGGGCCGCGGCGAGTCGACGACCGCCTCCAGCCGGTAGGAGGCGGTGCCCTCGGAAGCGGTCACCCGCAGCGTGGTGCCCCGCACCGCACCCAGCTCCCGGGCCGTGCCCGCGTCCAGTGCGAGCCGCCCCGCGGCGAGCGCCGGGGGAGTGGCGTCCCCGCCGGCGGCGGCGAAGCGGACGGTGGACACCGGGCGGCCGTCGGCCACCACCGGCGCACGGTGCCCGGCGGACACGGTCACGGGGAACGCCGTGTCCGCGACGGCGGCCTTCACCTGCGGCAGCGCGGCGATCCGGCCCGCCAGGGAGACGTCCACCCGGGCCCGGTCCGGCACCGGCCGGCCGTCCGCCTCCGGGTCGGCCGCGACGAGCACCGGCACGGCCGCGTACCGCTGCGGCGCCTGGTCGGCGTCGGCCGCGGCGAACAGCAGGTGACCGCAGCAGATGATCACCAGGGCGCCGAAGAGCAGCGCGACGAACGTGCCGACGAACGCGGAGGGACGGGAACGGATCTGGGCACGGGCGAGTCCGGTGGTCATGCCTGCCCCCGCATCCGGCCCGCGCGGCTGGGACGGCCCGCCGGTGCGGTCAGCGCCCGCAGCCGGGCGGAGATCTCCTGGGGGTCGCTCAGCGACAGCTCGTCGGTGTTCTGGCCGTCGACCAGGAACAGCACCTGGTCCGCCCAGGCCGCCGCGTTCGGCTCGTGCGTCACCATCACCACGGTCGCGCCCAGGTCGTCGACCGCCTCGCGCAGCAGCGCGAGCACCTCGGCCGCGGTGCTGGTGTCGAGTGCTCCGGTGGGCTCGTCCGCGAAGATGACGTCAGGGTCGGTGATCAGCGCGCGGGCGATGGCCACACGCTGCTGCTGACCGCCCGACAGCTCGCCCGGACGGTGCCGTCCCCGGTCGGGCAGTCCCACCCGCGCCAGGATCTGCTCGGTCCTGGCCCGGTCCACCGGGCGGCCCGCGAGCTTGAGCGGCAGCTCCACGTTCTGGTGCACGTTCAGCGCGGGCATCAGGTTGAACTGCTGGAACACGAAACCGAGCCGGTTCAGCCGGATGTCGCTGAGCTTGTTCTCCCGCATCTTCGTCAGTTCCGTGTCCCCGAGCAGCACCGACCCGGAGCTCGGCCGGTCCAGACCCGCCGCGCACTGCAAGAAGGTGCTCTTGCCGGACCCGGACGGACCCATCACCGCGGTGAAACTTCCCTTCGGAAGGCTGATGCTGACGCCGCGCAGGGCGTGCACCGCGGTACTGCCCCGGCCGTAGCGCCGGTGCACGTCCCGCAGCGTCACCGCCGCGCCGTTCGGGCCGTCGCCGGCCCAGGCGCCCCGTCCGCCGCCCGGCACGGGGTCGGCCGGGGCACGTCCCCCTCCCTCGGGGTGCGGCTGCCGGGAACGACGAAACATGGTGCTTCCTCTCCTTCACGGGGCGTGGGCCGGCCCGCCCCGCCGAGCAGAAGGGCGGAGCGTGCCGGCACAGCGACCCTAGGACGGCGCCCGGCCCCCGCACGAGCCACTCACACGCCGGAAATCACCGGGGGAAAACCCCACCATCGGAGCTCACAGACCCGGGCTCGCCGCCGTGAACGACGGCGCCCGCCACACCGGGTGGGCCTGCTCGAAGGCGCTCGCGAAGCGGGTCAGCTGCGGCTCGCTCCAGGCCGTGCCCGCGAAGGTGACCCCCACCGGCAGACCGTGCACATAGCCGGCGGGGACGCTGATCGCCGGGTAACCCGCGTAGCCCACGGCGATCGCGCTGCCCATGATGGCGGGGTCGCCGTTGATCAGGTCGGTCTTCCACGCGGGAGCGCCGGTCGGCATCATCAGGGCGTCCAGCCGGTCCTTCCTCAGCGCCGCGTCGACACCCTCGTCGCGGGCGACCCGGCGCACGGTGGCCACCGCCTCCTTGTACTCCGGGTCCGTCGGCTTGCCCGGGAAGTCGGCCAGCACGCGCAGGGTGTCCTGGGCGAAGTACTCCAGCTCCGTGCTCGCGTGCGCCTCGTTGTACGCGATCAGCTCGGCGAGGCTGCGCGGGTGGTCGCCCGGCGTGCGCGCCAGATACTCCTCGACATCGTGCTTCATCTCCGTGATCTGCACCAGGAACGCCGCGTCCAGGTCCGTCATCATCCGCTCGGCGGTCGGGATGTCGGCGTTGTCGACGACGACCGCGCCCGCCTCCTCGAGCACCTTCACGGCCTGCTCCGCCACCGCGTCCGCGTGCGCGCTGTAACCGGTGAAGACCGCCCGGGGCAGGCCGATCCGGGCACCGCGCAGCCCGCCCGGCTTGAGGTAGGGCGTGTAGTCGCGGTGGAAGTGGCCCTTGCTGTCCGCCGTCGCCGGGTCCGTCGGGTCCACCCCGGTGAGCACCCCGAGCAGCAGCGCCGCGTCCGCGACCGTACGGCACAGCGGGCCCACGGTGTCGAAGCTGCGGGCGCCCGGGAACATGCCCGAACGGCTGGTGAGACCCGTCGTCGGCCGGATGCCCACGATGCCGTTGGAACCCGCCGGGCCGAGGATGGACCCGATGGTCTCGGTCCCGATGGCCGCCGCGCACAGGCCGGCCGCGGTCGCCGCCGCGGGACCCGCGCTGGAGCCGTTCGGCGAGCGGTCCAGCTTGTAGGGGTTACGGGTCTGCCCGCCCCGCTGGCTGTACCCGCTGGACGCGCTGACGAGCGAGGTCAGATTGCCCTTGGCCAGCGGGATCGCGCCGGCCGCCCGCAGCCGTGCCACCGCCGTCGCGTCCTTCGACGGCCGGACGCCCAGCAGCGCCCGCATGCCGTTGGTGGAGTGCATCCGGTCTGCCGTGGCGAGGTTGTCCTTGACCAGCAGCGGTATGCCGTGCAGCACCCCCCGGACCTTCCCGGCCCGCCGCTCGGCGTCCCGCTTGGCGGCGAGCTTCAGAGCGTCGGGGTTCGTCTCGATGACCGCGTGCAGCCCCGGGCCCTTGTGGTTCAGCTCCGCGATCCGCTTCAGGTAGAAGGTGGTCAGCTCGACCGATGTGAGCTTCCCGGAGGCCAGCCGGTCCCGCAGCTCGGTCACACTCAGCTCCTCCAGCCCGCCGCCCCGGCCCGTGGACCGGCCGGACCGCAGCCCGGCCGGCGGCTCGGACGCGGGCGCGGCCACGGCACGGGGCGCGCCGATACCGAGCAGGGCGGGGGCGGTCAGCGCCGCCCCCAGCCCCAGCAGCCTGCGCCGGTGGATCTCGGGTATCGAGGAGAGGTATTTCCCAGCCATCGTCACGCTCTCTGAATAGGTGTTCGACAGGTGGCAGAGACCGTACGTAGGCGGGCTTCCGTTTCGTTATCGGCGGCGACCGGATCCGGACCGCGGACCGGTGTCGAGGTCCCGCAGCCGTCGGCCGAGCGCCCCGGCCACCTCACGCAGCGGGTCCCCGCCCAGCAACTCGTCGTGCGTGCAGTCGACGTGGTGACTCTCCACCGTCCCGGTCACCACGGGCCGCCACGCGTCGGCCATGGCGCCGGGCTCCGCACGGCCCCGCGTCGACGTGAACAGCAGCAGGTCTCCCTTGAACGGCGAGGGCTCCCGTCGGCTGCCGGCCGCGACCGCGTGCACCATCACATCCAGCATCCGGGACAGCCGTGCGTCGGTGAAGCCCTCCGGGAAACCGGCCCGCAGCGAGGCGAGCACCGCCGCCCGCTGCCCCGCGAGGTCACCCGGCACGACCGGGTCCGCGGCGGCACCGGCCGTGCGCGGGCCGGTGCCCGCGGCGTCCGGTACTCCCGAGGCGTCCTGGGCGAGGTCGGCGTAGAGCCGCGCGAGGACCTGCTCCTCGTCCAGCGGGCTCGCCTCCGCCTCCACGCCCGGGTAGGCGTCCAGCACGGCGAGCAGCTCCACCTCCTCGCCCCGGTCCTGGAGCCGGGCGGCGATCGCGTGGGCGAGGGTGCCGCCCAGCGAGTAGCCCAGCAGCCGGTACGGCCCAAAGGCCCAGGCCTGCTGGATCCGGGTGGTGTAGTCGTCGATCAGGGCGTCCAGGCCGGCCGGGAGCGGACCGTCGTCCGTGAGGCCCGGGCTCTGCAGCCCGTACAGCGGCCAGACGGGCTCCAGTTCGCCCGCGAGCCCGGTGTAGCACCAGCTCAGCGGCACCGACGGATGCACGCAGAACAGCGGGACCCCGTCCCCCGTGGACCGCAGCCGCAGCAGCGGCTCCAAACCCCGGTCCGCGCTGCCCGGCACCGCGGTCCCCGCGTCGAGCCAGGCGGACACCTCCGCCACCGTCGGCATCCCGAACAGGTCCCGCAGGCTCAGTTCCACGGGGAAGGCGCCCCGGATGCGGTCGGCGAGCCGGGTCGCGAGCAGCGAGTGCCCGCCGAGGTCGAAGAAGTTGTCGTCGATGCCGACGCGTTCCACCCCGAGGACCTCGGCGAAGAGGGCGCACAGCACCTCCTCGCGGGCGTCGCGCGGGCCCCTGCCGCCGTCCGCTCGGTCGGTCGGCGGCGCGGGCAGCGCCCGCCGGTCCAGCTTCCCGTTCGGCGTGAGCGGCAGCCGGTCCAGGACGACGAACGCCGACGGCACCATGTACTCGGGCAGTTCGCCCGCCGCCCGTACCCGCAGACCGGTGGTGTCGACCCCGTCCTCGTCCACGCCGTCGGCGGGGACGACGTAGGCGACGATGCGCTGGTCGCCGGGTCGGTCCTCGCGGACGATGAC
>NZ_MUMF01000616.1 GCF_002155905.1 Streptomyces tricolor | reverse complement strand
GACCGGGCCGAGCAGGGCGAGCAGCAGGGCGAGGTCGACGTAGGACGGGCGGCCGTAGCCCTGGGCGAGGAGCAGCAGGGCCGGGCAGACGACGGAGGTGGTCAGGTTCTGGGCGATCACCCGGCGCGCCGGCGGGCCGGTGGCCACGCCCCACAGGGCGGCCACGCCTCCGCCGCCGAGGACGACGGTCGCCGCGAGGATCCAGCCGTTCACCGCCAGGTCACCGCCCGCCGGCCGGCCCGCGCGAGGACCGCGCCCAGCGCGGCGCAGCTCGCGCCGACGATCCGTTCCAGGGCGTCCACCGTGCTGATGAGGACCAGCCACAGCAGCGCCAGCGCCGCCCACCAGGCCAGGAGTTCGCCGGTGGCGAGGAGGACCGCGCGCGGGGCCGTACGGCGGGTCATGCAGCGCCTCCTCGGTCCACTGTGCTCGGGTTCGCGGCGATGTGTCCGGAGTGCCGCTGGGAGCATCCAAGCACCGCCGGACCCGGGCGGGAGCGGCGGCACGCGGGTCCGCACCCGGAGTGCCCCGGAGGCGTGAACGGAAACCGGGGGTGCCCGCCGGGCGGCGGCATCCCGGGCCGCGGTGCGGGTAACCGACTGTCGGAACGCGGAAGTTGACGACTGGAGGACCGTATGGCCCGGACCGTCCCGCGGCTGCCGGAGTTGCTGCGCACCGCCCGGAGGCGGCGGCCGGCCGAGGAGGTGCGCCCGCGGGCCGCGCGGCACGCGCTGCCGCTTCCCGTCCGGCTGCTGGCGATGCTGGCCGCGTTCGCGGCGATGGTGGCGTTCGCCGTCGTCCTGGCCCGGATCACCCTGCAACCGTCCCCCGCGTCGGTGCCGCTGACGCACAGCAATCTGCACCCGGGGCGCTCGCTCAGGGCCTATGCGGAGCAGGCGTCCCTGGGCGACGCGGTCCGGCAGCTCGGCGGGAACCTGCTGCTGGGTGTGCCGTTCGGGGTGCTGGTGCCGGTCCTCGCGCCGCGCTCCCGGGGCGTGCTGCGGGTGACGGCACTGACGGCTCTGGTGATGCTGATGGTGGAGCTGGTCCAGGGGGCGCTGGTGACCGGGCGGGCCTTCGACATCGACGACGTCCTCCTCAACACGGCCGGGGCGCTGCTGGGTTGGCTGCTGCTGGGGCGGCGGCTCGGGCGGGGCGTGCACCGGCGGGTGCGGGAGCCGTCGGACGGGTGAGCGCCGGCAGCAGGTCCGTACCAGACTATTGACGGCCCCTTATCTCACCTCTTAAATCAAGAGCCGCACATCTTCCGCCCCCCACAGTGAACGGAGAGCCATGGCCTCCCCACGCCTGCTCCGCAGATGTCTGCTCGCCGCCCTGTCCGCCGCGCTCGTCGGTTCGGTCGCCGTCGGCCCGGCACAGGCCGGGACGGCCGCCCCCGCGGCGGCGGCCGTCACCACCTTCTCCGACACCTTCGACGGGCCGGCCGGAGCCGCCGTCGACTCCTCGAAGTGGACGCTGGAGACCGGCGACAACGTCAACAACCACGAGCGGCAGTACTACACCTCCGGCACGAAGAACGCCGCCCTGGACGGCCAGGGCCATCTGGTGATCACGGCTCGCAAGGAGAACCCGGCCGGCTACCAGTGCTGGTACGGCAGCTGTCAGTACACCTCGGCCCGGCTGAACACGGCCGGGAAGTTCACCGCGCAGTACGGCCATGTCGAGGCGCGCATGAAGATTCCGCGCGGGCAGGGCATGTGGCCCGCGTTCTGGATGCTCGGCACACCGGTCAACTGGCCGGACTCCGGTGAGATCGACGTGATGGAGAACGTCGGCTTCGAACCCTCGACCGTGCACGGGACCATCCACGGCCCCGGCTACTCCGGCTCGGGCGGCATAGGCGCGGGCTACACCCTGCCGAACGGGCAGGCCTTCGCGGACGCCTTCCACACCTTCGCCGTCGACTGGGCGCCCGACTCGATCACCTGGTCGGTGGACGGGAACGTCTACCAGCGCCGGACGCCCGCCGACCTGGGCGGCAAGACCTGGGTCTTCAACAAGCCGTTCTTCCTGATCCTGAACCTCGCGGTCGGCGGCTACTGGCCCGGCGACCCCGACGGCTCCACGCAGTTCCCGCAGCAACTGGTGGTGGACTCGGTGTCGGTGACGACGAGCGACAGCGCCGCCGGGGTGCCGATCCGGGGCCTGGCAGGCAAGTGCGTGGACGTGGCCGGCGCGAGCTCCGCGAACGGCACCCCGGTCCAGCTCTACGACTGCAACGGCACGGGGGCGCAGGCGTGGACGGTCGGCTCGGACGGCACCCTGCGGGCGCTCGGCAAGTGCCTGGACGTCACGGGCAACGGCACGGCGGACGGCTCGACCGTCCAGCTGTGGGACTGCACCGGCGGCCCCAACCAGAAGTGGACCGTCACCGGGGCGCACGACATCGTCAACCCGCAGGCGAACAAGTGCCTCGACGTCACCGGCAACAACTCCGCCAACGGGACCCGGCTGCAGATCTGGACCTGCACGGGCGGCGCCAACCAGAAGTGGACGGTCGGCTGACCCCTCCGCGCCGACCGGTCAGTGCAGCGTCCAGGTGTACTTGTCCCCGCCCACGAAGCGGACCACGTCCGGGTCGTCGAGGTCGTGGATGGGGATGCCGTAGGCGGCCGCCGTCTCCAGCACGTCCGTGACGGTCCTGGCCTCGCCGACCACCTGACCGTCGATCTCCATGATCCGGAAGGGCGGCTCGCCGTGCCGTCCCTGGCACACCCCGAGGACCAGGATCCGCGGATGGGAGATGTGGGGAGCTGCTTGTTCGGTCATGCCATCGAGGGTAGAACGCAACCCGCGCCGACGGGTCATCCAGCGGCACCGTCCAGAAGATCGAGAACGGCGGCCTCGACGGCCCCCTGCGTGGCCGGACGCCCGAACGACCCGTGTTCGCCCAGCCGGGTGAGCACGGGCGCCACGGTCACGCCCCGCTCGAACAGCTCGAACACCGCTGGATCGATGTACGACGACCGGCACACCGCGGGTGTTGCCCAGGTAGTGGCTGACCTCGCGGACCGCCCGGGCGATCTGCCGGCGCCGGGCGGCCTCGGTGGCCCGGGCGTCGCGCGGCACCACGGCGACCGCGACGGCGGCCAGCACGGTGGCGTGCCAGGTGCGGAAGTCCTTGGCGGTGACATCGGTGCCGGACAGCCGGCGCAGGGCCTCGTTGAGGTCGTCGCCGTGCAGGCCCTGCCAGCTGCCCCGCTCGCGGAAGACGAGGAAGCGGTCGCCGCCGCGCGGGCGGCGCAGCAGGGCGCGGGCCACCGCGTGGGCCTGCTCGTCGACGAGGGCGCGGACGGTCTCGGTGCCGCCCTTGGCCGGGTAGCTGAAGGTGATCTCGCCCCGGCCGCAGCTGACGTGCTCGCAGAGCATGGTCGTCAGCCCGTAGGTCTCGCTGGTGCGGGTGTGCCGGTCGCTGCCGATACGGAAGAAGCCGAGGTCGAGCAGGCGGACCGCGCAGGCGGTGACCCGCGGCCGGCTCAGTCCGCGTCCGGCCAGGTCGAGCGCCACCTGGGCGCGCAGCTCCGGCAGGGCCCGGGCGACCTGCCGCACGTGCTCGTGCTTGGCCTTCTCCTGCTCGGCCCGGAACTGCTCGTGGTACAGGTACTGGCGGCGTCCGGCGTCGTCGGTGCCGACGGCCTGGAGGTGGCCGCCCGGCCAGGGGCAGATCCACACGTCGCGCCAGGCGGGCGGGATGGTCAGGGCGCGGATGCGGGCGAGCTGCCCGGGGTCGGTGAGAGGCCGGCCGTCGACGTCGGTGTAGCGGAACCCCCGGCCGCAGCGGTGGCGTCGGTAGCCGGGGTCATCGCAGGAGCTGGTGCGCAGCCTCATCTCTCTCACCGGTGGTTTCCCCGGCGCCTCAGGGGCGGCGCCAGTCGTCGCTGGTCAGGTGGGAGCCGGCCTGCGGGCCCATGCGCAGCATGCCGCCGTCGACGCTCCAGGAGGCGCCGGTGACGTAGGAGGCGTCCGGGCTCGCGAGGAACGCGATCACGGCGGCGACCTCGCGGGCGTCGCCGGGCCGGCCGAGCGGCACGCCGGGGCGGCGCTCGGTGTGCACGTCGGTGTCCTCCTGGCCGGTCATGGGGGTGGCGATCTCGCCCGGCGCGACGGCGTTCACGGTGATGCCGTACTCGGCCAGCTCCAGAGCCATCACCTGGGTGAGCAGGCCGAGGCCGCCCTTGGCCGCGCAGTACGGGGCCGCGCCGACCCGGGGCTGGTGCTCGTGCACGGAGGTGACGTTGACGATCCGGCCGCCGTCGCCCTGCCGGATCATGCGCCGGGCGGCCCGCTGGCCCAGCAGGAACGGGCCGACGAGGTCGACGTCCAGGACCCGGCGCACCTCCGGCAGGGTCAGGTCGAGGTACGGGGTCATGGTGCCCGTGCCGGCGTTGTTGACCAGGACGTCGATCCGG
>NZ_MUMF01000615.1 GCF_002155905.1 Streptomyces tricolor | reverse complement strand
CGCGTCCGGGTGGCGTACGGCCTGCTGGGCCACGGCCGAGATCCGTTCGCGGCCCGCGGCGCGCGGCCCGGCGCCGGAGGGAGGTGATGCGCTTCGGCGGTACCGGATCCGGGCGCGGGCCGCGAACGGATCTCGGCCGTGGCCCAGCAGGCCGTACGCCACCCGGACGCGGGCCGGCGGCCGGCGTCCGCCCGCCGCGGGAAAGGCTCGGCCATGACCTTCCAGAATCCCGCCCACCGCGGCGGCCCGCGCCGCGGCCGGTTCGACCAGCTCGCCGAATACGCCTCGAACTTCACCAGCTCACCGCTGTTCTTCCTGTTCTGCCTCCTGCTCGTCGGCTTCTTCGTCGCCGCGCACATCGCCCTGCTCCCCTCCGAGGTGCTGCTGCTCGCCGGCGGGTCCATGACGGCGGTCACCCTGCTGCTCCTGGCGCTGCTCAAGAACGCCGAGATGCGCGCCGAACACGCCATCCAGCGCAAGCTCGACGCGATCGCCGCCGCCCTGCTGGAGGCGCACCGCGACGACCGCGGCCAGGCCTTCGAGGACCTGCGGAAGGCGATCCGGATGGAGGAAGAGACCTGAGCGAGGCCGGCGAAACGCCGCGGCGGTTCTTCCCGGCACCCCGGCGGACGACGACGATGCCGTGTCATGAACATTCTGCTCATCGCCAGCGCGTTCAACAGCCTCTCCCAGCGCCTGTACGCCGAGCTGTCCGACCACGGGCACCGGGTGGACGTCGTACTCGCCGCGCACGGACCCGACCCGGTCCGGGCCGCCGTGCACGAGCTGCGCCCGGATCTGATCGTCGCGCCGATGCTCCGGACGGCGCTGCCGGAGGACGTGTGGCGGGAGCGCACCTGCCTGATCGTGCACCCCGGCCCGCCCGGTGACCGCGGCCCGTCCTCGCTGGACTGGGCCATCGCCGGCCGGGCGGAGCAGTGGGGCGTGACCGTCCTCCAGGCCGAGGCGGGGATGGACGCGGGCCCCGTCTGGGCGGCCGAGCCGTTCCCCGTGCCGCCCGTCGGCAAGAGCGACCTCTACCGCAACGAGGTCTCCGACGCCGCCGTCACCGCCGTCCTGACAGCCGTACGGCGCTACGCCGAAGGTGCCCACAAGCCGCTCCCGCAGACCGACGAGTCGGTCACCGTCGTCTGGCGCGACTTCTTCCGGCAGGAGCGGCGCCGGATCGACTGGGAGCGGGACGACACCGAGACCGTCCTGCGCAAACTCCGCGGCGCCGACTCGCAGCCGGGCGTCCTGGACGAGCTCCTCGGCCGCGAGGTGTTCCTGCACGGCGGGCACCCCGAGGACCGGCTGCGCGGCCGTCCCGGCGCCGTGCTGGCCCAGCGCGCCGGCGCCGTCTGCCGGGCCACCCGCGACGGTGCCGTCTGGATCCCCGAACTGCGCCCCCGCAAGAACTCCGGCGACCCGGCGCCTTTCCGCCGGCCGGCCGCCTCGGTCCTCGCCGCCCAGCAGCCCGGCCTCGTCCTCCCGGAGGTCCCCGCCCCGCTGGACCTGCCGCCCGGCCGGCGCACCTGGACCGACATCCGCTACCGCCAGCGCGGCGACGTCGGCTTCCTCGCCTTCTCCTTCCCGGGCGGCGCGATGAGCACCGACCAGTGCCGCAGACTGCTCGCCGCCTATGAGCACGCGCTCACCCGCCCCACCCGCGTCCTCGTCCTCGGCGGCACCCGCGACTTCTTCTCCAACGGCATCCATCTGAACGTCGTGGAGGCGGCCGGCGACCCGGCCGAGGAGTCCTGGACCAACCTCAACGCCATGGACGACCTGGTGGAGGCCGTGCTGCGCACCACCGACCGGCTGGTGGTGGCCGCGCTCGCCGGCAACGCCGCGGCCGGCGGCGCCATGCTGGCCCTCGCCGCCGACCA
>NZ_MUMF01000614.1 GCF_002155905.1 Streptomyces tricolor | reverse complement strand
GGCGCCGGCGCCCAGCTCGGTCCGGCGCAGCCCGTCGAGCGGGCCGAGCCGCAGCTCGTCGGTCTGGTCGAACAGGGAGCCCTGGAGGTGCGTGGCCATGAGGCCAGCGTACTCCTGAATCGAAAATTCGTTCCATTTCTTGATCGTCTGGTCCGGGGGGTTTCGATACATCGATGTATTCGATACGTTCATGTATCGAACGGGAGGGCGGATGCCGATGGAGGACCGGAACACCCCCAAGCGCGTCACCCGGCGCCGGGTCCGCACCCGGGCCCGGCTGCTCGACGCCGCGTTCGCGGTGTTCGCGGCCAAGGGCTTCGGTCGGGTCTCCATCGAGGAGGTCTGCGAGGCGGCCGGATTCAGCCGGGGCGCGTTCTACTCCAACTTCGCCACCCTGGACGAGTTGTTCTTCGCCCTGTATCGGGAACGCGCCGACCTCATCGCGGACCAGGTGGCCGACGCGCTCGCCCAGGACGGCCCCGATCTGGACGTGCCCGCCTCCGTGGAACGCGTCACCGAGGTGCTCCTGCTCGACGTCGACTGGCTGCTGGTGAAGACCGACTTCCTGGTGCACGCCGCCCGTGACCCGGACGTCGCCCGGGCCCTGCTCGATCACCGCGCACGGCTGCGCCAGGCCGTCGCCGACCGGCTGTCCCGGGCCCGCGGCCACACCGAACTGCCCGCCGTGCTCGGCGACGCCGACGGCGCCGCGCGCGCCGTGGTCGCCGCGTACGACGGGGTCACCACCCAGCTGCTGCTGGACCGGGACGTCGAGGCCGCCCGGGCCTGGCTGGGGCAGCTCCTCACCGCGCTGCTCACCGACGGCAGCCGCACCCCCGCGTGAGCACCGACGCGTGAGCACCGACACGGCCCGGCCACGGGCCACCGGCACCGCCCGGCTTCGGGCATCCCCAGGAAGGACACAGTCGCCATGGACGCGGACGTCATCGTCGTAGGGGCCGGCCTCGCCGGCCTCGTCGCGGCGCACGAACTCACCCGCCGGGGCCGCCGGGTGGCCCTGGTCGACCAGGAGAACGCCGCCAACCTCGGCGGGCAGGCGTTCTGGTCCTTCGGCGGGCTGTTCCTCGTCGACTCGCCCGAACAGCGCCGCCTCGGCATCAAGGACTCCTTCGCCCTCGCCTGGAACGACTGGCAGGGCAGCGCGCGGTTCGACCGGCTCGCCGACGAGGACTCCTGGGCGGTGCGCTGGGCCCGGGCCTACGTCGAGTTCGCGGCCGGCGAGAAACGGTCCTGGCTCCAGGGGCACGGCATCGAACTCCTGCCCACCGTCGGCTGGGCCGAGCGCGGCGACCTGCGGGCGGACGGGCACGGCAACTCCGTGCCCCGCTTCCACGTCGCCTGGGGCACCGGCACCGGCGTGGTCGAGCCGTTCGTACGGTACGCCCGCCAGGCCGCCCGGGACGGACTGCTGACCTTCCACCACCGCCACCGGGTGGACGAACTGGTCGTCGAGAACGGCACGGCACGCGGCGTCCGCGGCACCGTCCTCGCCCCCGACGACTCCCCGCGCGGTGTCGCCTCCACCCGCGACCGCGCCGGCGACTTCCAGCTCACCGCCCAGGCCGTCGTCCTCACCACCGGGGGCATCGGCGCCGACCACGACATCGTCCGCCGCTACTGGCCCGAACGGCTCGGCACACCCCCCGCCGAGATGGTCACCGGCGTCCCCGCCTACGTCGACGGCCGCATGCTCGACATCAGCGCCGAGGCCGGCGTACGGCTCGTGAACCGCGACCGCATGTGGCACTACACCGAGGGCCTCCAGAACTGGGACCCGATATGGCCGGGCCACGGCATCCGCATCCTGCCCGGCCCGTCCTCCCTCTGGCTCGACGCCCTCGGCCGCCGGCTGCCCGACCCCTGCCTGCCCGGCTACGACACGCTCAGCACGCTCAAGTACCTGCGCACCACCGAGGACATCGCCGGGTACGACCACTCCTGGTTCATCCTCACCCGGAAGATCGTCGAGAAGGAGTTCGCGCTCTCCGGCTCCGAGCAGAACCCCGACATCACCGCCAGGGACCGCAAGGCCGTGCTGCGCGACCGGCTGCTCGGCAAGGGCGCCCCCGGCCCGGTGCAGGCCTTCCTCGACCACGGCGCCGACTTCGTCACCGCCGGGAACCTGGAGCAGCTGGTCGACCGGATGAACGCGCTGACCGGCAAGCCGCTGCTGGAGGCGGCCGAGGTGCGCCGCCAGATCGAGGCCCGCGACCTGCAGATCGCCAACCCCTACAGCAAGGACGCCCAGGTGCAGGGCATCCGCAACGCCCGCCGCTACGTCGGCGACCGGCTCGGCCGGGTCGCCGCCCCGCACCGCCTCCTCGACCCGGCCGCGGGCCCCCTCATCGCGGTCCGCCTGCACGTGCTGACCCGCAAGACCCTCGGCGGCATCCAGACCGACCTGGACTCCCGCGCCCTCGGCACCGACGGCACCCCGATCGAGGGGCTGTACGCGGCCGGCGAGGTGGCCGGATTCGGCGGCGGCGGTGTGCACGGCTACAACGCGCTGGAGGGCACCTTCCTCGGCGGCTGCCTGTTCTCCGGCCGGGCCGCGGGCCGGCACGCGGCCCGGCACACCGGCTGACCGTCAGCCCTTCAGCAGCTCGGCCAGCACGGAGGCGTGACTCCGGTCCGGGTTCTTCGACGCCGTCAGCAGTGTCACGCTCCCCTCGCGGGCCGACTTCCGGAGGCCGTCGATCAGTTCGGCGGCCTCCGGCGCGTCGAGTTCCGCCTCGTAGCGGCGGCGGAACTCCTCGTACGAGCCCTCGCCCGCGTGGTACCACGTGCGCAGCTCGCCCGACGGGGTCAGCCCCTTGGGCCACTCGTCCACGTGCGCCGCGTCCTTGGCGAGGCCGCGCGGCCACAGCCGGTCGACCAGCACCCGCAGGCCGTCGTCGGGTTCGGGCGGTTCGTAGATCCGGCGCACACGCACGCTCACGGTCGGGCCCCTCTCGGGTCGCGGACGGTTCCGCGAGCGTACTGCGCCGCCGCTCGCCCACCGGGCGGCGACGCGGCACGTCTTGACCGGAAGAAGGGGGAAACCGGGGCGGCGCGGCGCCTAGTCTGACGGCCAGTCGATCACCGGCCACCCCGAGGAGCGCACGTGACGCCAGCCCGCAGACAGCCCGCCCGACGCCGTACCGCCACCCTCGCCACCGTCCCCGTCGCCGTGGCGGCACTCCTCGGCGCCGCCGGCCCCGCCGCGCCGGGCACCACCGGCGCGCCCGGCGCGGGCGACCCGTACTTCCCGCTCAGCGGCAACGGCGGCTACGACGTCCGCCACTACGACCTGACGCTCGGCTACGACACCGGCTCCCGCCGCCTGGACGGCACGGCCGTGCTCACCGCCCGCGCCACCCAGGAACTCACCCGCTTCGACCTCGATCTGACGGGCCTGAAGGTCACCGCCGTCACCGTCGACCGCGCGCAGGCCGCCTTCCGGCGCGACGGCCAGGAACTCGTCGTCACCCCGCGCCACGCCCTGCGCAGGAACCAGGAGTTCCGCGTCACCGTCGCCTACCACGGCACCCCCGAGCCCGTCACCGACCCCGACGGCTCGACGGACGGCTGGATCCCCACCGACGACGGCGCGTTCGTCGCGGGCCAGCCGCAGGGCGCCATGACCTGGTTCCCGGCCAACGGCCACCCCCGGGACAAGGCGTCGTACGACTTCACCGTCACCGTGCCGAAGGGGCGTACCGCCGTCGCCAACGGCGTCCTGCTCGGACAGCGCACCGCACGCGGGAAGACCACCTTCCACTGGCGCGCGACCCAGCCCATGGCCGCCTACCTCGCCACCGCCAGCATCGGGAAGTTCCAGGTCGAGCGGTACACGACCCGCCACGGCATCCAGGTGTACAACGCCGTGGACGCCCGCGAGGCGCGCGCCGCCGCGCCCGTCCTGAAGAAGCTGCCCGCGGTGCTGGAGTGGGAGAGCAAACTGTTCGGGCCGTACCCGTTCGAGGCGGCCGGCTCGATCGTCGACCACGCCCCCGACGTCGGCTACGCCCTGGAGACCCAGACCCGGCCGGTCTACGACTCCGCCCCCGACCTCGACACCCTCGTCCACGAGAGCGCCCACCAGTGGTTCGGCGACTCCGTCTCGGTCACCGCCTGGAAGGACATCTGGCTCAACGAGGGCTTCGCCACCTACGCCGAGTGGCTGTACAGCGAACAGCACGGCGGCCGCAGCGCCCAGCGGACCTTCGACGCCCTCTACGCCCGGCCGGCGAGCGACGGCCTGTGGGCCTACCCGCCCGGCGACCCCGGCAGCGGCGCCCGCATCTTCGGCACGCCCGTCTACGCCCGCGGCGCCATGGCCCTGCACGAGCTGCGCCGGGCCGTCGGCGACCGGGACTTCTTCCGGATCCTGCGCGCCTGGGCGACCGGGCACCGCGGCGGGCACGGCACCACCGCACAGTTCGTCAGGCTTGCCGAGCGGACCTCGGGGAAGCAGCTGGACGGGCTGTTCCACACCTGGCTGTACACGCCGGGCAAGCCGGACAGGCCCTGAAAACCGGCCGGTTCCGCCCGTGGCCGAGCGCTGACCGGTTCCAAACAACCGTCCGCCACGATCGACTCATGATCCGACGCAGAACCGCCGCCGCCCTGCTCGCCTCCCCGCTGCTGCTCACCGGCTGCGGCGGCGGAGCCGGGGCGGCCGAACGCCGGACCGCGGCCCGCCGTCCGGCGCCGGCGCCCACCCCCGCGACCTCCGCGCCCCGGGCGCCGCGGGGCATACCCGGTCTCGGACCCGAGCGGAGCGCGGCGATACCCGCGCGCTGCGAGCAGGCCGTCGTCGTCACCGGGCGCGGCAAGGACTCCCCGCTCTGCACGGTCGTCCTGCACCAGCGCACCGACGCCGGCTGGCGGGCGGGGCCGGCCTGGCCCGCCCACAACGCGCTGCGCGGCTGGAGCGCCCACCACCTGATCGGCGACCTGCGCTCCCCGCTCGGCGTCTACACCCTCTCCGACGCCGGCGGCCTGCTCCCCGACCCCGGCAGCAGGCTCCCGTACCACCGGTCCGGCGGATTCCACTCGCCCGGCACCGGATTCGAGGGCGAGCCGCTGGAGGGCTCCTTCGACTACGTCATCGCCATCGACTACAACCGCGAGCCCGGCACCTCGCCCCTGGACTGGACCCGGCCGCTCGGCCCCGGGCGCGGCGGCGGGGTCTGGCTGCACGTCGACCACGGCGGGCCCACCCACGGCTGCGTCAGCGTCGCCAAGGCGCACATGAAGGACCTCCTGCGCACCCTGGACCCCGGCCGGCATCCGGTGGTCGTCATGGGGTACGCCGACTGGCTCGCGCACTGAGCCGCCTAGGATCCGAACTCGTGTGCGCACATGTACTGGTCGCCGAGGACGACGAGAAACAGGCCGAGCTGATCCGCCGCTCGCTGCTGGCCGAGGGCCACACCGCGACGGTGGTGCACGACGGCGCGGCGGCGCTGGACGCCGCCCGCCGGCTGCGGCCCGACCTCGTCGTCCTGGACCTGATGCTCCCGCTCGTCGACGGCTTCGACGTGTGCCGGGCGCTGCGCGGCGGCGCGGAGCAGCCGGACATCCCGGTGGTGATGCTCACCGCCCGCTCCGCCGAGGACGACGTGCTGCTCGGCCTCGACGTCGGCGCCGACGACTACCTGACCAAGCCGTACAGCCCGCGCGAGCTGATGGCCCGCATCCGTACGGTCCTGCGGCGCAGTGGGCGGGGCGTCGGCGCCCGCGGCGAGGATCCCGTCGTGCGGGCGGCCGGGATCAGCGTCGACCCGGTACGGCACGAGGTGCGCTGCGACGGCGCGCCGGTGGAGTGCACGCCGGCCGAGTTCCAGATCCTGCTGGCCATGGCCGGCGAGCCGGAGCGGGTGTTCACCCGGCGCCAGCTGCTGCACTGCACCCGCGGCTTCGACCGGGCCTCCACCGAGCGGGCCGTCGACGTGCACATCATGAACCTCCGCCGCAAGATCGAGCCCGACCCGCGCCGCCCGGTCCGCCTGCTCACCGTCTTCGGCGTCGGCTACAAACTGACCGGCACGAGACCGTGAGCCACGGGGAGGCCCGGGCGGACCGGGCGGCGCGGG
>NZ_MUMF01000613.1 GCF_002155905.1 Streptomyces tricolor | reverse complement strand
GCGCAGCCACTGACAGCTTCACCCCGACAGCGTGAGGAGAACCCCTCCCCCTTGCAACCCGGCACCCACTTCGTCTTCGGCGACCACGACACGCACGGCTTCGTCGCCTCCTTCACCGCCTCCATGCCCGCGCACCTCGCCCACTGGTACCTAGAATGCGAGCAGTTCGAGCCCGTTCCCGGAGAACCCGGGCTGTACCGGCTCAGCGAGCCCGAGCGCGACGGCCCCCGCCGCACCCGCCAGGCCGTCCACGATCTGCGCCGCCAGGGCTACACCGTGCGGGCCGACATTCGCCTCGACCCGTCCCTCTCCCCCGGCCCACCACGCCCGGTCCGGCCGAACGGGCTCCAGGAGCGCCGCAGCCGTGCCGCCCAAGCCGCCGCCGGCCGAACGACGCAGCGCTCCACACCGCCCACCACCTCCCCGCCAGCTGCCCGGCCGATCCCGCCGAAGCCCACCTACGCACCGACCGTCCACCTGACGGCCTCGGGCAGTGGACGGTCCCGATGACGCCCGCGAGCAATCCGACCCCGGACGGCTCCGTCCCGGTGACACCGGAACTCACGGACGGTGCACGCAACTTCCGGCTGCGGATGGCGGTCATCGACCGCGAGAGCGAGGTCGCGCTCGACATGACATGCGACCGCTACGGTCGCACCGTCCACGCAGACGCCGCGGCAGCCGCTCGCGCCCACCGCAACAGGGCAGCGGTGGAGGCGTACACCACCCACCTCGCCCCGCACGCCGACACTCTGCTCGACGCCGCCCGCCGTGCGCTGGACGAGTTGCCACCCGCCCGGCACCTGGCCGGGTGGCGGGCCGTGTTGGACGGCCTGGCCGCCTCCGCCGCCGAGATCCGCCGGGCCCTCGACCGGCCGGCTGCCCCCGGCTCCCCGGCCGAACGCGCTCAGCACTCGGCCCTGTGGCCGCACCTCACCGCCTGGGCGGATCACAGCTTCATCGCCAGCGACCTCGCCGACCAGAACAAACACCACCATCACAAGGCCCCGCTGACCGACGAGGAACAGCAGATGTGGACCGAGATGGCCCAGGCCGCGCAGAGGCGAGGCGAGCTGGAGCTGACCGAGTCGTGGTACGCCGCCGACGGCCAGCCGATCACCCTCGCCCACCTCATCGAGAACGACGACTCGACGCTGGTCGCGCTGCGAGGCGACCCGGACGCGCCGGGCTGGCAGGTGATCGGGCACTACGCCCACGAATACGAGGCAGGAAAGGTACTACCTGCCCCGGTCCCGCCCGGCGTACTGCGCGCGGACGTCTCCCGGTTCAACCGCCCAGCACCGGTCCCGGAGCTGTCCCTGCAGGAACTCATCCGCGACGTCGTCGAAGGCCAGACCGCAGGAGACGCCTCCGAAGCTCTCCTCGGCGCCGTACAGCGCGGCTACGACGCGGGCCCGATGGTCCGTCTCCAGGAACTCCTGGAAACGAGCAGCCAGTTCGCCAGCGCGCTGGAGACCGTGCAGGGCCGCCAGATCGCCGCCCGCCTCTCGGCGCTGGGCCGGCAGATCGAGTTCCTCACCCGCGAAGTCGAGGAGGCGGCCGAGGACCTCGGCGCGACCGTCGCCGTCCTGCCCCCACACCGCACCCCCGTACTACGCGTCCGCCCGCGCCCCGCCGTGGACACCGCGCCACCCACGCCGCCGGCTCGCGCCAGCACGACCGCCCGCCACCGCTAAGCGTCGGTGCGTTCCTGACCGTCGTGGTCGCCCTGCGCCCACGTCATCACCGACGCTCTCACCCCTGCGGGCCGCACCAGCGAGGCGTACGCGTGGCTGATCCTCTCGATCGGCGCCGGGCAGTCCGCCGGCACTGCCCTCGCCGGACGCCTCGCCGAGCAGTCACTCGCCAGCGCCGCGCTCCCCGCCACCGGCGCGGCCCTCGCTCTCACCGTCCTTCTCGCCACGCGCCGATGTCTCGGCCCCACCAGACAGCCGCCGCGCGGCCGGCACAAGACGCCCTGATCAGGGCGCAACCCCACTACTTACCGACCCCTTTTGAGGAGATCCATTTATGGCCGTCCGTACGCATTGGACCGTAGAGCACGCCTGCTCCCACCAAGTGGTTCATGACCTGTCCGGCCGTCCTGCCGACAAGCGGGCAGGATTCGCCCGCTGGCTCGCAGCCAAGGACTGCACCGACTGCTGGAAGGCGGCGCGCGACGCCGACACCGAGTCCAAGGAGGAGTGGCTCGCAGCCAAGCGCGCCGCTGAGCAGGAGGCTGCCGTCGCGTGGGCGAAGCAGTTCGACATGCCGCCGTTGGAAGGCCCGGCCAAGGCATTGGACTGGGGCGAGCGCTCCCGCCACCAGCTGATGACGGCCGCGCACACCGCGCTGGTCGTGGAAGGGGCCTGGGACGAGGCGGACTGGGCGGAGCTGGAGGAGAAGGCCCGCGCCATCACCCGCGCCGGATGGTGGATCGACCAGCGCGACACCGAAGGCACTGACCTGCTCGAACTCCTCGACGCCGCAGGCGAGAACGACCGCGGTACGGAGAACCCGTTCCGCTGACGGCGGGGGAACATAGCCGGGAAACGCCGGTTAGCCAAACCGGCGTTCCTCCGGACCATTGTTCCTCCCACCCCGCACCCGATCGCGTGGAAGGAACCCATGTCCCAGCCCCAGCCCACTTCGGCCTTCGCGCCCACGCCCGACCCGCTCACCCCCACCCGGGACATCACGCACCAGCACTTCCAGGCCGGCGACACCGTCGTCGTCCTGAAAGGAGTGGCCGGCGGGGAACTGTGGGGCGACGCGATGCGCGTCGTCGCCCCGTCCTGGCACACGCCGACCGACGAGGACGGGTGGCGGCTGCGTGATGCGACCGGCGGCGCCCAGTCCTACGTCACCGGCCACCCCCGCTACCTCGTGCACCTCTCGCGCCGCTGCCCGGACTGCCTGATCCACCTGCGGGCCATGGAAGACGCGCTCCTGCCGCGGTACGCGGGCCGTGACGAGCTGATCGACTGCGGCTGGTACACCACCACCGCCCTCAACCAGTTGGTGCACATCGCCGACGTCCGGGGCGGCCGGTGATTCCCCGCCTGCACGAGCGGACCCACACGCCGCACGGCCCGCTCGCCGAGGCGCTGGGGCGGCCAGTTTCGCCGAATGAGGGCCTGACGGAGTACACGGTCGTCGCCCACTGGCCGGGCCTGGATTACTTCACACTGGACGACGAGCAGAAGACCTGGACCACCGTCCAGTGGGCCGAGCACCTTGAAGACCCGTACCTGGAGCACCCGTTCGCAGCCAGCCCGGACGACGACCGGCGGGCGATCCTCCACCTCGACCTCCGGCTTCACCCGGACGACCGGGAGCTGACCGGCCCCGAGTGGGCCGAAACAGCCCACCGGCTCGCCCGGGCCGCCGGCATCGAGATTCCGGGCAAGGAGCACGGCTGCCGGTGGATCGCCGTTCAGGCCCAGCCCGGACGCCTCGACCTGATCGCCAACCTGATCCACCTCGACGGCGCGTGGCACGCCCCGCCCACGGACATCCTGCGGCGCCTGTCGGACGAGGCACGCCGCATCGAGCAGGACCTCCACCTGATCCCCGTTCGCACCGGCCCCACGGCGCGGCCAGCCATCCGCACGGCACCCACGGCATCGGCCCAGCTCGCGCGCGTCCTCACGCAGCTCGCCGACGAGCAGGCCGGTCCGCTGGCCACGGTCCGCGGACTCGTCGAGCACACCGCGCACCGGATCGCCCGACAGCCCGGCGCCGCCGGCACCGACGCGGCGCACCGTCTGGAGCTGATCGCCCGCCGCCTCCACGCCATCCAGCAGGACCTGGACAGTACCGCCGCGCAGCTGGTCCAGCCCCGGGTCGCCGCCGTACCGCCCGCCGCTCGGCGCACCGGCCACCGATCGCCGTAGGAGAAACGTCTCTTTGCCCCTTGCCGACCGCTTCCTGGACATCCGCCGTGACCCGCACTCCGACGAACTCATCGCCCGCGGCGGGGACTCCGAGGCGCACAGCGTCCTACAGCGCGCGGGTTTCATCGCCGTGGTCCGCGTCCACGAGACCTACCACCGCGCCCCCACCGGCCTCACCAAGGACGACGAGTCCGATCTCGCCATCGACGCCGTCGCCCGCCTCCGGGCCGCCGGATACCACGTCGACTGCGACACAGACTTCGACACCGACTACCGCCCCGCCAGTTACCTGCCGCTGGGCTCCTCCGTCGCCCACCTCGCCGAGCGCATTCGCCAGGCCACCACCACGGAAGAGGCGGCCGACGCCCTGACCGAGTTGACGGCCGCCCACGACGGCGTCCTCGCCGCCGAGTCCGGCGTCGAAGGTGCGCAGTCCCTGGGCGGGGGTCAGCGGCGGCAGGCCGAGCCGGCGCAGCCGTTCCAGGTCGGCGGCGTCGATGCCGGCGCTCATGCCGCCGGCGCCGGACCACAGGCCGTAGGCGAGGGAGACGGCGGGC
>NZ_MUMF01000612.1 GCF_002155905.1 Streptomyces tricolor | reverse complement strand
CCCGCCGCCGCGCCGCCGAAATCCGGGTACGCCGCCACGACGGACCGTGCCTCGGCGGCCACGGCGGCGAGGCGGGCCGTCTCCTTCTCGTCGCCGGTGGCCGCGAACCAGTCCTGGTCAGCCGCCCAGGCGAGCAGGTGGGCATCGCCGACGGAGGCGTTGCACCAGGCGAACAGCGTGGCCCGGACCAGCGTCGCACCCCACCGGTCAACGGGGTCGGACACGGTCTTGCCCTCCTGCGCGAAGACGAAGGCGACGATCTGGTCCATCACGGTGAGGGTGAGTTCCTTGATCCCGCACGTGCAGGCGTACTGCCGGGCCTCGCGCCGGAGCCGGGCGAGCACGTCCCGGCACAGGGCGTTGCCCGCCCGGCGGGGGGCCGCCATGCGGATGCCCAGGCCGCCGAGCAATCGCTGCCGTTTCTTGGGCGGCAAGGAATTGAAGGCGAGTTCCACCATTCCGGCCGTGAGGTCGCTGAGCGCGGCGGCGGCCGGGTGTTCCAAGGCGTTGAGCGCGTCGGCCAGTCCTTCGAGTTCTTCGGCCGAGACGCTCGGCGGGGACAACGGCGGCCCCGTGACGACCAGGTAGCGGTCCTGCATGTACGCGTACTCCGTTTTCTGTGTCCGGTGGTGCGGAGTTCGGCTCGCTCGACGCCGAGGAGCGGGGACGGGGAGGTGCGGCAGAAATGGAGGGCACGTCCGCGCCTGCGCGGAGGTGCCGTGGTTTCAGCGGCCGCGCGTGTGCTCGGTGACGAACGTGTAGCCGTACGGCAGTTCCCAGCCGTCCGCCTTGCCGAGCCTGCGGCAGTGCTCCCGAAAGGCCGCTCGCTGCACTTCGCTCGGCGAGCAACCCGGCCGCAGGCGGCGCAGATGACCGGGGACGAACTGGACGGCACCCGGCTCCCGGCCGCCCGGTTCCGCGCCGCCCCATGGGCGTATCACCCGTCGCCGGACGGGGCGGTAGCCGATGAGGGGGATGGTCGGCTGCCCCTCGCGCGCCGGGTAGTGCGGTTGGCCCCAGAGGTCCCGGCTGCCGAGTGCCGGCTCCAGGAGCCGTTCCGCGAGCAGTTCGGCGACCGCGGATTCCAGCGTGGCGGCCTGGGATCGTCCCGGTCGGCGCCCGTAGACCGCCGTCGGCAGGACGGACCGGTCCAGCAGGGCGTGGCCGTCCAGGGTGAGCAGCCCGCAGCGGCGTACGGTCCGCATCACCAGCTGCCGCGGACCGAGTCCGGCGGCGCTGTCACCGTGGCGGTCACTGCCCGGTGCGTCCTCCCTGGTGAGCACCCGAGGGTCATGGCAATGCCCGATGACACGGTCGCCGACCTGCACCGGTTCCTCGAGCCGTGTGGTGGCCAGCCGGATCACCGTGCCGCCGCGCTGCCAGCGCAGTTCGAGCATCAGGCCGGGGAAGAAGTCGCGGGGCCAGGTGACTGAGGTCAACCGGCCCGTGGTGTCGTCGAGTTCGGCGGTGACCCGCTGCACGGCCTCGGTCCCCGGCGAGGCCTGTCCCACGTGGTCGAGTACGAGGCGGGATATGAGGCACGGGCCGTGCGACCGGCGAAGTTCACGTGCGACGTACGGGTGCAGGGGGAACCAGCCGTCGATGAGATGGGACAGTCGCAGGGGCGATCGCCAGACGATCTCGTGCGCGTCGTTCCGCAGGAGTTCGCTGGGGCCGAGGGAGGCATCGTCGGCAAGGGGCAGATCAACCGGATCCACCTCCTCTTCCGGCTCCGGCTCCGGTGGGACGGGCACGGTCGAGGCCCAGCCGCGTCCGGCCGGGGCCAGGGGGTCACCGGGTGCCTCCGCGCCGCCGGGATAGTGGGACCGCCACACGCCTCCGCCTTCGAAGGCGTCGTCGAGGGTGATCCGGCAGCCGTTCTTGAACAGGCCCTGGTCGCTCTCGCCCTGGACGACGTCGGCGAGCGCCACGTTCGCCCGGCACACCGCCGCGGCGTACCCCACTCCCCTGAGCGGTTCCGTCGCCCCGGGGAACCCGCGGAGCCGCGGTCCGACCGCTGTGTACGTGGTGACCGCGGCGGTGAGGCCGTAGCGCCGCCTCGCCGGCGTGGCCGCGTGTTCCACCGCTGCCGCGAGGGACCTGAGGTCGTCGCCGCCCAGCGGTCCCGTGTCCCGCCAGCAGTCCGCGAGGGAGGCCCGGGTCATCGCGTAGTGGCCCCATGTGCGCAACGCGGCGCTGGAGCGGAGGACGCCCCGCACCGTGTCGAGCAGACCGAGCAACCCGGCCCGCAGGTCGTCGTCGTGCGTGCCGCCCACCAGTGCGGCAAGGGACACGGGCACGAAGGGGCTGAGCAGCTGCTCCCGGGCCGTCGTCAGGAGATGCTCCGCGTAGGCCGTCAGGTCGTCCCGCCGCGCCGCCTCCCGGGACGGGTAGCAGACGTCGACGACGACATGCCCGTCCTCGTTGATCCAGCGCCGGCGCGTGCGGAGACGGTGGAGCTGGGCCGGCGACAGGCTCAGGGCCGGGCCGAAGGCGTCCAGGTCCGGGACCAGCAGCTCCCTGCGCCGGGGTGCCGCGTCCTTCCCCGGCCTGCCCGGGCCCTCGGCACCCGCCGGCGCCCCCGACACCCAGGCCGGTACGTCACCGAGCGCACCCACGTCCGGGTGGGCGCCCTCCCGGTGGACGATCTCGGCGTAGAGCGGGTCCGACCCGGTGGCGACACACACCATGGCACCGACCGGAAGCACGGGAGCGCACTCGCCGAAGGTGATCACGGGGAAGTCGTCGGGGCACAGCGGGCTGCCGCCGTAGCCGTCGCCGCCGAGGTCGTACCCGAAGTACACGGCGTTGAAGGCGACGGTGGTGTGCACGGGTGCCGGGCGGACCGCGACGACCGCTTCGAGGTAGCGCCGCAGCCGCTCCCGTTCCGCGTCGGGTACGGCGTCGTAGCCCTTGGTCATGTCAGGCGTCAGCAGGGCCCTGTCACCGTAGGGGTCCGGCACCTGCGTGCTGTCGCGATGCGTCGATGACGTCGTCGTCCCCCCACGTTCGCCAACCCTTGCCGATACATACGGGTCCCCACCCATGGCACCTCCGCCGCACTCGAGGCCGCCGCGGTCTGACGTGCGGTAATTCCCGCAGACTATGCCGAGCTGGAGCATTCCGGCAGCACTTTCGTCACTTTGCGCCGGTGGGCGGTGGCGCACAGGGAACACACCCGCGCACCGGCGTCGGTCCGAGCCGGTGCGGCGGCGGCCGGGCGGGCCGAGGCGGTCCGTGGCGGGCAGCCGGACCAGCGGTTCCGGGCCGGCCGGCGGTGTCGGCGGCTCCGTCGGCGTTCACCGTTATGGGGACAGGGCGCCGGGTGATCCGTATCTGCCGGTCTCGGCGCCGGTGACCTGCGTGAGCGATCAAGAGGGGCCGTCGCGGCACCTGACCGGGTGACCCGTTCGGGGTGGCGTCGGGTTGCGGAACTGACGGGCTGTCGGTTGCCTCGTGAGCGGAGCACAGGAGAGGCGCCGCGCAGACAGGCCGGGCACTGTTCCGTTGGAGGATTCGGATGCGTTTCAGACACATGGGTGCGGGGATCGGGCTGGCTCTCGGTGCGCTCGCGCTGCAGGCCCCGGCCGCTGCCGCCGCTGACGACTCGGATGTCAGTATCGAGCCGTGGAACGCCTCCCCGGGTTCCACGGTCACGGTCAGTACGCGGGCCTGCGACCCTGACGCCGACTACGGCAAGGGCTTCTCGGACCTGGCGGGAGAGTTCCACCTCTTCGAAGGCGACGAGGAAGGGGTGCTCACCGGCCAGTTCGAGGTCCCGGAAGGGACCGAGCCGGGCAGCGACACGGTCACCCTGAAGTGTCCGCCGCTGACCAAGGTCACGGAGACGTACCGGGTCATCGGCCGTCCTCCGAACGGCTCGGTCGACGCCGGTTTCGGACCGGCCGAGCACACCGGTGCGGGGCTCACCCTGGGCGGTGGGCTGCTCGTCATGGCCGCTGCCGGGGGTGCGGTCTGGATGTACCGCCGCCCGCACGGCAACCGAACCTGAACCGTCCGACTCCACCGGCAGGACCCGACCTCGATGGCACCCGGACACCACACCAGCGCCGCCCGAGAGCCGTTCGTCCCCCCAGTGCTCCTTCTGGGCTGCGTCATGACGGCAGGTGCGCTGCTGCTGATCGGCGGAGCGCACGACCCGCAGCCACCACGGCCGGCGGCGGCCCCGGCCGTGGTGGCCTCCGCGGACCCCGCCCGTCCCACGGTCCGACCGCTGCCCCCCGCGGATCCGGTCCGGCTCCGGATCGCCGCCATCGGCGTGGACGCCCCGATGACACGGGTGGGCCTGGATGCGGCGGGAGCGCTCCAGCCTCCCCCGCCGGAGACACCGGGTCTCGCCGGCTGGTACGGCGACGGCACCACTCCCGGGTCGGCGGGAACCGCCGTCGCCACCGGGCATGTGGACACCCCCGCCGGCGCCCCGGGTGTCTTCTACGACCTCGGCGCCCTGACCGAGGGCGCCGCCGTCGAGATCAGCCGGGCGGACGGGCGGACGGCGGTGTTCACCGTCCGCGCCGTCGAGCTGTACGACAAGGAGGAGTTCCCCAGCGAGAAGGTCTACGGCAGCTCCGGCCGGCCCGAACTCCGGTTGATCACCTGCGGTGGCGGCTACACCGAGCGCACCGGCTACCTGGGCAACGTCGTGGTCTACGCGACGCTGACCGGGGTGAGGTAACCGGCCGAACGGGACCGGCCGCGTACGCGGTGGCTCCGCGTGACGCGTGCGGAGGGCGCACGGCCGGCGCGGGCGCCGATGCAGCCAGGGGCAAGATGCAGTGCCGGCCCTCCGCTGGAGGACCGGCCCAGGCTCAAGATCGGCTCAAGTCGCTGGAACCCGCCCCGGCCACCGGTGCATCCTCCTCGACAAGACCACATACACCAGGGGGAACACCGATGAAGACCTTGCTCGGCCGAATCGTGACGCGTGTCCGGGACGTCGTGTCCGGACGCCAGGACGTCAAGGAGTACGGCGACCCGGAGGCCCGTCGCCGCGGGCCCCACAACCGCGACGCCAACCTCGCCCGCCACTACATCCCGACACCGCCGCCTGTCCCCACGAACTTCACCACCGGCCTGTAGGGCCGCGCACACCGAACGCCGGTGCGCCGTTCAAGCGGCACTCCGCGCACGGCCCAAACGCACCGCACCTGCTCGGCATCCGCTGCCCAGGGCAGGTGCGGTGGCGTATGAGACCACGGGCCCGCCCTCGACTGTGCGGCCGTTTCTTCCGCCAGGACCGCACCTGTATGAAGCCCCCCCCCCCCGCAGCCCGGCACTACGACCAGTCGCTGTGGCTGACCGAGGACTTCCAGGGCGGGGCCGGCGGCGACCGGCGGCAGCGCCACGCGGATCAGCGGGTTCGCCACCTTGACCGGCGACCGCCCGGCCGGGCACGACAGCCGGGCACATCCGTCGGCGGGTGCGACAACTGGCCTCGTACGGCCGTGAGTGCGACGGCCAGGCACACCCCGGACCGACCGGCAGCACAGCCCGCGGCACCCCCGGTGGACGCCTCAGCCGACCTCACCCGTCGGCAGAACCGAGCGCCTGCCAGCCGTTCTCCAGCAGTTCGAAGGCGCGGACGACGGCCTGGCGGGGATCGTCGTGGCCGTGAACGGCGCGGGGCGCTTCGAGGGCGAAGTGGGCCAGGGCGGTACAGGCGGGATCGTCCGCGGGCAGGCCGCTCTCCTCGGCGATGACCCGGGCCAGCGCGGAGGTGTGGCGCAGCCACATGCCCTGCCCGTAGTCGCGCAGGGCAGGGGTGTTGTTCACCAGCTCGGAGAACGCGGTGAAGCGGGCGTCGCCCTCCGCGGCGGCCAGGCGGTGGCGCAGCGCGTGCTCGCACAGCGCCGCGGGGATCGACCGGCCCCGGGGCCGCTCGCGTACGGCGGCGAGCAGACGTGCTTCCTGCTCGGCGTCCTCGTCGAAGACGAGCGCCTCCTTGACCGGGAAGTGCTTGAACAGCGTGGTGGTGGACACGTCGGCGGCATCGGCGATCTCCCGGATGCCGACGGCGTCGTAGCCGCGCTCCAGGAACAGGCGCAGCGCGGCGTCGGCGATGGCCCGGCGGGTCGCGGCCTTCTTGCGCTCACGCCGCCCCATCGGCGCCGCGGGGACACCGGTCTCGCTGTGTTTCTGCGTGGCGGAGCTGCTCTCGGTCATGCGGGCACTCTACCCGTTCGGTTGGACGGATACAAAAGTTGAGCTGTTGCACTTATTGGGCTGTTGTGCTCTTCTGGTCGCCGTCACGAGTCGCCGCGCGAGTCCCGACCCGAACGGAGCATCGCCATGCCCACCCCTCCCGCACCCCGCATCGCGATCATCGGCGCCGGCCCCGGCGGCCTGACCTGCGCGCGCGTCCTCCAGCGGCACGGCATCGCCGCCACCGTCCACGACCTCGACTCCTCCCCCGCCGCCCGCGACCAGGGCGGCACGCTCGACCTGCACCCCGGCTCCGGCCAGGAGGCCCTGCGCGCGGCCGGGCTGCTGGACGAGTTCCTCGCGCTGTCCCGTCCCGAGGGGCAGCAGATGCGGCTGCTCGGCCGCGACGGCCGCGTCCTGTTCGACTCGGTCCCGGCAGGGGGCG
>NZ_MUMF01000611.1 GCF_002155905.1 Streptomyces tricolor | reverse complement strand
TACCAGCGGCGGCCGGTGTGGACCAGACGGTACGGCTCGACGCGGCGCGTCCTGCCCTGGTAGCCGAAGCTCACGCCCTCGTGTCCCCGGCACGCGGCGGCCAGCGCGGCCAGCAGGTTCGCGTCCACAGCCGGGCCGGACGCCGTCAGCGGCAGGATCGCCGACTGCATCGCCGCCACCCGGTGCTTCAGCCGCGAGGGCAGCATCTGTTCGAGCTTCGCCAGGGCCCTGAGCGAGGTCTCCTCGATGCCCGCCACCGAGCCGGACGCGGCGGCGCGCAGTCCGACGGTCACGGCGACGGCCTCGTCGTCGTCCAGCAGCAGCGGCGGCAGTGCCGCGCCGACGCCGAGCTGGTAGCCCCCGCCGGGGCCGGTCAGGGACTGCACCGGGTAGCCCAGTTCGCGCAGCCGGTCGGCGTCCCGGCGGACGGTGCGCGTCGTCACGCCCAGCCGCTCGGCCAGTTCCCGGCCGGACCAGTCGGGACGGGACTGCAGTAAGGAGAGCAGCCGCAGCAATCGGGCCGAGGTCTCGAGCATCTGGCCGGAAACTCCTCATCGATCACACCCAGTTGAGGACAGAACCTGTCCTCAGGGCTCCCTAGTGTCGTTCCTGCCGGCCCTCGAAGGCAGGCCGCACCACAGAAAAGCAGAACCACGCGCCCAGCAAGGGAGAACACCATGATCCTCGTCACCGGAGCCACCGGGAACGTCGGCCGTCACGCACTGGAGATGCTGCTCGGACAGGGCCGCGAGGTGCGGGCCGCGTCCCGCGCGCCGGAGCGGGCGACATGGCCGGCCGGCGTGCGGACCGTCGCGGCTGATCTGGCCGACCCGGCGTCGCTGGCCACCGCCCTGGCGGGGGTCGAGGCCGTGTTCCTGTTCGCCGTCCCCGGCAGCGGACCGGACTTCGTCGCCGCCGCCGAGGCCGCCGGCGTACGCCGGGTGGTGCTGCTGTCCTCCGGCGCGGTGGACGACGAGGCCGAGGAGCAGGACGGGCCGATCGCCGCCTACCACGCCGAGATCGAGCAGGCGCTGCGGGGCTCCGATCTGGAATGGACCTTCCTGCGACCCGACGTGTTCGCCGCCAACACGCTGATGTGGGCGGCGCAGACGAAGGCCGGTGACGTGGTCCGCGGTGCCTACGCCGATGCCACCGCCGCGCCGATCCACGAGGCCGACATCGCCGCGGTGGCCGTGGCCGCGCTCACCGAGGACGGCCACGCCGGGGAGATCTACCGGCTGACGGGCCCGCAGTCGCTCAGCCACGCCGACCAGGCCGAGATCATCGGCGAGGTGCTCGGGCGCCCCATCACCTACCAGGAGCTGCCCGTCGAGACGGTGCGCCGGGCGATGAGCGCGCATGTGCCGGGTGCGATCCTCGACGGCATCCTCAAGGCCTGGGCCGACTCGGTCGGCCGGCCCGCCCTGGTCACGGCCGACGTCGAGAAGATCACCGGCCGGACCGCCCGCAGCTACCGCGACTGGGTGTCCGACCACGCCGCCGCGTTCTGAGGCGACCGGGCCCCGGAGCGGCCCGCGTCACACCTGCCGCTCCGGGACGTCCACCACCAGCCCGTCGATCTCGTCGGTGACCGGCAGCTGGCAGCTGAGCCGGCTGTTCTCCCGGCGCGGGCAGGCCGTGGTGTGCAGCAGCTCGTCCTCGATGTCGGACATAGCCGGCAGCGTGACCGGGCTGCCGCGGTCGACGTAGACGTGGCAGGTCGCGCACATGGCGCCGCCGCCGCATTCGCCGACGATGCCGTCGACGCCGTTGACGACCGCTCCCCGCATCACGGAGTTCCCCTCGGGGACGTCGAGGGTCGTCGCGGTTCCGTCCGGACTCCGGTAGGTGATCCTGGCCATGCGTCGTGTCCTTCCTGCCTGGGCGTACGGTGCGCGAAACCTGCGTCGGCGTACCCTCCGCGTGCCTGCGGTGCTGTCGCCGCCCCACCATGCCGGGGTGTCCTGGGGAGCCACTGGGGGATCGATCGAACGCGGCGCGCCCCGCACTCCAGGTGGGTTCGAGAGGCTCGCTGGAGCCTGGCCGGTACGTATGGCACCCATGGCCCACAGGAGGACCCATGCCGAAGACCGGCGAGCGGCTGACATGGACGGCCGCAGGATCAGGCGAACGCCTGGAGTACGCGACGCTCGAGGTCCCGCTCGACCACACCGATCCGGACGGCGAACGGATCTCCCTCGCCCTCAGCCGGCTGCGTGCCGGCGATCCCGCGCGCCGTCGGGGCGTCCTGATCGGGGTGACCGGGGGGCCCGGCGGCGACGGCGGCCTCGGCACCGGCATGCCCTCCCGGCTGGCCGGCACCCCCCTTGCGGAGGTGTACGACCTGATCGGCTTCGACCCGCGCGGCACCGGCGCCTCGACGCCGCTGCGCATCGAGGTCACCCCCACCACCGTGCCCTTCGACTCCCGGCCGCCGGACTCGGTGTTCGAGGCGATGGCCGCCGACATGCGGGAGCGGGAGCTGGGCTGTCTGCGGGCCGGCGGCGACACACGCCCGCACATCAACACCCGCAACACGGCCCGCGACCTGGAGAGCATCCGGGTCGCGCTGGGCGAGGAGAAGCTGAACTTCCTCGGCTACGCGTACGGCAGTTACGTGGGCGCCGTCTACGGCACGATGTTCCCCGAGCACCTGGACCGGAGCGTGCTCGACTCCTGCGTGCATCCCCGCTGGACCTGGCGTCAGCAGTTCCTGGCCCAGGCGCGGGCGGTCCGGGAGAACGTGGACCGCTGGGCCGAGTGGACCGCGCGGCGCGACAACCACTTCGCGCTGGGCACGACGGCCGCGCTGGCCGTGGCCGCCGTGGAGGGTGTCGCCGCGGCGCTGGAGGGCCGGCTCGGGGCGGCCGTGCGCACGTCCTTCGACGGCATCGTGGGCGGCCTGGCCACCGACCGTTCGGCGTGGGAGCGGCTCGGTCTGCTGGTCGGGGCGTTGCGGGCCGCGACCGCCGAGGGCGACGACGAGCGGACGGCCGCGCTGCTGGCCGAGCACGCCACGGGCGGCTGGGGAGCACGGGCCAGCGAGCAGTGGCGGCAGAGTGTGCTCGAGGCGGTGACGCTGGAGACGGAGTGGCCGACCGACCTGGAGACCTACTACGCGGACATGCGGGTCTGCCGGGAGCGCTACCCCTACGGGCACGGTGTGCTGCGGGCGGCTCCGTGGGTCGGGGCGTTCCGCACCTTCCAGTCGCCCGAACCGCCCACCGTGCTCGCCCGGGACGGTTATCCGACGGGCCTGGTCGTCCAGGCCGACGGCGATCCGATGGACCACCGCGAGGGCGGTGAGGCCCTGGCGGAACTGCTCGGCCATCATCTGATCACGGTGGAGGACTCCGGCGACCACGAGGTCTACGTGCTGAGCGGGAGCAATCCGCGCCTGGAGGCGTACGTCGAGCGGTACCTGGTGGACGGGGTGCTGCCGCCGGCCCGGGTGAGCGTGCCCGGTGCGCGTCAGGCGCCGCCCGTTCCCGAGGACGCCTGACACGAGGGGGAGGGGCCCGCCGACCGGCCCCTCCCCCTCGCCCTCGCGGCGCCGCCCGTCAGCGGCGCTTGCCCGCGGGCACGACGTACCTGGCGTAGATCAGCTCGCGCATCACGTCGTCGCCGCCCTCCACGATCGCGACGTAGCGCAGGTCGCGGACCAGTTTCCCGATCGGATGGTCGTGGGTGTAGCCGAGCCCGCCGAACATCTCCGAGCCGGTCGTCGCCACCTGCCAGCCGGCCTGACCGCAGTACAGCTTGGCGGCGAGGGCCGAGCGCAGGGTGCCGACCCGGTACAGCGCCGCGGCCGGGTCGTCCGCCGCCAGGAACCGGTCGAACTCGGCCGCCGCCGCCCGGCACTGGTTGCGCATCACGTCGACGGTCATCTCCATCTGGCCGAGCTTGGCGGCGAACACGGCGTTCTCCCGCAGCGGAGCGCCCTTGATCCGCTTCTGCGCCGCGTACTCCATGGACAAGTCCCGGATCCGGCGGGCCACCCCGATCGCGGTGGCGGCGATGAGGATGCGGCTGGCGTTCAGGCCGATCTCCAGCAGCCGCAGCCCGTTGCCGCGCAGCCGGCCGGCGGCGGGCACCCGGCAGTCGCGCAGCCGGACCCGGTAGGTGCCCGAGCCCCGGACGCCGAGCATGTCCCAGCGTTTGACGATCTCCACCCCGGGAGTGGCACGGGGCACCGCGACGACGGCGTAGTCGCCGTCGTCGTCGGCGGACCGGGCGAGCACGAGCAGGGTGTCGGCGGGTTCGGAGTTGGTGGAGAAGTACTTCTCCCCGTCGAGCACCAGGGCGTCGCCGTCGCGGCGGTAGGTGGTGACGGTGCGGTTGAGTTCGCTGCCGGCGTCCTCCTCGCTGCCGAGGATGCCGAGCCGGCCGCCGTCCCGGACGAGACGCTCCAGTACGGGTCGTGCCACCGCCTCGTCGCCGTGGAGCTGGAGCATCACCGTGCCCAGCACCGGCAGGAAGGCGCCGAACGCGAAGCCGGCGTCGCCGTAGGCCAGTTCGGACACGATGTCCACGCTGTCCCGGAGGGACACCCCGGCGCCGCCGTACGCGGCCGGGATCCACCAGTTGGCCAGCCCGGCCTCGTGCAGCCGGGCCGACTCGGCGGTGGGCTGTTCGGGCAGGCCGTCGAAGTACTCGGCCTTGGACAGCAGCTCCGCGCGGACGAACGCCCGGACCCGGTCCAGCACCTGCGTCGCCTCGGCCGTGTCGGTCGTCATGGTGTCCCCCTCACCGGTCCTGGGCGAACTCGCGGGCCCTGGCCATGGTGGCCCGGCTGTTCGAGCCCAGGGCGTGCCGCACCGCCTGCCGGGCGTCGGCC
>NZ_MUMF01000610.1 GCF_002155905.1 Streptomyces tricolor | reverse complement strand
CGCGGCCCGGGTCCGGTCGGCGATCAGTCCGGCCAGCGCGGCCAGGCCCGCGGCCCGGGGATCCTGGGTGCTCATGCCCCCAGCATGGGCCACCGGCGCTTCGGCGGCGGCCGAAACGTCCTCACACCCGTACCTGCTCGTACTGCTGCGCCAGCCCGTCCAGCAGCGCCGTCAGCCCCGTCTCGAAGGCCCGCTCGTCGATCTTCTCCTGCTGCTCGGCGAGCAGATGGGCCTGCCCGAGGTGGGGATAGTCGGCGGGGTCGTACGCGCTGGCGTCGTCCACGAAGCCGCCGGCGAACGAACCGAGCGCCGAGCCCATGATGAAGTACCGCATCAGCGCGCCGATGGAGGTGGCCTGCGCCGGCGGCCAGCCCGCGTCGACCATCGCGCCGTAGACCGCGTCGGCCAGCCGCAGCGCGGCGGGACGCCGGCCGGGCCCGCGGGCGAGGACCGGGACGATGTTGGGGTGGTCGCGCAGGGCGGCCCGGTAGGAGACGGCCCAGTCGTGCAGCGCGGTCCGCCAGTCCCGGCCGTCCTCGAACATCGACAGGTCGACCAGCCCGCTCACCGAGTCCGCCACCGCCTCCAGGATCTCGTCCTTGGTGCGGAAGTGGTTGTAGAGCGAGGGCCCGCTCACCCCCAGCTCCGCGGCGAGCCGGCGGGTGGAGACCGCCGCCAGGCCCTCCCGGTCCACGAGGTCCCGGGCCGTCTCGACGATCCGGTCGGTGCTGAGGAGGGGCTTGCGCGGTCGGGCCATGGCGCACATAGTAGGGCTGCACACAGAAACTAGCAGTGCTAATTTAAATGTACGGTTTTCAAGATCCAGTGATGGATCCGTCCGGTGTGGGGTGATCTCGTGGTGAACCTGGGGCTCAGCGAGGAGCAGGCGGCCGTCCGGCAGCTCGCCCGGGACTTCGTGGCGCGCGAGATCGCCCCGCACGCGGTCGCCTGGGACCGCGCCGAGGAGGTCGACCGGGGCATCGTGAAGAAGCTCGGCGAGGTCGGCTTCCTCGGGCTGACCGTCGACGAGGAGTACGGCGGCTCCGGCGGCGATCACCTCTCCTACTGCCTGGTCACCGAGGAACTGGGGCGCGGGGACTCCTCGGTCCGCGGGATCGTCTCCGTCTCCCTCGGGCTCGTCGCCAAGACCATCGCCGCCTGGGGCAGCGAGGAGCAGAAGCGGCGCTGGCTGCCGGGGCTCACCGCCGGCGAGTACGTCGGCTGCTTCGGCCTCACCGAACCCGGCACCGGCTCCGACGCGGGCAACCTCACCACCCGGGCCGTCCGCGACGGCGACGACTACGTCGTGAGCGGCACCAAGATGTTCATCACCAACGGCACCTGGGCCGACGTCGTCCTGCTCTTCGCCCGCTCCACCGACGCCCCCGGCCACAAGGGCGTCAGCGCCTTCCTGATCCCCACCGACACCCCCGGCCTGACCCGCCGCACCCTTCACGGCAAGCTCGGCCTGCGCGGCCAGGCCACCGCCGAACTCGTCCTGGAGGACGTGCGCGTGCCCGCCTCGGCGATGCTCGGCGAGGAGGGCAAGGGTTTCTCCGTCGCCATGTCCGCGCTCGCCAAGGGGCGGATGTCGGTGGCCGCCGGCTGTGTCGGCATAGCCCAGGCCGCGCTGGACGCCGCCGTCGGATACGCCGGTGAGCGCGAGCAGTTCGGCCGCTCCATCGCCCATCACCAGCTGGTGCAGGAGCTGATCAGCGACATCGCCGTCGACGTGGACGCGGCCCGGCTGCTGACCTGGCGGGTCGCCGACCTGATCGACCGCGGCGAGCCGTTCGCCGTCGAGTCCTCCAAGGCCAAGCTGTTCGCCTCCGAGGCCGCCGTCCGCGCCGCCAACAACGCCCTCCAGGTCTTCGGCGGCTACGGCTACATCGACGAGTACCCGGCCGGCAAGCTGCTGCGCGACGCCCGCGTGATGACCCTCTACGAGGGCACCAGCCAGATCCAGAAGCTGCTCATCGGGCGCTCCCTGACCGGGGTCTCGGCGTTCTGAGTACGCGGCTGAGTACCTCGGCGGATGTGACGCGGGCCGCATCCGCCGAAGCTGGGGCCATGAGTGACACACCGGTCAAACAGCAGAGCACGGCCGCGTTCTACGGCCAGGCCGTCGCCTCCTTTGCGGTCGCCATGGCGGCCACCGCCATCGGCATCGTCCGGCTCGACGCCAGCGCCTGGGTGCGCGGCTTCATGGCGATCGCCGTCCTCTACCTCGTGACCTCCGCCTTCACCCTCGCCAAGGTGATCCGGGACCGGCAGGAGGCCGGGCAGCTCGTCAGCCGTGTCGACCAGGCCCGCCTGGAGAAGCTGCTCGCCGAGCACGACCCGTTCGAGAAGCTCTGACCGAGGCCCCGGCGCGGCACCGGGCGGCTACGCTAAGCGCTCGCTCACCGTCGGCGGTATGGTGGTGCTCCTGTCACGAGAGGGGCGAGCGAGCGATGAGTACGGCGGAGGAGACGACCGGCGGCGAAGTGGAGCCGTGGGAAGAGGTCACCCCTGACGCGGCCCGGCGGCTGCTCGTCGCCGCCGTGGAGGCCTTCGCCGAGCGCGGCTACCACGCGACGACGACCCGGGACATCGCGGGCCGCGCCGGCATGAGCCCGGCCGCGCTCTACATCCACTACAAGACCAAGGAAGAGCTGCTCCACCGGATCAGCCGGATCGGCCACGACCGGGCCCTCGACATCCTGCGCACGGCGGCCCGCGGCGAGGGCAGCGCCAGGGAGCGGCTCGCCGACGCCGTCAGCTCCTTCGTCCGCTGGCACGCGGGGCGGCGCACCACTGCACGGGTGGTGCAGTACGAACTCGACGCCCTCGGCCCCGAGGCCCGCGCCGAGATCGTCGCGCTGCGCCGGCAGGTGGACGCCGAGGTGCGCGGGATCATCGAGGACGGCGTGGCCTCGGGCGAGTTCGACGTGCTGGACGTCAAGGGCACCACGCTCGCCGTGCTGTCGCTGTGCATCGACGTCGCCCGCTGGTTCGACGTGAACGGCCCGCGCACCCCCGAGGAGGTCGGCGCGCTCTACGCCGACCTCGTGCTGCGCATGGTCGGGGCCGAGCCGGCCCGCCCGCAGGACGGCGCACCGGCCTACAGGTAGTACCGGGACACCGACTCCGCGACGCACACCGGCTTGTCGCCGCCCTCGCGTTCCACGGTGAACGCGACCGTCACCTGCACCCCGCCGGTGACGTCCTCGACGCCGGTGATCTTCGCGGTGGCGCGCAGCCGGGAGCCGACGGGGACGGGGGCGGGGAAACGGACCTTGTTCGTCCCGTAGTTGACGCCCATCTTCACGCCCTCGACCCGGACGAGCTGCGGCCCGAAGAGCGGGAGCAGGGACAGGGTGAGGTAGCCGTGGGCGATGGTCGTCCCGAAGGGTCCGGCGGCGGCCTTCTCCGGGTCCACGTGGATCCACTGGTGATCCCCGGTCGCCTCGGCGAACAGGTCGATCCGCTTCTGGTCGATATCCAGCCAGTCGGTGTATCCCAGCTGCTCGCCCACGGCCGCCCGCAGCTCGTCGGGGGAGGTGAAGGTCCTCGGTTCTGCCATGTTCCCGGCCTCTCGCTCGCGTCTCTAAGCAACTGCTTAGCATGGTCGGGCGGGGGGTCGATGTCAACGGAGGGCGGACCGGCCGGGTGGGTAATCTCTGAGAGGTGCCCCAGATTCCCGAGAAGATCCACGAGCTGACCGTCGGCCAGCTGTCCGCGCGCAGCGGAGCGGCGGTGTCCGCACTGCACTTCTACGAGTCCAAAGGCCTGATCTCCAGCCGGCGCACCCCCGGCAACCAGCGCCGGTACAGCCGCGACACCCTGCGCCGGGTCGCCTTCGTCCGCGCGGCCCAGCGGGTCGGCATCCCGCTCGCCACCATTCGGGAGGCCCTGGCCGAACTGCCCGAGGAACGGACGCCGACCAGGGAGGACTGGGCGCGGCTGTCGGAGAAGTGGCGCTCGGAACTGGACGAGCGGATCCAGCAGCTGAACCGGCTGCGCGACCATCTCACCGACTGCATCGGGTGCGGGTGCCTGTCCCTGGAGACGTGCGTGCTGTCCAACCCGGACGACGTGTTCGGCGAGCGCCTCACGGGATCCCGCCTGATGGCCGAGCGGCGCTGAGGGCCGGCCGCGGGGGAGGGGGCCGGCTGCCGGGTCCGTCACTCGTACTCGGTGCCGCCCTTGCGGGTCAGGTACGCCGGGCTCACCGCCTTGGCGATGGCGCGACCCCCGGTCACCGGGCTGTACCGCTCCACCGCGGGCCGGATCACCACGCCCTCCCGCAGATGCAGCCCCCGCCCGGACACCGTCTCCCGCCCGCTCGCCCACTCCCGTACCCGCTCGATGTCGTACGGCCCCGCGAACAGCCGCGGCACCAACGGCAGTTCACCCGCCAGCAGTTCCGCCGCGTCCAGCCAGCGCACGGTGCCGTCGATCTCCGCGCAGACGTCGAACGCCGCGTACCCGAGGGTGTCGCGCCGCCCGTCGGCCCCGTACGACAGGTCCTGCACGCCCGCGCCGTACACCTCCCCGAAGACGCCGACCCGTCGCGCGCCCAGCCGCTCGCAGAGCCGCGCCGCCGCCTCGGCGACCCCGTGCCCGCGCACCGCCCGCCAGTACAGGTTCCGCGGGTCCTCCCGCAGCGCCAGGGACTTGGCGCCGAAGCCCTTGGAGGAGACGTACACCCTGCCCTCCCCGGCGACGTACGTCAGCAGGCAGGCGGAACCGTGCAGTTTCTCGGTCAGGACGACCGGCTCGCCGGGGGTGAACAGGTCGGGGTAGCGCTGGATGTTCTCGATGTCGACCCAGGGCAGCAGGTCCGGTGCCGGTTCCACGTCCCCGTTCATCGTCGGCGGGACCGGCGGCACCCACTTGGTGATGCCCAGCAGCTCCGCGAAGTCGGTGCCCTCCGCCGCGGCCCGCGCCAGGTCGACGTCCGCGAGCGCCTTCGGCCGGCACACGATGCCCTGGGACAGCTCGCCGCGCAGCCGCACCGCCTTGACCCGGTTGGCCTCGCCGCCCGCCAGCCGCCCGGTCAGCCCCAGCTCCTCGATCAGCGCCGCCGGGAGCACGGCCTGCTCGGGGATGTAGACGGCGGTTTCGCCGGTGCGGTACGCGCCCTTGGCGACGACGGCCCGGTACAGGCCCACCTGGGCCAGCTCCAGCGCGTCGGCGTTCGGATGCTCGTGGACGGTCAGCACTTCGGCGGTGACCCGCAGCGTGGACATGGGACTCCCCGTTCACCGGTTCGGTTTCATCGGCTCCCACTGTCCGGGCGCGAAAGGGCTGGAGCGAACGGATTTGGCTCTGCTAACGTCGCGCTCTTCGGCCGGCGGCGACGCCGCGCACGGAGTCACGACGGGAACCGGTCCCTTGTCCTCCACCGCTCTCGCCGCCGCCCTGGCGGACATCGACACCGTCTTCGACGGCTTCGCCAACCCGGGGGAGACCGGCTGCGGTTACTGCCACTCGCCCGAGGAGACCGCGTATCTGCGCACGCCGTCCGTGCGCGTGCCCACGGACGTGGTGCAGTACTACCTGTACGAGGTCCCCGACCACTTCGACGACCACGCGACCGCGATGCGCCGCCTGCTCCCGCAGGCCGCGCGTGCGCTGGCCGAGGGCAGCCTGGGGGCGATCGGCCACGGGGCGATCGGGCTGTCCCGGGTGGACTGGCGGTCCTGGCCCGCCGCACAGGCCGCCGCGCTCGACACCTTCCTGCACGCCTGGTGGCGGCACGCCCTGACGGTGCCCGAGCCGCCGTACGGCATCGAGGAGATCTTCGACGCCTGCGTCACGACCGCCCGCACCGTGGCCCCCTTCCTGGCCGCCTGGGAGCGCGGCCCGGCCGCCGACGCCCACCTCGTGCACTGCGCCGATGTCTGGCTGTACGACCTGCTGAGCGACGATTCGCCGTTCTCCTGGTGGTACGGGGAGAGTGAGGCGGCGGGCGTCGCCGAGCTGCGCGACTGGCTCTCCGGGACCGGGGCCGCCCGCCTGCACGCCCTGGGCGAACACGACCTCGCCGTCCGCTGCGCACTCCTCGCCCTGCCCCATGACCAGCGCTGGGATCACCCGTACTGGGGCAGTGCCTCCGCCACCAACTGAGCGTTGGACCGGGCCCGTCGGCCGTCCGGCAGCAGCAGGGTGTCCTCCAGGCCGATCCGGGTGGCCAGGCCCAGCCGGCCCGCCAGCCGGAGCACCGGCCACGTGCCGCCCTCCTCGCCGTGCAGCAGCACCGGGCGGCCGTGCGCCCGGCCCAGCTCCGCCAGCAGCGCCCGCGCCGACGCCTCGGCGGTCGCCGGGTCCGGGTCGGTCACCTCGGCCAGCACCCGCAGCACCCTCGGCCCGAGCGGCGAGGCCGCGAACCGCCGCGCGCCCCCGGTGCCGGACCAGACGCCCGCCTCCACGGCCACGCCCCTGCCGAGCAGTTCCGCTGCGACCTCCTCGGCACCCGGCTCATGCCAGTTGACCGAGGCGAAGTCGGGCAGCACCGACCAGGCGCGCACCCGGGCCCGCCGGGCGGACGGATCGGGTTCCGCCCAGGCACCGGTGGTCACGCCGACCGGCACCGGCACCCGCGCCCGTATCGCCTCCAGCGCCGGGCCGACGACGCGCGGGGAGAGGCTGTCCCGCCCGCACGGTGTCTTCGGATGGACGTGCACCGAGGTGGCCCCGGCCGCCACCGCCGCGGCGGCGGAACGCGCCAGATCCTCGGGGGACATCGGGACGCCCGCGCCGTCGGCGGGCGAGCGGCGCCCGTTCAGACATACCTGGACCATGACCCGATGGTGCCAGGCGCCACGGACAACGGTCTTGGCCGCTGCCCGGGCCTCGGCCGACGTCTCGGCCGACGCCTCGCGGAGTTCGCGGAGTTCGCAGGATCCGCGCGGCCCGCGGGAAGGGTGCGGCATCCCCTGCGCACCCCGGACACCGGTGCCGCGCACCCCGGACACCGGTGCCGCGCACCCCGGACACCGGTGCCGCCCACCGCTCAGGCCGACATCAGCAGGCGTCCCCGCCTGGCGTGCTCCAGGGCCCGCGGGCTGAGGACGGGCCGCGGCACCAGGATCCCGCAGTCCGTGCAGACCGGGCCGGACGAGGGCTCGTGGTCCAGGCCGTACTTCCAGACCAGCCGCTCGCCGCCGCAGACCGGGCACGACGAACCCGGCTCCCGCTCCAGCGCCGCGATCAGCCGGCGCAGCACCTCCGCCAGCGGTGCCTCCGGGTGGACCCGCGGATCGTCGCACCAGGCGACCCCGAACCCGCCCCAGGTCAGCCGGTGCCAGTCGTCCACGCTGCCCGGCCGGCGCAGCCCGTCGTGCTTCTCCTTCCTCCGTCGCTCGGTGAAGTCGGTCTCGTAGGCGAGCCAGACGTCACGGGCCTCCTCCAGCTCCTCCAGTGCGGCCACGAGCCGCGCCGGATCGGGGGAGCGGTCCTCGGGGCCGAAACCCGCCCGGGAGCACAGATGGTCCCAGGTCGCCCGATGCCCATAAGGGGCGAACTTCTCCAGGCACTTGCGCAGCGAGTACCGCCGCAGCGCCAGATCACAGCCCGGATCGCGTACCTGTCTCGCCAGACTCCGGAAACCGGCCATCGCCCTGCACCTCCGTCACACCTGCACCTGTACTTCGGTCACTTCGGCGTCGTCGCACGGACGTCGCCGAATAGACGTATCGACAGGCGATTCGGCTCCATGTCTTCTCGGGATCTCCGTGCGGACTCCAGAAAGTGACGCATGTTCATCTTTGAACCGGGGGATACCGGCGGTAACGTTCGGCCACCCCTGTCGCTAGGAGCTGCCATGCCACGGCGAACCCCACGTACCACGCTCGACAGACAGAGAACGTCCCGCCGACTCCCCGGGTTCCTGAAGACGGCGTCCGTATGCGTCCTCGTCGCCGGTCTTCTCTCCCCGTTCTCCCGGAGCGCGGTGGCGGCGCCCGACACCACGGCCGCCAGCGACCACTGCGGCGGCCGGTGTTCGGACATCCTGCCGCCCGGCCAGAACGGCAACGCGACCCTCGCCCAGATCCTGCTCAACCAGGCCTTCGGTACCCAGCCCGCGCACGCCGAGGACCAGCTCGGCCCGTACGCGGGCCTGGCCACCGGCTACCGGGGCCTGACCGACGCCACGGTCAACACCTTCTTCAACGACGCCTCCTTCGGCGTCCCCGCCGACCAGGTCGCCTCCACCGAGAAACCGGCCGGCCGCAGCGACGTCACGATCGTCCGCGACAAGAAGACCGGTGTACCGCACATCACGGGCACCACCCGGTACGGCACCGAGTTCGGCGCCGGATACGCGGCGGCCCAGGACCGGCTGTGGCTGATGGACGTCTTCCGGCACGTCGGCCGCGGCCGGCTGACCT
>NZ_MUMF01000609.1 GCF_002155905.1 Streptomyces tricolor | reverse complement strand
TCGTGCTGCTCGTCGTCGGCATCGGCCTGCTGGCCGGTGCCCTGGTCGAGGCCAACTCCGACGCCGCCAGCCTGTCCGGCGAGAACCCGCTGTCGTTCGGCTTCTTCGGCCTGCTCCTCGGCAGCATCTGCATCATCACGCTGGGCGTGCTGACCACGGCCTCGGAGTACGGCACCGGCATGATCCGTACGACGATGACCGCGTGCCCCAGCCGGGCCCGGGTGCTGGCCGCCAAGTCGATCGTGTTCTTCGCCGTGGCCTTCGTCTTCACCCTGGTCACGTCCGGCTTCGTCGCCATGGTCCAGGCGTCCATGCTGGAGGGCACCGGCGCCCGGACGCCGTCCGGCGAGGACTGGCTGAAGGCCACCGTCGGCATCAGCCTCTTCATCGCCCTGCTCGGGCTGCTCTCGCTGCTCGTCGGCTCGGTCATCCGGCACTCCGCGGGCGCCATCACCATCATGATCGGCGTGCTGCTCGCGCCGCTGGTGCTCGCGATGTTCATGGTGGCGGAGTCGCTCGACCGCCTGCGCGAGTGGCTGTTCGAGTACTCGATCCCGAACCAGCTGAGCGTCTTCTACACCAACTCCCTGACCGAGTCCGGCCCGTCCGGCTGGGATCCGCTGTGGATCATGCTCGGCGTGACGGCGGCGGTGTACGCGGGCGCGTACGCGCTGCTCCAGAGCCGGGACGTGTAAGGGCCGGGACGAGGAGCCGTACGGCTCAGAACCTCGGCGCGTTACGGGACCGCTGCACCCGCGTGGTGCGGCGGTCCTTCGCGTTCCAGCAGGCCTTGTGCCAGTGCCGGCGGTCGTCGACGCCCGCGTACTCGGGCCAGGCCACCACGTGCGGGACACCCGAGGGGATCATCTGGTCGCACCCCGGGCAGCGGTAGGTCTTGCCCTCCGCGCTGGCCCCGGCGACATGCCGTACGCTCCACTCCTCGCCCTGCCAGTTCTCCGTGGACTGCCAGCCGCCGTACCGGCCGGCGCGGTCGTCCTCGGCGCTCCGGCCCGACGATCCGGCTGCCTTGGGTCGGTTGCGACGCGGGGACACGGGACACCTCTCGGGGCTCTGCGGGAAGCACGGCTCATCCAGCCTACGCGCCGCCACGAGGGGTACGCGTCGGGTACGCGTAAGGAACCAACCCGCCCAAGTCCCCCGCCAGGGCGACCCATTCTGCAGACAATCCGCAAATCCCTTCGGGCAGGCCGTGTCCTCGGCACGTGTCAGACGGTTATGCCGGGTGGGGGAGCTCCGGGTCGGAGCCAAGGAAGCAGGAAATGCGATGCACGTAGGAAGTTTTGTGCTGGCGGCCCAGTTCCCGGGCCAGGGTCCGGGGGAGGCCCTGCACCGGGCGGTCCGCTCGGCCGAGGTCGCCGAGCAGTCCGGGCTGGACGCGGTCTGGCTCGCCGAGCACCACTTCGTGCCCTACGGCACATGCCCGTCCGCGGTGACCCTGGCCGCGCTGCTGCTCGGCCGCACCCGCCGCATCCGGGTCGGCACGGCGGTCAGCGTACTGCCCACGGCCCACCCGGTGGCCCTCGGCGAGCAGGCCGCGCTGCTCCACGTGACCAGCGGCGGACGGTTCACGCTGGGCGTGGGGCGCGGCGGCCCCTGGGTCGACCTGGAGGTGTTCGGCACGGGCCTGGAGGCGTACGAACACGGGTTCCCGGAGTCGCTCGATCTGCTGCTGCGCTGGCTGGGCGAACCGGCGGTGGCGGCCTCCGGCGAGCGGTTCTCCTTCCGCGAGGTACCGGTGGTGCCCCGCCCGTCGGAGGCCCTGACGGACACCCCCGGCCCCGAGGTCGTGCTCGCCTGCACCTCGCCGGCGAGCGTACGGCTGGCCGCCGAGCACGGGCTGCCGATGCTGCTCGGCATGCACGTCGGGGACGAGGAGAAGGCCGAGATGGTGGCCCTGTGGCGGCGCTGCGCCCGGGCGGCGGGCCGGCCGGCCGAGGAGATCGCGGGCGCCGCGCACGTCTCCGCCGGGGTCTGCCAGCTCGCCGACCGGCGCACGGACGCGGTGGAGACGCTGACGAAGGCGCTGCCGGGCTGGCTGAAGCAGGGGCTCGCGGCCCATGTGACGGTGGACGGACGGGCGCGCACGATGCGCGACCCGCACGCCTACACCGAACTGCTCTGCGGACTGCACCCGGTGGGCACCCCGCGGCTCGCCGCCGACCGGCTCGCGGCCACCGCGGAGCGCACCGGCATCTCCCGCTTCGCCCTCCTGACGGAGGGCTCGGGCGACCTCGCGACCACCGAGGAGAACCTGCGGCGCCTCGGCGCCGAGGTGCTGCCCCAGTTGCGCTGACCGGCCTCCCACACGCAAGCCACCTGGGGGGCTTGCCGCCCCGGTCCTGAATGCACCTCCCACGGGTGGAGCGGCAAGCCGGCGGCCTCCGTGCCGACCGCGCCGAAGCCGCGCGTCAGCAGTCCCGAAACTCCGGGGACTGGTTCAGCAACTGGCTGCGCACCGACGTGAAGCGGGCCAACGTCTCGTCCACCGAGGCGTCGAGCGGGAACACCGCCACGCGGTGGCAGTTCTGGAAGGCCAGCCGTACACCGAAGTGCCGCTGCAGCGCGCCGCGGATGGCGTCACTCGCGAGCGCACGCAGCAGCTGACCGCGTGCCTGCTCGTCCGGCGGGGGCGTCTGGTTGTCGGCGAAGGGTCCGCCGTCCACCTTCAGCTGAGCCACCAGGGAGCTGATCATCTCCCATGCGTAGGGCAGGGAGGTCCGGACGCAGTCGACGAATGCTGCTTCGTCGACCTCGCCTCGCTCGGCCTGTTCGAGTAGGGCCGGTGAGACGTCGAGCGACATGGGTTCTCCTCTCGCACCCCCGAGGCGCAGGGGTTGCCGGACAGATAGGGGAGTTCGCGATTTCGAACACGCTCGGTACAGGGGCCGCAACCTCCCGTTCTCTACGGTAGGCAACGGTCGGTGACCACACCAGCAGAATGCGTATATGGAGCGGTCCCTTTACGCCCACAATCGGCCAGGGATGAACAAGAGTTTCAAGGGACAAATGGTGCGATCCACAGGGAGCGGGGCGGGCGGATCGCGAGCACCGGCGGGCGTCGAGTAGCGTTGCCGACCATGCGTCTCGTCATTGCCCGATGCTCGGTCGACTACGCCGGCCGGCTCACCGCCCACCTGCCCTCGGCGCCACGACTGATCCTGGTCAAGGCGGACGGCAGCGTCTCCATCCACGCCGACGACCGGGCCTACAAGCCGCTCAACTGGATGTCGCCGCCCTGCACGCTGAAGGAGGGGACGGGCGAGGACGAGGGCGTGTGGACCGTCGTCAACAAGGCGGGCGAGAAACTGATCATCACGATGGAGGAGATCCTCCACGACTCCTCGCACGAACTCGGGGTGGACCCGGGTCTGATCAAGGACGGCGTGGAAGCGCACCTTCAGGAACTGCTCGCCGACCGCATCGAGACGCTGGGCGAGGGCTACACGCTCATCCGCCGCGAGTACATGACCGCGATCGGTCCGGTGGACATCCTGTGCCGGGACGCCGACGGCCAGACGGTCGCCGTGGAGATCAAGCGGCGCGGTGAGATCGACGGCGTCGAGCAACTCACCCGCTACCTGGACCTGTTGAACCGCGACCCGCACCTGGCCCCGGTGCGCGGCATCTTCGCCGCCCAGGAGATCAAGCCCCAGGCCCGCGTCCTCGCCACCGACCGCGGCATCAACTGCCAGATCCTGGACTACGACGCCCTCCGCGGCATCGAGGACGACAAGCTCCGCCTCTTCTGACCACCGAGCGCCCCTCCGCCGCCGAAGAAAGGCACGCGGTCCAGCGCCGCGGCGGCGGAAGAACGGTGCGTGGCCCGGGCTACGGCGGCGGAAGCTCCTCCCGCCGGCCCACTCGCCCTGCGGCACCTCTCTTCACCGCGGGCACCCCTACTCCGCCGCGACGGCACGGACCGGCGGTACCGAACCGGCCTGAGGCCCGTCGGGCACCGCCGAACACCACCGCCGTGGCACAGCACCGTCGCGGCGGAAGAAGCGGTGCGCGGTCCAGCGCCCCGGCGGCGGAAGAAGCGGTGCGTGGCCCAGGGCCACGGCGGCGGAAGAACGCTGCGTGCGGCGGTGCCCGCTCCGGCCGCGTCCCCCTCCGCCGGGCACTCGCCGCCCGGTCACCGCCCCACGGGCTCTCCTCCCGCCGGCCCACTCGCCCTGCGGCGCCTCTCTTCACCGCGGGCATCCCTACTCCGCCGCGACGGCGTGGACCGGCGGTGCCGCGGCCTGAGGCGCGTCGGGCACCGCCGTGGCGGTGGCGTCACATCACCGGGTCGGATGTTGCCGCGCTCTGTGATGCCGAGGCGCTGCTCGACGTGCCGCCGGTGGAGCCGTCCGTGGTGCCGGTCGTCGTGCCGCCGGTGTCGCCGCCCGTGGTCCCGTCCGTCGTACCGCCGGTGGTCGTTCCGCCGGTGGAGCCGCCGGTGGTCGTGCCGTCCGTGGAGCCGCCGGTGTCGGTGCCCCCGGTGGAGCCTCCCGTCGTACCGCCGGTCGTCGAGCCGCCGGTCGTGCCGCCGGTCGTCGTGCCGCCGGTGGACGTGCCGCCCGTGGAGCCGCCGGAGCTGCTGCCGCCCGTGCTGCTGCCGCCGGTCGAACCACCCGTGGAGCCGCCCGTCGAGCCGCCCGTCGTCCCGCCGCTGGACGAGCCCGTCGATCCGGACGGCTTCGGTGATCGCGACGGCGAGCCGGACGACGTGCCGGTGCCGGACGGCGCGAGGCTCTCCGACGGCTGGGCGTTGCCCGCCGGCGGTGCCGGGTCGTCCGCCGTGCCGTACCGGCCGTCCGGGCCCGGCGAGGTGGGCCGGCTGCCGACCGAGCCGGTGCCGCCGGTGTCGGTCGGGTCCGCGCCCAGGTCTCCGCCGCTCAGGCCCTGCCCCGTCGTCGGGTTCACCTCCACCTTGCCCGCCGGGTTCCGCTCGGCGGTCTGATCGGACGTCATGCCGAGGGTGACGACCGTGCCGAGCACCGCGGCGAGCAGGGCGCCGGAGCCGGCCGCCACCAGGTTGCGCCGGGCCAGCCGCCGGATGCCGAGGCCGCGCCCCGCCGGCCGCGGAATCCGCTGCGTGGCCACGGCGTCGCCGGCGGGGACGTACGGCGGCGGCGCCGGCTGCTCCTGCCGTGGCTCCGCCGGCTCCTCCCCGGCCGGGAGCGCCGGCGGCCCCGGTACCTCGCCGGCCCGGTCGGCGAGCAGCGCCAGGGCGCGCCGGCCGGCGACCGCCCCCCGCTTGTCGGCGAGCGCGCCGCGCAGCCCGCCCGACGCCTCCAGCTCGGCCCGGGCCCGGTCGAGCTGTCCGACGCAGAGCGCGAGGATCCCCAACTCGTGGTGGAAATAGGCTTGTTCGGTCACCTCGCCGGCCAGCCGGGAGGCTTCCGCGCCGGACCGCAGGGCGCGTTCCCAGGCGCTCCAGTGGAGTCCGGCGGCGAAGGCGGGCGCGGCCGTGCGGGCCAGCCGTACGGCGCCGCTGTCCTCATCGTCGGCGGCCGGTGACGTCCGCGGCACGACGGCGGCGAGCGCGGCCAGGACCGCGTCGGCCTCCGCGCACACCCGTTCCGGGGTGACCGAGGGATGGCCGGCCCACCAGGCGTAGTGCCGGGCGGCGGTGCGGGCGTGCTCGGCGGCGTCGTCGGCGTATCCGGCGGCCTCCAGCTGGGCCTGCACACCGGCCGCGAGCCGGTAGCGGGAGCCGACCGGGGAGACCAGGCCGCAGCCCGCCAGCTCGCCGAGGGCGGCGTCCGCGTGGGTGTCGCCGACCAGCGCGGGCAGATGCGCCTGGTGGGGTATCTCGCCGCCGAGGGCGACGGCGAAGCGGAGCGCGGCCCGGGCCGAGGCGCTG
>NZ_MUMF01000608.1 GCF_002155905.1 Streptomyces tricolor | reverse complement strand
GCGGTCACTCGTGGGAGGGACTTCCCGGTGTCGGCGGGCCGGTCGCGGCCGGGTCGGCCCGCAAGCTCGCAGACATGCGCAGTCCCGACGCCGGGAGACGGTCCGTCAGCAGGATGGGCGGATCCCGGTGGCCAATGCTTCAAGGGGCGCTCGATACTCCAGAAAGGAGTCATTGCCACGCTTCGGCCCACGTTTTTTCACCGGGGCCACCACGATGCGGCGCAGCAATGAGCACCCCCTCGTATCGCAGTCGGCCGCGTCGTTTCCGTCGTTGAATCACGCGGTCGCGCCACGACAGGAAAGGCTTCAGATGTCACGTTTGGCGCATTCGGCGCTGCATCGGGTCCGCCCGGGCATGGCCGCGCTCACCGCTGTCACCGCCGTCATGGCCGTCGGCGTGTCCGGGCAGCCCGCGACGGCGGATGATGCACCCGCCGTCCCCCGTGCGGCCGGTGCGCCGTCGGGCATCAGCACCCTCACCAAGCAATTGACGACCCCTTGGGGGATCTCGTTCCTCCGCGGCCACAAGGCGGCGCTGGTGACGGAACGCGACACCGCCGACGTCTGGAAGGTCGCCCTGGACGGCGCGAAGAAGAAGGTCGGCACGGTGCCCGAGGCGGTGTGGAGCGAGGAGACCCAGGACAAGGGCGGGCTGCTGGGCGTCGCCGTGTCACCGACCTGGAACGGCACGACCGACCAGGACGTGTTCTTCATGGAGACCACGCGTGAGGACAACCGTGTGGTCAAGATGCGCTTCGACGGCAACAAGCTGAGCGGGTACGACCCCATCCTGACCGGAATCACGAGGGACAGCCAGCACAACGGCGGAAAGATCGCGTTCGGGCCCGACGGATATCTGTACGTCACCACCGGCGACGCCCAGAAGCGCCAGCTCGCCCAGGACAAGAAGTCGCTCAACGGAAAGATCCTGCGGATCACCAAGAGCGGTGCCGCGGCTCCCGGCAACCCGTTCGGAACACGCGTCTACAGCTACGGCCACCGCAATCCCCAGGGGCTGGCCTGGGACCGCGCCGGGCATTTGTGGTCCACCGAGATCGGCGCGGAGAAGTGGGACGAACTCAACCTCGTCAAACCGGGCCGGAATTACGGCTGGCCGACCTGCGAGGGCACCTGCAACGCCGCCGGAACGACGAATCCGAAGATGGTCTGGGACCCCGACGAGGGAGGCGTGCCCGCCCAGGTCGCGGTCGTCGACAACGTCCTCTACGCCACCACGCTGAGCGGCCGGCGGCTGTGGCGGATGCCGATCGACTCCACCGGCGAGGACGTCGGACCCGCGACGGCCTACTACAACGGCGCCTACGGCCGGCTCCGGGCGCTGGCCAAGGTCCCCGGCGCCGACCAGCTCTGGGTGGGCACGAGCGACCGAGGCAACGACAAGGACCTCCTCCTCAAAGTGACCATCAAGTGAAGGCCCCCTCCCGCACCGGGAGGTGAACACCCCCTCGCCGAAAGGAAGGCACGCACCATGAACGAAGCCGTCGAGCAGATCGAGCAGCCCGCCCGGGCCACCGCCGAGGAGACCGCCCCGACCGCCTGGCAGACGCCGGGGTACGCGATCGTGGACACCGCGCTGGAGGTCACCGCCTACTCCCTCAGCGTCCGCTAACCCCCGCCATGCTGCTGCAGGTGCTCGGCACCGCGGCCGGCGGCGGCATCCCCCAGTGGAACTGCGCGTGCCCCGGGTGCTCCGGGGCACGCGCCCACCCCGGGCGGCGCCGCCGGCACGCCTCGCTGGCCGTCCGTACCGACGAGGGCCGCTGGTACCTCGTCAACGCCACCCCCGACATCGGCGACCAGATCGAAACCCACCCGGTCCTCCACCCCGGGCCCGGCCCCCGGCAGACACCGATCGCCGGAGTCGTTCTCACCGACGCCGAACTCGACCACACGCTGGGCATCTGGCGGCTGCGCGAGGCCGACGGCCTGGAGATCCTCGCCACCGCCCCGGTCCGCCAGGCGGTCGACGGCCGCCTCGGCCTCGGCGCGGTCCTCACCCCGTACACCACCCTGACCTGGCGGGACCTGGAGCACCGGCGGACACAGCCGCTCGGCGCCGACGCGAGCGGCCCGGCCGGTTCCGGCGTACGGATCAGCGCCGTGCCCGTCTCCGGCAAGCGGCCACGCTACGCCGCCGACGCACCCGAGGACGACGCGTGGGTCGTCGCGCTGCGCCTGTACGACCCGGTCACCGGCCGGACCGCCCTGTACGCCCCGGCCGTCGCCGCCTGGTCGGACGCGCTGCACCGAGCCGCCGCCGAGGCCGACTGCGTCATCGTCGACGGGACCTTCTGGGACGAGGAGGAGCCCCGCCGCACCGGCATCTCCCCGCGCACCGCGACGGGCATGGGCCATCTGCCCATCGACGGACCGGCCGGCACCGCACGCATCCTCGCCACCCTGTCCGCCCGCTGCCTGTACACCCACCTCAACAACACGAATCCCCTCGTCGACCCCGCCGCGCCGCAGCACAAGCGGCTCGCCCGGCTGGGCCTCGAGGTGGCCGACGACGGAATGGTGATCGAGCTGTGACGACGACACTCGCCCCGCCGGCGAAGCCGTGGAGCCCCGCCGAGTTCGAGGCCCGGCTGCGCGCGGTGGGCCAGGACCGGTACCACGACCGGCACCCCTTCAACCTCCGCATGCACCAGGGCGACCTCACCCCGGACGAGGTGCGCTGCTGGATCACCAACCGCTTCCACTACCAGCGGCACATCCCGGTCAAGGACGCGCTGATCCTCGCGAAGCTGGACTCGTCGCGGCTGCGGCGCATGTGGCTGCGGCGGATCGAGGACCACGACGGACGCGACGAGGGCGAGGGCGGCATCGAGCGCTGGCTGCGGCTCGGCGAGGCGGCCGGCCTGGACCGCCGGACCCTGCTGTCGGGCGAGTCCGTACTGCCGGGCGTCCGGCTGGCCGTGGAGGGGTACGTCAACTTCTGCCGGCTGCGCTCCCCCCTGGAGGCCGTCGCCGCCTCGCTCACCGAGCTGACCGCTCCCGATCTGATGCGCCTGCGCATCGAGGCGTTCGAGCGCCACTATCCCTGGATCGCGGCGGACGGGCTCGGCTACTTCCGCACCCGCGTCGACCAGGGCCGGCGCGACAGCGCCGAGGCGCTGGACCTCGTACTGCGGTGGGCCCGCAGCCGCGAGGAGCAGGAGAGCGCCGTGGCCGCGCTCTCCTTCAAGTGCGAGGTGCTGTGGGCCCTGCTCGACGCCGTGCAACAGCACGCCGTGCGGCAGCGCACCGTACCGCAGCGCGCCGGGCATGACGGCCCGCGGGAGCGGGTGTGACGGCGCGGTCCGCCGACCAGTGGTGCCCGGCGCTCGCCCCCGCGCTGATGCTGCGGCACGACGCCGTGCGCGGCACGGACCTGCTGGTCCTGCCGGAACGCGTGGTCGTCCTCAAAGGGCACGCCGGCATGGTCGTCGGCCTGTGCGACGGCACCCGCACCGTGCCCGGCATCGTCGGCGAGCTGGCCGAGCGCTTCCCGGGCGCGCCGGTGGCCGACAGCGTCCCCGGCTTCCTCGACAGCATGCGGCAGGAGGGCTGGCTGACATGACCGCCCCCGCGAACCCCGGTGCCGCCGCACGGCCCGCACCCCCGTGGGCCCTGCTCGCCGAACTCACCCACGCCTGCCCGCTGCACTGCCCGTACTGCTCGAACCCGCTGGAACTGGCCCGCCGCTCCGCCGAGCTGAGCACCGACGAGTGGACGGACGTCCTGCGCCAGGCCGGTGACCTGGGCGTCGTACACACCCATCTCTCCGGCGGCGAGCCGCTGCTGCGCCCCGACCTGGAGCGGATCGTCGCCGCCGCCGAGGCCGCCGGGATCTACACACAGCTGGTCACGAGCGGCACCGGCCTGGACGAGGCCCGGCTGGCCGCGCTCACCGCGGCGGGGCTGCGCAGCGTCCAGCTGTCCGTCCAGCACGCCGACCCGCGGGCCGGCGACCGCATCGCCGGACGCCCCTCCTCCTTCGCCGCCAAGGAACGGGCCGCGGCGCTCGTCCGCCGGGCCGGGCTGCCGCTCGGTCTGAACGTCGTGCTGCACCGCGACAACCTCGACGCCGTGGACGCGCTGATCGACCTGGGCGTGGCCTGGGGCGCGGACCGCGTCGAGCTGGCGAACACGCAGTTCTACGGCTGGGGACTGCTCAACCGGGCCGCGCTGCTGCCGACCCGCGACCAGTTGGCCCGCGCGCGGGAGACGGTGGAGCGCCGGCGGGAGCAGCTCGCCGGCCGGATCGACCTGGTGTGGGTCGTCCCCGACTACTTCGACGGCGTGGCCAAGCCGTGCATGGGCGGCTGGGGAGCGGTCTCGCTCACCGTCGCGCCGGACGGCACCGTCCTGCCGTGCCCGGCGGCGGCCTCGCTGCCGGACCTGCACCCGCCCACCGTGCGCGAGCGTCCGCTCGCCTGGATCTGGGAGCACTCCGCGGCCTTCAACCGCTTCCGCGGCACCGACTGGATGACGGGCCCCTGCGGCGGCTGCCCCCGCCGGGAGGAGGACTTCGGCGGCTGCCGCTGCCAGGCGTTCGCGCTCACCGGCGACGCCGCCCGCACCGATCCGGCCTGCGCGCTCTCGCCCGACCACCACCTCGTCCGCGAGCCGGCCGACGCGGGCCGTCCCGAGCCGCCGCCGTACGTCTACCGCCGTCCCGGGGCGGTACCGGCACCGGCAGCGGGACCGGCCCCCTCCGTCGTCGCGACGGACGGCTGACCGGCCCCGGCCCGCCTGCGCAGCCCGGGGCCGTCCTGTACGGGGTCCCCCCATCACCGTTCGGCCGACCGGCGGATCGTGTGCCCCCGGCGCGGGCCTAGCTCGCGTCGGGGGGTGCCTCGGTCCACGGCCAAGCGGCCTCGCGGCCGGCCTCGATGAGGCCGACCATCCGGAACGCGGCGTCCGCGAGGCCGCCGAAGGTGTGCCGGTGCGGGCCCGTGGGGCCGTGGGCGGGCCGGTACCCCGCCAGATTCCATGTGTAGACCGGGATGTCGGCCGGGACCGGCTCGGGCACCGCGCCGGGAGCGTCGGGGGCGGCCTGCTCGTCGGTGACGATCAGGACCCGGTCGTGCTCCCGGTAATGGGTCCGCACCGCCTTCGTGGTGTGGGTGCCGCCGAGGCTGTGGAACCGTTTCAGCACATCGAGCACCGGCTCGCCCGGCTCGAACGGGACCACCGCGCTGCGCCAGCCGAACTCCACCAGGTCCGCCTGCTCGGCGCGCATGGCCAGTGCGGTGCCGAACACGGCCGCCGCGTCCGCCCGGGTCAGCTTCGACCGCTCGGACAGGGTGTCCCAGAACATGGAGTCGGACCGGTCCACCAGGATCAGCGTCCGGCCGGGCAGGGCCGGTACGTTGGCCAGGGAGTGGGCCAGCGCCCGCTCCAGCGCGACCGCCCAGCGCTGCGACGGCGCGTGCCGGTGGGCGGCGAGGTAGCGGAAGGGGAACTGCCGGGACCGGGCGACCTCGGTGGCGTCCGACAGCCGGGCGGCCACCCGGGCCGCGACCTCGTCCGAGATCCCCGCCTCGTCGAAGTTCCGCAGATTCCGCAGGAGCGCCATCGGCCCCATCGTGGGGATCACGGCTTCCCAGACGGCCGCGTCCATCGGTCCGTGCAGCCATCCCGCCAGGGACTCCCACGTCATGCCCGCAGCGGCCAGCCGCTCGGAGCCGCCCGGCCCGGTCACCATCGCCCGCCGCTCGTGCGGGGCGGACTCCATCAGCGCCCGGTGGGCGGTCAGCAGGCGGTCGGACGGCGGCGGAACCGCTCGCTCCGGGTGGTATCGGCGGTCCAGGGCGTACTGGAAGAGCGCGCCCTGCCAGGGCTTGTCCGGATCGGGAGAGGCGTGCACCAGGTTGAGCACGTCGCCGAAGCGGAAGTTCTTGGACGGGGTGTCGTACTTGAGCAGGGACCGGGACGTGTACAGCCGGCGGACGGCGTCGGCGATGCCCCGCTTCACGGGTTGCGGCACCTTCCGCCCGTACGCCGAGACCCAGTGGGCCAGCAGCTCGCCGGGCTCGTCGGCGCGCTGGAGGACCGAGTCGATCACGGACCGGTTGGCCGGGCCGCCGGTCGCCCCGGCCGCCAGCCGGGCCCGCACGTACGCGGCGGCGCCCACCAGGGACGCCGTACGCATGTTGCCCTCGCCGCGCAGCCATCGCAGCAGCCCCGCCGTCCACGCGGGGTCCTGGACGGCGAGTTCCCCGACGAGGCGGGTGTACCGGTCGTCCCGCTCCTCGCCGCTCTCGTAGAAGGTCTGCTGCGAGACGAAGTTGCCCACCGCGAGGAGGAACAGCTCCTCCCGGGGCTCCCGGACGAAGGCCGGGCCGCCCTCGTGGGTGCGCAGCTGCGGTGATGCGGGCCGGTGCCGGGGCCGTGGTGGGGGCACGGCGCGGGCGGCGGCGGAGATGTGCGGGGCCACGAGCATCTCGGGCCACATCTTGGAGACGCGTGGGGTGTGACGAGGCAGCGAATCCCCCCGGATTCGAAGGACGGGAGGCCCCGGTCAGAAGGACGGACGGGGCGGGAGCGCCCGCGCCTGCCGAGATCAAAGGGGCGGCGGCGTCACTTGGTTGTCAGAAGGAAGTAGCCGCAGCCGGGCGCATCGGAGGCGCGGTCGCGAAGCCAACTTACAAGGGCCGGCAGGCCGTGCACCAGCGATTAAACGCCGGCGATCCGCCGGCCCGGTACGGGCTGCCCCTGCTGGACGGCCCGCCGCCGGACTCCTGTGCGCTGTCCTCGCCCCGGCGCATGCCGGTGACCGCTGTTTCGTGCGGGGTTCAGAGCCGCACCGCCGGGGCCGGGGCCGGGTACGGGTCGCGGAAGGTGAACGCCTCGGGTCCGGGGCCGTGTTCGCGCAGCAGCGCGACCCGCTCCATCGCCTCGGCGACGGTGGGGCGGTGGCCGGCCGGGATCCACCACATGGCCTGGTGCGCCTCGGCCATGCGGCGGAACCACTCCCGGCGGCGGCTCAGCACGCGCAGGTGATCGCTGTGGTACGTGAAGTTCCGCAGGGCTTCGACCGACTCCCAGACCGAGCAGTTGATCAGCAGCAGTGCGTCGTTCCCGTCGGGGCGGAGGCCGGTCGCGTCCGCGCCGCCGTCGTCGACCATGCGCCAGACGAATCCCGGGCTCCGGTCCGCAAGTGCGTTGATCTCCGGCTGTTGGGCGACGAAGTCGGCCAACTCCGGGCTGTCCAGGGGGGCGACGATGCGGCCGATGTTGACCTGCGCCAAGTGATGCTCAGTCATGGAGCAAGCATGGCCCGGCCCGTCTTCTATAGTCAATCATTTTTCTTTTTAGAAAGGGCGACGCAGCAGCCGCCGGGGCACGGGTCCATCGCCGCGGACCACGGCTCGGGCACCAGCCCCTCGATGAGCGCCAGGTTCATCCCGCAGATCAGGGCGGGGAACTCCGTCGCCAGCGCGTGGAAGGGGCAGTTGCGCAGCCGTAGCGTCTCCCCGTCCCGGAAGGGCTGGTAGCCGCGGGCCCGCAGCGCCGCCACCACGTCGTCGGCACGCGCATCCGGCTGTGCCGCGCCCGCCGCCCTCGCCGCGGCCTGTAGTTCCCGGTCCAGTCCCGCGTTCTCCAGCACCTCGGCGAGCAGCCGGCCGGCGGTGTCGTACGACCGCGGCGGCACGGAGACGGCGTGCTCGCCCTCGGCGCGCCGGTACAGCTTCGCCGGCCGCCCCGCGCCGGGACCGGTGCGCCCGGACAGCCGCCGGAAGGACACGGCGAGCAGCCCGGCCTCGACCAGCTTGTCCAGGTGGAAGGCGGCCAGCGACCGGGAGACCCCGGCCGCTTCCGCGGCGGCGTCGCGGGACACCTCCTCGGGGGCGGCGGCGACGCAGCGGTAGAGCCGACGGCGCACGGGGTCGCTCAGCAGGCCCAGTACATCGAACGTGGAGTCTTCGTCAGTCACGAACCGACTCTATGACCAACGAGGGCTTGAGAAACACGGGCGGCGGAGCAGGGCGCCCGGGGCGGACGGCGGCGGCGACGCCCGGGCACCGGGTGCTCGTGCTGACGCCGCCGGCGTGGGCCTTGTCGCGGGGGTCGGGAAGCGGGAACTCCGCGCCCCCCTCGTGCGTTGCGGAGGACGACTGATCGTTCGATGTCTGACGCGACGGCGGCGCCGTCGTCGGGGGAAGTGAGCAACCCATGGCCATGGTCGGCCTGTTCTGGATCGCCGAGGGCGATGTGTACGTGGGCGCGAAGCCGGCCGGGCTGGCGCCCGGGGTACGCCTGACCCCGGAGGGCGTGGTGGGCCTCGGCGACGGACAGTCCAGCCTCTGCCTGTGGGAGGACGTGAGCACCCTGACGGTGGCGGACGTCCCCGTGAAGTCCCTGATGCGACGGGTCGGCGCGGTCACGGACCTGGCGCTCGGGACGGTGAAGGAGCTGGCCCTGCCCGGGGGCTCGGTCTGGGCGGACGAGGCTCCGGCGATGATGACGGTGCGCGTGGGATCCGCCGACGGGGAGCGCGAGCTGGGAGCCTACGTCGCCGCGGCCGTCGGCTACCCCCAGACCGAGATCGACCTCTCCCGCGCCCTCCTGTCCCGCCTCACGGAGGGCGCCGCGACGATGGCCACGACGCTGGCGGCGATGTCGGAGTGGGGCCGCGCCTGGGAGGGCGGGTCGCCCCGCGGGGCGGAACGGGAGAGGCTGTTGCGGAGCTGGGTGGGCTAGAGCGTTTCCTTCGGATCGTCTGGCCGAATGGATGAAAAGGGCAGCGACGTGGAGTCCGGTCAGGAAGATGGTGGCGGTCTTGGCGCGGCGGGTGGCCGGCATGGCCTGAGCCCTGGTGGTGAACGGCTCGGCCGGCTCCGCCGCCGACTCCTCCATGGTCCAGCCACCGAAGTCGGCCGCTGAGGCGCTCCGACGCCCGCCCTCACCAGGCCGGACCGCGCCACGAGGACCTGCACCGGGCCGGCCTCACGCCACCTTGAGCGGCGTCACGGCGGTGGCCCGGCGCGCCGTCGGCCGGGACACAGCGGCGGTACGCAGGGGAAGCCGAGTGGTGCCCGAGCTATGTCTTGTCGGCGTGGTCCTGGGCGGGGCCGTGCTCGGTGCTGCGCCGAGCGCTCGTCTGTATTCCGCGATTTTCGGCTTTCTCTTGTCGGGTTCCGTCTCCCCCATGTAGCCCCTGATCACGTACGTGCCGCCCATAACGCCTCTGCATCGCTCTTCCGTGGTGCGACCTCCGCCCGCTCCGGACTTGGTTATCCCGACACGCTGCCGAACTGCGAATAACGACTACAGTCGACTTAAACGTGGTGTCGCTCACCTCGCCCGTAGGAGCATCTGCGAGGGGGCCGATCTGGCTGGTAAGCGCTTTCAAGAGTGCTGGTGCGTGTGCGACGGTAAGGTCACCAAGTCCCGCGCAGAAAAGGAAAAGAATGAGACTCTCCGTGCGTCGTTCCCTCGGTGTCGCAGCAGTCGCCGCAGCCGCGCTGGCCGCCACGGTCGTGCCCGCCGCGGCAGCCACGGCAGCTCCCACCACGGCTTCCGCCATCGGGCCGACCATCAACCGTACGGACTGCAACGAGAACAGCTACCTCGAAATCCACAACAACGAGGGCCGCGACACGCTCTGTTTCGCCAACGCCGGAACGATGCCCGTCGCCATCTACGGGGTGAACTGGGTCGAGTCCGGAAACAATGTCGTGACTCTCCAGTTCCAGCGGAATCTGAGCGATCCGAGGCTCGAAACCATCACTCTGCAGAAGTGGAGCTCGTGGAACCCGGGCCACATCCACCAGATCATTTCGATCAGGATTCACTGATACCGAAGAACGTCCGGGGGCGCCTTTCGGGGCGCCCCCCTTTTTTTTGTGGCGCGACGCCCTGGTCGCCGATCCGGCGGACGTGCACGAGGTGACGATGCCGGGCGACGACAGCCACGCATTCCCCGGCTCACGGCGGTCGTCCGCATCACCGCGTGGCGGATGTCGAAGCCGTCGGCCGTGGGTCCCGTCGTCGTCCGCGACCGGGATCTCCTTCCGCCAGACGTCAGCGGCCGCTCCAGATGAACTTTCCGGGGCGGACCTCCAGGCGGTACTGGACCTCGTGCACGGCGAGGCGGGCTCCCAGCCAGCAGCGGTACAGGGCGGCCTCGCGCGGACCGGCCAGCCCGTTCCTGATCCGGTCACGGGTGTCGTTCATCCGGGCGTCGGTCAGGTTCGCGGCCCAGGCGACGTACTCCCGGTAGGTATAGCCCTCTTCGCGGGCCACGGCCTCCAGCGCTTCCTTGTACTCGGGGAGGATGTCGCCGATGCGTTCCATGCGCACCCGCCACCGGAAGATCGTTCCGTCGCTCATGCGGTCGGTGGTCCAGCCGTTCTCGTCCGTCCAGCGGTTGTCGTGGTCGTCCCCGCGGTGGTGACCGTCCCCGCGCCTGAACAGTGCCACGCCTTTCTCTCCTCCTTGACGGTCGCGGTCCTGCGCGCTCGCGTCCCGGCGCGCACCGACGGTCTACGCCGGGCTTGCCGCTTGGGCGGCGTTGTAGACGGCCTGTTCCTCGGCGCCGAAGTGGGTGGAACTCATGTTGGGGCCCTGCACCCAGCCCAGGATGCCGATGATCTGGGCGGGGTCGTCGTAACGGGAGAAGACCCCGACCTGGACGCCCGCACCGGTGGCGGGATCGAAGTTCTGCAGCAGGGCGCCGCCGCTGCACCCGGGCGACTGGGCGCCGGCCAGCACGTCGTTGTAGTAGACGGGATCGTTGTGGGTGGTGCCCTGGGTGACCATGAGACTGCGGCCGTCGAAGGTCCGCTGGAGCGCGGCGGGCACGTTGCCGGGGCGGTAGTGGTTGCGTTCGTTGATGGTCGGATAGCCGAAGACGTGGTGGGTCTGGTTCTGCGGCTGGCCGAACGCGACCTCCTGGCCTCCGGTGACCTCGGCGATCGGGCGGGGATCGTCGGGGTTGGCCACGACGACCGAGGCCATGTCACGTCCCAGCAGCCAGTCGGCGCTCCGGCTCCAGGTGTGGGTGATCCACTGGCGGGTGACCCCCCAGACCCCGTACGGGGCGATGTCCTTGCCCGGGAGCCGTGTGCTGGAGGTGTCACGGGGCAGGTTCGCTCCGTCGAATCCCGGCACGAACACCATGTTGGTGGCGACGACGTTGCCGAAGCCCACGTCGAGCGGGGTGTGGATGCGCAGGCAGTGGGCGGCGGTCAGTACGACGCTGCGGTTGGCGCTGCTCACCACGTTGCCGGAGCACGACGATGTCGAGGTGGCACCGGTCTCCACGTCCGTGTACTCCATGAAGATCTTGCCTGCGGTGCGTGAGATGCGCCCGTGCTCCCGCGGCCACGGCCTGCTGAGGTCGTCCCAGCCGCCGGGGGGCGCGGTCGCGTCCCGGTCTTCGTTGTTGAGGCCGGCGTCGGCCATCTTCCCGAGGGTCCAGTACTCCACCTCGGCCCTGAGTCTTTCCTGGTGGTCGGGGCCGGCCGGGACCAGCGGGCGGAGTTCGAAGGCGGGGACAGCGGCTCGGGCCGGGGGCGCGGCGGTCAGCAGCGCGGCGGTCAGGGCGAGCAGGCCGAGTACGGCGGTGAGGGCATGTCGTGACGGCATGCGGGTGAGCAATGCTTCCCCTCCTCGGGGTGGTCGGTTCCTCGGGGTGGTCGGTGCGGACGGCTGCGCCGGGGAGGCCGATGCCGGCTCTCCGCCTCGCGGCGGTGCGCGTCCGGGGCCGGCGGCCGGCTTCACGGGTTGCCGGTCACCTCGAAGCCCGCGCCGTACACGCCGCCGGGTGTGACGGCGTCCCGGGCGCGCAGGTCGGCGAGGATGTTGGCCGAGCTGGTGTATTCGAACGGCGGCAGGGACAAAGTGATCGCTTTGGTGATCCCGGCCCAGGGGCCCTCGGCCTGGAAGCCGTTCTCCTGGGAGGGAAGTTCGCTCCCCGGTACGTGCCGGACGGCCGGTCCGCCCGAGTCACCCGGCAGGTGGGCGGCCGGCGACCGGTAGATGCCGCCGGTGGTGTCCATGATGGTTCCGAACCACACACCTGTCTGGCCCGCAACGATGAGTTCCTCGTTCCCGGTGGCGAGCAGCCGCTCGGAGTCGAGCGCGGGCCGCAGGGCGTTCGGACTGGCGGTTCCGCCGGGAACCCGTACCTCGCCGGTCTGCTTCAGGTAAGGGCCCTGCGAGGACAGCGTCACCTGCGGGACCAGCTCGATGATCATGTAGTCCTTGGTCATGTGACCGGTCTGCGATCCCTCGGGGTCCTTGAAGTAGCGCACGTGTCCGATCGGGCCGAAAGCGGGATCCGCCCGGTCGTAGACGGGCGCGACGTCGTCCGGGATCTCGCGGTCCGCGTAGGTGCCGTCGGGGTCGTTGAGGCAGTGACCGGCCGAGATGGCGATCCGGTGCCCGTACTTGTCGTTGCCCACCGCGCCGATGGTGCAGAAGGCGGACGGTGTCGACGGACTGAAGAGGATCTGCATCCCGTTGTGGACGCGCTTGCCCGTCTCGGCCCGGGCCGCGCCTGCTGCCACGGTCCACAGGACCGTGAGGCTCAGCACCAGGACGCACCATCGTCTGATCATGTGCCAACCCTGTCTGTCGGAGGGTGAGGGGGAGGAGCGGTCAGGAGGACGCGAACGCCGCTTCGAGACGCGGCACGAAGTCGACGAGGTCCTGCGCCCAGCAGCCGCTGGTGTGGCTGCCGTCGCAGTCGTCGCCCCACCCGGAGCCGTCCCCGTAGTCGACGTAATGGGAAGGGTGTCCGAGTTGGTCCAGACGCTCCTTGGCGTGCTGGGACGCCGACCGGACCCAGAACTCCGGTTCGGCGGGGATGCCCTGCCCGTTCCCGGTGTACAGCGTGACGCCGGTACCGGCCCGGGCCAGGACGTCCATGTGCGCCACCGGATCCGCCTCGTCCCAGCGCCAGTCGGCGCCGAAGACCGGATACGGCGTGCCGAAGACGGCGTCGCTGGACACCGCAGGCCCGAAGTCGAGACTGCACGTGGGGTTCGAACTGCCGCACAGCGGGGCTCCGATGTTCGTCAGCGTGGCGACGACGGCCGCGCGCATGACGGCGTGCCGGAGCGAGAGTTCGTTGGCACCGGAGAGCGAAGCGACCTGACTGAACAGGCCCGGATGTCTCTGGGCGTAGTGCAGCGCGCCGAAGCCGCCCATCGAGAGCCCGGCGACGGCCCGCGCCCTGCGCGCGGAAACGGTGCGGAGATTGGTGTCGATGAACGGGATCACCTGAGAGATGTGGAAGTTCTCCCAGTTCTGCGCCCCGGCGGCGGTGCCCTGGTCGAGCCAGTTGGTGTACCAGCCCCTCCGGCCTCCGTCCGGAATGACGGTGATCATCGACTGGGCCGCGGTGAGGGCCGGGTAGGCCACGTTCGGGTTGCCCGGATCGTCCGACGCGCCGTGCAGGAAGTACAGCACCGGGTAGCGCTTGTCGGGGCGGTCGGCGTAGTCGGCGGGCAGCAGGATCCGGACGCGGTGCTCGCCGTCGACCTCGGGCGTGGTCACGGTGACGACGAAGTTGGTGGCGGAGCCGGTGGCGGTGCCGACCTGGGTCAGTCCGAAGCCGTCGGTCATCTCCGGTGGGCGCGCGCCCGGACCCTCGGCGTGCGCGGACGGCGTACCCGGAAGAAGGAGGGCCGCCGCCAGGGCGAGGGCCGCCGCCGTCGCACGCGTGAGCCGGGTGGGCAGAGCTGATCTCATCAGGTGTCCTCAAGGGGGCTTGATGCGAGGGGACGGGACGGGTGGTCAGCCGGTCACGGAGCATCTCACCGCATCACTCCACGTGACGCCATACGTACACGTGGCGCAGTCGGGCCACTGGCGCCATTGCGCCAACCCGGCAGTAATCTGAGAGGGGTTGGGCTGACCGGCCCCGGTTCGGCGAGGGGGGAAGCCGTGCATGACGTGTTCGACCCGGACTCCGACCGCGGGCGGGTCTACCGGTTCCTGGTCGGTCACCCGCACGCGTCCGCCCCGCGGTTGGCGGCCGGGACCGGACTGAGTGAGACGGCCGTCCGGGCGGTGCTGGAGGAACTCGCCGCCGAGGACATCGTGCTGACGGCTGATTCCGGGGACGCGCGGAGCCGTTGGGAAGCGGTGCCGCCCACCCAGGTCGTCGAGGCGCTGCTGCGGCGCGATGACGTGGTGCGCACCGCGTTGCGGCACACCGGTACGGAGATGGAACGGCTCTACCGCTCCGCCAGGAGGGACGCCGGTCACTACGAGGCGCTCGAAGTCGTCGAGGACCCCGTACGCGTCCTGGCGGTCAGCAGGCAGCTCCAGCAGTCGGTGCGCCACCAGCTCCGCGCCATCGACGTGCCACCGTACTCCGGCACTTCCGACCACTACCTCGCGCAGGAGGCGCTGCAGCGCGAGCGCATGGCCGCCGGCGTCGTCTACCGCGCCATCTACCACGGTTCCGCCTTCGACGACCCGATCGCCTGGCCCAACATGGCCCGCATGATCGAAGCCGGGGAACAGGCACGGACCTTGGACGATCCGCCCATGAAACTGGCGATCCGTGACAACGATCTCGCGGTGGTCACTCTCGCCGCCGACGACCGCCCCGGACTCGTCTCCCTCCTGATCCGTCCCTCCGGTCTGCTCCAGGCGCTCTCCAACACCTTCGAGTCGCTGTGGAGACTCGCCGTTCCGGTATCGGCGGCGGGCATCGGTACGCCGATCGACGCCCGGGACCGCCGGATCCTCACTCTCATGGCCAGCGGCGCCACCGACGAAGCGATCGCCAGACACCTGGGCCTGGGCCGCCGCACCGTCGTGCGCCGCGTCTCCGCCCTCCTCGACAGCCTGGGCGCCACCACCCGTTTCCAGGCGGGGGTCCAGGCGGCGCGGCGCGGCTGGCTCTGAACCCGCGGTGCCGGCCGATGCCGTGGCCCCGCCAGTGCCTGGTGACGATGGTGGAGAGGCCATGTCGTGATCCAGAATGACGGGATGGTCACGCTGGAGACTCCCCGTCTGATCCTGCGTCGCTGGCGCGAGGAAGACGTCGCGCCCATGGCTGCCGTCAACGCCGACCCCGAGGTCATGCGGTGGATCCGTGACGGCAGCGTCCGTGACGAACAGCAGACCCGCGACGGGATCCAGGCATGGGAGAGCGAGTGGGAGTCACGGGGCTTCGGCCTGTTCGCCGTGGAGATCCGGGCCACTGGCGAGCTGGCCGGGTTCACCGGCCTTTCGGTGCCCGGCTTCTTGCCGGAGGTGCTGCCGGCAGTCGAAGTCGGCTGGCGGCTGGGGCGTGCCCACTGGGGGCAGGGCCTGGCCACCGAGGCCGCCGCGGCCGCTGTCCGGTTCGGGTTCGAGGAGCGACGGCTGGAGCGGATCGTCAGCATCGCCCAAGTGGGCAACGACGCCTCCGAACGGATCATGACCAAACTGGGGATGCGTCCGGTCCGTGAGACCGTCAACCCCACCGGCGGTCGGCGCGTACGGGTCTTCGCGTTGTCGTCGGACCAGTACAGCGCCCGCTCGAACCGAGGCGGGTCCTTCCCTGCCGCATGAACCGAGAGCGTCCCTGGCTCAAGATCCGCTCTCGTCCGGTGCCGTGCCGCCGAGCGAGGGCTCGGCGCGCGAACCGGGGCCGGGGATCAGGGCGTTCAGTGTCCGGTCCAGGGCGGTCAGCAGCTGCTCGTGCTCCTGGGGGGCGTACAGCATGCGCAGGGCCAGGCCGTCGGACACCGCGATCACCGCGTCGGCCACGGCCGTCGCGTGGGACTCGTGCCCGGCCGACTCCAGCCAGGCGGCGAGCGCCTGGCGGATCTCCTGGTCGACCTGACGCCGGATCGCGGCGAGGCGCGGATGGTGTGCCGCGTGGACGGCGAAGGCGAGTTGCACGGTGGCCTCGGCGCGTCGCTCGGCGTCCACGGGCAGCGTCGTCAGAACCAGTTCGCGCAGCGCCTCGCGCAGCGGCAGCGCGGTGCTCACCCCGGCCATCCGCTGCTCGATGCGCTCGCCGGCCAGCTCGGCGGCGAAGGTGAGCATGTCCTCCTTGGTGCGGAAGTACTTCTGCACGGCGCCGGGGGAGCGGCCGGAAGCGGTGGCCACCGTCCGCACGCTCACCTCGTCGAGGCCGCGCTCGGCGACCAGCCGGAGCAGGGCCGCACCGATCCGGCGGCGCTGTTCCTCCCTGTCGACGACCTTGGGCATCGCTCACCCTCCCATGTTTAGAATACAGTCGTATCCTAATGGTTCATCAGTTCAGGTGCTCAACGGCACCGAAGGGGGAGAAGGGTGGACGACCGACACGAACCCGCTCTGCGGGTCTCGGACCGTGACCGCGACGAAGCGCTCGACGTGCTGGCCGCGGCGCTGACCGAAGGACGACTCGACCCGTCCGAGCACGAGGTCCGTTCGAAACGTGCCCTGCGGGCGCGGACCACGGACGAAATCGCCGTTCTGACGTCCGACCTGCCCGCACCGGCGCCCAGCCGCGCGGAGCAGGACCGCAAGGACCTCAAGGAATGGCTGGCCGAATGGCGCTACTGGCTCGGCGGAGCGGTGATCATGACCGGGATCTGGGGTGTGCGCTGTGCCCAGAAGGGGGAGCTGACGTACTACTGGCCGCTCACGCCGCTCGGCGTGTGGGCGGCCGTACTGGTCGCCGTCGCGATCTGGCCGCGGGGCACGGACGACGCCGGCGCACAGACAGGGGACGGGACGTCATGAGCCCGCGGTGGGGCCGTGCCGCGGGTGTCGCCGGCGTCCTCGCCGGAATCGCCCTGGGGTGCTGGTCGGCCCTCGGCCCTCCGCAGACCTGGGAGGGGGCGGCGCGATGGCCGCGGCACGCCCTCGCGCTGGGCTCCCTCGGGGTGATCGGCCTCGGCGCCCGGCTGGTGTTCCCTGAGCGTGACGGTGGCGGCGCGGGAAAGCCGGCCGCACGGAACGCGGCACCAGCGGACACCGAGGGGACCGGCACCTGACGCGGCGATCGGACGGCGGCCTAGACCGTCGGGCCCTGCTTCCAGTCCTGGGCGAGGAGCCCGAGCACGACCTCGTCCAGGAACTCGCCCAGCACCCAGGCCGAGGAGCGCAGCACGCCCTCGCGGACGAAGCCGTTGCGCTCGGCGGAGCGCAGCATCGCGGCGTTGTCCGACAGCGTCTCCATCTGCAGCCGCTGCAGGCCGCGCACCACGAAGCCGTAGTGGCACAACACAGCGACCACGTCGGTGCCGTACCCCTTGCCGCGGCAGGACGGCAGCAGTCCCAGCCCGATGTGCGCCGACCGGTTGTGGTTGTCGATGCCCCACAGCGCCGCGGTGCCGGCCAGGGTGCCGCCTTCCAGCTCCACCACGGAGAACGGGACGCTCCCCGGCTGGGTGTCGTCCAGCGAGAGCCGCGGATCCTTCGAGCCGGGGCTGACCGGCCGCCACGGACCGCTTTCGGCCCGCGAGGAGTTCACCACGTCGTCGTACAGCTCGGCCCGCAGGATCGGGAGGTCCTCCTCGTGGCGGGCCCTGAGCCCGACCTTGCCGCCTCGTAGCATGCGAGCTTCCTATCCGGCCGGACCGGCCGGTGGCAACCGGATAAGCCGCGACCGTACGGGTCGTCGCGCCGCCGAGCCCGCGCCGCCCGCTGCCGCGCGTGGGGACGCTTCGGGTTCGACGGGGGAGGCCGAACCGGCCGCCGCCCTCGCGGAGGTGACGGCCACCGAGCGGATCACCCTGGGCGGATGTGGCGGTACGGACATGCGCGCAGCCGGCCTGCCGCGTCATCGCCGCCCTGGTCGGCTCCGCCGCGCCCCAGCCCCCGAACTGGGTGGAGACGGTGCGCGTCCCGGTGTGACGCCCGGCCCTGACGCATCGCCGCGACGCCCGCGTCACCTGCCCCAGATCCTCCGGTACGCCTCTCGGTAGCCGGCGGGGTCCCAGGCCGTCGCCCCTTCGCTGTTCTCGGCCGTGGAGATGTGGACGGGCGCCACATAACCGCTGGCCGGGCGGCCGGAGAAGGCGCGGTTGAACTCGTCCACGATCTGCCAGCCCTGCAGCGACAGGGGTTCGGGGACGGTGGCCGCCTGGTACTGCCTGCTGTTGATCCGCTGGAAGGCGGACGGGTCGCCGTCGCCCGCACCGATGTTGAAGGGCGGGCCGGAGCCCTCCTTCCCGGCCGCGCGGAAGGCGGGGGCGGCGTCGGCGAAGTACAGGTCGTTGATGGCGACGGAGTGGGTCCACCGGTTCCCGAAACGGGCGAGGAGGAAGGAGACCTCCCGGGGCGTACGGCTGCTCGCGTCCGGGATCGGGATGTTCGGGTACGCCAGCAGCCGTACCCCCGGGCAGGCCGCCAGGGCCTTCCTGATCAGCTCGGACTTGCGGTGGGCGAAGGGGATCGAGGCGTCGGTGAAGAGGACGACGCCGGCGTTGCCGCGGGAGTGCGCGATGACCCACTGCGCGCTGATCGCGGCGACGTCGGCGACGTCGGTGGTGATGTTGGTGAAGAGCCGGGGGCTCCTGCTGGGGCCGGGGGCGGCGACCGCGTGCCAGCCGATGAGCGGGATGCGGGCCGCGGTGGCCCGCGCGACCTGCTGCGAGGTCGAGTGGGGGTCGAAACCGCCGATGACGATGCCCGCGGGCCTGAGGGTCACGGCCTGGCTCAGCGCCGCCTGGATGCCGGCGGGGGTGCCTTCGCCGTCGATGACCCGGACCTTCCAGCCGATGACCTTCGCGGCCTCCCGTACGCCCCGTGCGACGCCCGCGACTCCGGGGTTGGTCATGGTCTGCGCGACGTACACGATCGTCTTGCCGGGGACCGCCGCCGGCCCCTTGGCCGGCCCGTTCCAGGGGACGTCGGTCCGCTCCGCCCGGCTGACGGCGGCCTGGGCTCCGGCCTGTGCCGCGGGGCAGCCGCCCGGGCCCGTGGGGGAGACTCCGGGGCTGTCCTGCGCGCCGCGTTCGCAGCCCGCCAGGGTGGCGGCGGCCAGCAGCAGGGCGAGGGCGGCCGCTCGTGCCCTGACGCCGCGCGTGCGGTGCGCGGCGGCTCCTCGCGGTGGTCCGAGGGGGCCGGTGCCGCGGGTCACGGTGTGCTGCCCGTCGTGTCGCCGTCCCGCCCCGAGGCCGGCGGTGGCGAGGGCGTGTCGGGGACGGCCGCGGCCCCGGTGCGCAGGCGGCGGGCGGAGTAGCCGGCCAGGCCGACGGCGAGCAGCAGGGTGCCGCCGTAGAACAGCGGGACCGTCCAGAAGTCGGCGCCCAGCTGCCCGATGCCGGTGAGGCCGACGGCGAGTACGGCGACGGCGACGAGCGTGCCCAGGGCGTTGGGGCGGCCGGGTCTGATGGCGGTGGAGCCGAGGAGGGCGCCGACGAAGGCGGGCAGCAGATAGTCGAGGCCGACACTGGGGTTGCCGATCTGCTGCTGGGCGGCGAGCAGCACACCGGCGCAGGCGACGATCAGGCCCGACGCGGTGAACGCGTAGACGGTGTACCTGCGGGTCGGGATGCCGACGAGCTCGGCGGCGCGCGGGTTGGATCCGACGACGTAGAGGGAGCGGCCGAGCGGCAGCCGCTCCAGCGTCAGCCAGAGCGCGACCGCGAGGGCCAGCACGGAGAAGGCGGGAACCGGCACGCCGAGGAACCGGGAGTCGTAGAGGTCGGTGAAGGCGGCGGGCAGCCCCCGCGGGCCGGGGACGATCCGGCCGCCGCCGGTGACCCAGCCGGTCACGGCGTACATCATGCTGCCGGTCCCGAGGGTGGCGATGAAGGAGTCGATCCGCCCGAACTCGACGGCGACACCGTTGAGGACGCCCACGGCCGCACCCCCGGCGGCCACCACCAGACAGGCGCCTGGCCAGGGCCACCCCTCGTGCACGATGAGCTGGAGCACCATGACGTGCGCCAGGCCGAGGCCGTAGCCGAGGGAGAGGTCGAACGCGCCGGTCACGATCGGGATCGTGGCGGCGAGCGCGAGGACGGCGGGGATCGACTGGTTCGACAGGAGCGACTGGACCGTGTCCCGGGTGGGGAACGTGTGCGGCAGCATCAGGGAGAAGAGCACGAAGAGGACGACGCCGAGGGCCGGCAGGCCG
>NZ_MUMF01000061.1 GCF_002155905.1 Streptomyces tricolor | reverse complement strand
CCCCGCCTTCCCTGTCGGCTTCCGTGCCGGTCTCCGGCCGCCGGGTGCCGCGGCCCCGGCGGCCGGAGACGGGCACGGAAGCCGACAGGGAAGGCGGGTACCGCCCGGCATGAACCACGTGACTCCGCCCGTCGGCCGGGCCCGGCGGGTGCTGGCGGGCCTGTTCGTCACCGCCCTGCTGCTGGCGGCGGCAGCGCTCGCCGGCACCGCCTGGCTGCTGCTGCCCTGACCCGACCGACCCCCTCGACACCAAACCCCTCCGACAGGAAAGGAACCGCGGCGTGAGCGACATTCCCGGCGGGCCGATGGCCAACCGGCCGGTCCACTTCATCTGGCTGCTCGACTGTTCGTTCTCGATGCAGGGCGAGAAGATCGCCAAACTCAACTACGCGATCAGAGAAGCCGTTCCGGAGATGCGGTCGGTGGCCCACGACAACCCGGCCGCCCAACTGCTGCTGCGCACGGTCACCTTCTCCACGACCGCGCAGTGGCACCACCAGACCCCGGTCCCGGTGGACGACTTCACCTGGCAGGACGTGCAGGTCGACGGCATGACCAACCTCGGTGAGGCGCTGCACCTGGTGGCGCGGGAGCTGCAGACCCCGCCGATGCCGCAGCGGGCGCTCAAGCCGGTGCTGGCGCTGGTGTCGGACGGGGTGCCCACCGACGACTGGAAGGCGGGCCTGAAGGCCGTGGACGCCACCCCGTGGGGCCGCAAGGCGGTCCGGGTGGCCATCGCGATCGGCGCGGACGCGGACCGCGGGGTGCTCCAGGAGTTCCTCGGCAATCCGGAGTTGCAGCCGCTGGACGCCAACAGCCCCAAGCAGCTGGCGGCGGCGATCCGCTGGGCGTCGACGGCGGCCGTGAAGGCGGCCTCCCAGCCGGTCGCCGGGGACGGCTCCGGGGTGAGCACGGCGAAGCAGTCGTACGCGCCGCCGGTGCTGGACGACGACGATGACGACGACGTGTGGTGACGCTCGGGGTGCGACGGTGGGAGACGCTGGCCGGCAGCGTCCAGGGCGTGGGCAAACGCCGCAACCAGGACTGGTTCGACTGCCGGGGCACCGGCTCCGGGGACGACCCGCTGGTGCTGGCGGTGGCCGACGGGCACGGCTCGGCGGTGCACGCGCGCAGCGCGCTGGGCGCGCGGTTCGCCGTGGACCGGTTCCTGCCCCTGGCCGCCTCCTTCGGGCGGGCGGCGCACGACTGCCACGAGCCGGGGCGGCTGACCCGGCTGATGACCTATGCCCGGGACGACTTCCCGCGGGCCCTGGTGCACGAGTGGCGGCAGGAGGCGCTCGGCCACTGGGACCGGAACCGGCCGGTGGTGGAGGAGGCCGCCCGGGAGCCGCGGCCCCAGGAGAAGCTGGTGCTGTACGGCACCACGCTGATCGGTGCGGTGCTCACGCCCTGGCTGTTCGTGGCCTGGCAGATCGGCGACGGAGATCTCGCGGTGGTGGAGCACGACGGCACGCTGAGCCGGCCGCTCGCGCCCGCCGAGGAGGATCTGGGCGACGAGACCGAGTCGCTGTGCGGGCGGGAGGCGTGGCTGTCGGTGCGGATGCACTGGGCGCCGGTGTTCGAGGAGGCGCGTGCGCCGCGGCTGGTGGTGCTCTCCACGGACGGCCTGTCGAAGAGCTTCGCGTCGGGCGACGGGTACGGCGAGTTCGTCAGGGGGCTGGCCGGCCGGCTCGCCGAGAAGGGTCTCGCGGACGTCCGCGAGACCCTGCCGGACTGGCTCGCCCAGGCCTCCCGCTACTCCGGGGACGACACGACCCTGGCGGCGGCGCTCCGCCCGGCGGAAACCCCGCTCCCGGCGGAAGCCCCGGCCCCGTCGGGGACCCCGGCTCCGGGAGAGATCTCGGCTCCGGGAGAGGTCCCGGCTCCGGCGGAGGTCTCGGAGGAAATCCCGGCGGACGCCGGAGCGGCGGCCGAGCGGACCGACGGGGAAGCGGACGGCGACGCGGACATGGAACGGAAGACGGAGACGTAGATGAGCGGCATGCTCGATGGCGGGGTGCGCCTCGCGGCGGAGAACGGTGACGACGTCGAGATCCTCGACTTCCTCGGCGCGGGCGGCCAGGGCGAGGTGTACCGGGTCCGGACGCCGCACGGGGAGCGGGCCCTGAAGTGGTACTACCCGACGCTCGCGACCGCGGAGCAGGAGGCGATCGTACGGGAGCTGGTGACCCGGGACTTCGCCGACGACCGGTTCCTGTGGCCGGAGGCGTTCGTGCCGGCGCACCGCGGGTCGTTCGGCTATCTGATGGGGCTGCGCCCGGACCGCTACAAGGGTCTGCCGGCGCTGTTCCGGCGGCAGTTGCGCACCAGCCCGCGTGCCCTGCTGACGGCCTGCCTGTACACGGTGGAGGCGTATCAGGCGCTGCACTCGCGGGGCATCGCCTACCGGGACATCTCCTGGGGCAACATCTTCTTCGACCCGGACACCGGTGACGTCCTGGTCTGCGACAACGACAACGCGGTGGTGGAGGGCGACGCCAGCGGCATCTCGGGGACCATGGAGTTCATGGCGCCGGAGCTGGTGCGCGCGGATCCGGGTGCCCGCCCGGGCACCCAGTCCGACCTGCACTCGCTGGCCGTACTGCTGTTCATGCTGCTGATGAACCATCACCCGCTGAAGGGCAGGCGGGAGTTGGGCATCCACTGCCTGGACGAGGCGGCGGAGCGCAAGCTGTACGGCAGGAGTCCGCTGTTCGTGTTCGACCCGGCGGACGATGCCAACGCCCCCGATCCGATGGAGCACGCGACCGTGCTGGCCACCTGGGAGGCGGCGGCCGAGAAGCTGCGGGAGCTGTTCCGGCGCTCGTTCACCATCGGGCTGCGCGATCCGGCCGCCCGGGTGCGGGAGTCGGAGTGGCGTGACGCGCTGCGGGCGGTGCTGGACGCGGTGGTCGAGTGCGCCTCGTGCGGGCGGCAGAACATGACCGAGCCGGGGGAGAACCCGCCGCCGCGGGACTGCTGGGGGTGCGGGGCCCGGCTGGTGCTGCCGCCGCGGCTGACGGTGACCACTCCCCCGCCCCGCACCGAGCACCACATCCGGCTGCGCCGCGCCGCCCGGGTGCAGGCCCACCATCTGCTGCCGGAGCCGGCCCGGCACGACTGCTCGGACGCGGCGCTCGTCGCGGAACTGGTCGAACACCCCAGCAAGCCGGGGCGGTTCGGGCTCGCCAACCGCTCGCGGGAGACCTGGACGGGCACCCGCTCGGACGGCACCGTGCAGAAGATCGAGCCCGGTCAGACGGTCCCGCTGCGGTCGGGGCTGGACCTGGACCTCGGCGGCGGGGTCCGGGCGGTGGTGCGGGCGCGGTGACGTCCGGGGCCGGAGCCCGGTGACGTACGTCCGTGGCCCGCGCCCTGTGACGCCCGAGGCCGGAGCCCCGTGGCGGCGGGGCTCCGGCGCTCACAGACCCAGGGCGTGGATGAGCTGCTGGGTGAAGGCGAGGCTGCCGGTGCCGGCGGACGCCCCGATGGCGATGGTCTCCAGCGCGGAGCGGATCCGGCCCCGGTTCGGCGGCAGGCCGTCCTCGGCGGACTCCTGGAACTGGGCCTGGATGACCTCGCCCTGGGGCACCAGCTCCGGGTACTCGGCGCGCAGCGTCTCGGTGAGCCGCTCGGCGAGGTCCATCATGGTCGGCAGGTCGGGGTGGGCGTGGTTGATCTGGATCCGGCCGTGGTCGCCGAAGTTGGCGGGGCCGTTGACGTTGCCGAAGTTGTAGGTGCTCATGTCCTGTCCTCGCTTCTGCTCCGGCGCCGGGCTTCCGGGCCGGAGGAGTCGTGGAGATGGCTGGGGGTTATGGCTGCGGCGCGGGCGGGCCGGATCCCGCGGGCCCGGGGCCGCCCTGGGCTCCGGGGCCGCCCTGCGGTCCGGGCCCCTGCTGCCCGCCCAGGAGTATCGTCCCGTGGGCGCCGAAGTTGCTGGGGCCGCTGACGTTACCGATGTTGTACGTCTGCGTGTTGATGACCTGGACGGCCTTGTCGAAGGAACTGGTGTCGATGTTGTGGTCCCGCAGGAAGCGTTCCGTGGCGGTCAGCACGCCCTGCTGGAGCCGGAACAGGTAGTCCTGAGCGTCGGTGCGCTCGATGTAGCCGGCCTCGTCCCAGGCGCCGAGGTCCTCGCGCAGGCTGCCGGTGGCGCCGTAGTCGTGGCGGAGGTGCTGCTTGGTGATCGCGCGGCGGGTCCGGGCCAGGGCCCGGTCGTGGTCGCGTTGCCAGCGGTGGCGGCGCAGGATGCGGCCGAGGCAGCCGCGCAGTTCGGGGCCGGTACGGCGGGTGGCGTACCGGATCAGGTCCCACCAGCGTTCGAGGGGGGCCACGGGGAGCCGGTCGACGCGGTGGAAACGGCCGTCCAGCGGCGGTATCGCGTAGGCGGCCACCTCCCAGGTGAGGCTGGGGGGCTGGAGGATCGCCCGCAGGTACATGGAGACGATGAGCCGGCCGCCCTCGCCGACGCGTTCCAGGCACAGGTGGGTGCGCATGCCCGCGCCCGGTGACCGGAGGCCGGCCTGCACGAGCTGCTTGGGTATCTGGGCGCGGGGCCGCCGGGTGGGGTCGGGCAGCAGCTCGGGGAGCAGGTGGGCGTTGCTGCCGCGCACGTAGAGCCGGTTCCTGGCCCGCAGGCCCTGGAGGCCGGAGATGTTCTCCATCTGCCGTGCGACGTAGGTGTGCAGGTCGATGACGTCGAACGGGCGCAGCGGGAGCTTTCCGCCGCCGGGGGCGTCGGCGGGTCTGCTGATGTCGATGGGCTGCCAGACGACTTCCTTGATCTTCTCGCCGCTGCCGACGAACGGCTTGGTGTAGGCGGCCTCGTCGGCGTACGGCAGGACGTTGGCGCGTTTGAGGTCGTGCAGCGCGGCCTCGGCCTCCGGCTCGACGGGGGGTGCGGTCTGCTCGGGTCTCTCCGCGGACAGGAACACCTTCCGGGCCGTGTCGCGGCTGCGGGCCTCGGCGTGGCGGACCAGCGCCCAGGCGACCGCGTAGACGCCGAGAGGGCCGAAAATCGCCACCCATCCGAGTGATGGGTGTGCGTTGACCAGTCCCCAGAGTCCGACGAGGAGGGCGCCGGGTACGGCGGGCAGGAGGCAGGCGAGCCGGCGGTCGAGGGCGGCGCGGCGGCGGGTGGCCACGCGGGCGTGCCGGGCGAGGGCGACGAAGTTGATGTTGAGGCTGAGCCCCAGGGCGTTGAGCCGGTCCCCGGTGAGCATCCGGTCGGCGTACAGGGCGAAGTCGTCGTCGAGGTACACCGAGGCGCTCAGCCGCCGGGTCACGCCGTCCTTGCGGTACTGCGGCAACGACGGCAATGGTCTGCCGGTCACACTCATCCGTCCGTCCCCCTCAGGCCTTCCGCGCACTTCACCCTAGGGACAAGCCCGAGGATTTGTCGCGTGGTTCGGTGAGGCGGGGGTACCGGAGGGTGGGGGTGTGGTAACGGCCGCCGCGGTCCGGCGCTCCCCTGTGACGTCGGACCGCGGTGGCTCTTCGTTCTGCGCCGGTCGGCGCTCGCGTGTCACACGTGGAAGGCGCCGGGCCCGGCGGAGGGGCGTTTATCGGCCATTGTTTCCGCCGGGTCAGTCGAACCTGAGGGCGCCGGTGCGGGTGCGCTTGAGTTCGAAGAGGTCGGGGTGGCGGGCCAGCACCCGGAAGCTGTCGAAGAGTTCGGCCGCCTCGGCACCGCGCGGTACGGCACGCAGCACGGGTCCGAACCACACGGTGCCGTCGACGTGGAGGGTGGGGGTGCCGACGTAGCCGCCGGACTCCGGCTCGGCGCCGGCCTCGTGGCTGCGGCGCACCGCGTCGTCGTACGCCGGGTCGTGGGCGGCGGCCGACAGCTCGGCGGGAAGCCCCAGTTCGGCCAGCGAGTCCCCGATCACCGTGTCGAAGTCCTTGACGCCCTGTTCGTGGATGCGGGTGCCGAACGCGGTGTACAGGTCGCGCAGCACCGCGTCGCCGTGCCGCTCGGCGGCGGCCACCGCGACCCGCACCGGGCCGATCGAGCGGTCCACCAGGTCCCGGTACCAGTCGGGGAGTTCGTTGCCGGCGTTGTGCAGGTACAGGCTCATCGCCCGGAACCGGAGGTCGAGCGGGCGCAGCCGCTCGACCTCCAGCAGCCAGCGGGAGGTGATCCAGGCGAAGGGGCAGGCCGGGTCGAAGTAGAAGTCGACCCGGGCCGGGGCGGCGGTGGTACGGGGGCCGGTGGTGTCCGTGGTGTCGGTGGTGTCGGTCGTGTCGGTGCTGCGGTGCGTCATGACGGCGACGCTAGTGCCCCGGTGGGCCGAAGTCCCGACCCAATCACCACCCCTGCGAGTGGCCCAATTGCCGGACGGACATGGGGGCTCAACCGCCCTGCCGCACCGCCTCGTCGGCCAGCCGGACCAGTTCGGCGACCGGCAGTGAACCGGGCGCCCGGTGCTCGCGCGCGAACCGGTTCGCGAGGT
>NZ_MUMF01000607.1 GCF_002155905.1 Streptomyces tricolor | reverse complement strand
GCAGGGCGGGCCGCTCGGGCGTCCACCGGATCAGCTCGGCCGGCCGGGGCAGGCCCAGGCGCCGGGTCAGGAAGCGGCCGGGCGCCGTGCCGGTGAAGCTGAGGTAGCGGTCGGCCATGCGCAACTCCCGGGCGAGTCGGTTCCGAAGGGCGGAGAACTGCTTACTCTGGAGTAAGGTTACCGGAGGTAAGACGAGGTGAGCCAGTGAGCCACTGCACACCGCCCTGGGTGAGGAGCAGATCGACATGAGCCCCCTGGAACCAGCCCGCGCCCGCCGGGTCGCCGTGCTCGGCGGCACCCGCGTGCCCTTCGCCCGCTCCGACGGCCCCTACGCCACCGCGTCCAGCCAGGAGATGCTGACGGCGGCCCTGAACGGCCTCACCGACCGCTACGACCTCCGGGGGCCCGGCGCGGTCGGCGAGTTCGTCGCCGGTGCCGTCCTCAAGCACAGCCGGGACTTCAACCTGGCCCGCGAGACCGTCCTCGGCTCCGCGCTCGACCCGCGCACCCCCGCGTACGACGTCCAGCAGGCCTGCGGCACCGGCCTCCAGGCGATCGTCGCCGCCGCCAACAAGATCGCCCTCGGCCAGACCGAGTCGGCGGTCGCGGGCGGCGCCGACACCGCCAGCGACGCACCCCTCGGCGTCAACGACGGCCTGCGCCGCATCCTCCTGGAGGCCCGCCGGGCGAGGTCCGCCGCCGCCCGCCTGAAGGCCCTGGCCCGCATCCGCCCCGGCCATCTGGTCCCGGACGTCCCGCGCAACGCCGAGCCGCGCACCGGCCTGTCGATGGGGGAGCACGCGGCGGTCACCGCCCGCGCCTGGGGCATCTCCCGGCGGGCCCAGGACGAACTGGCGGCCACCAGCCACCAGCGGCTCGCCGCCGCCTACGACCGGGGCTTCTTCCGGGACCTGGTGGTCCCCTTCCGGGGCCTGGAGCGGGACCAGAACCTGCGCCCGGACTCCACCCCGGAGAAACTGGCCGCCCTGAAGCCGGTGTTCGGTCTCGACCACCCGAACCCCACCATGACGGCGGGCAATTCCACGCCCCTCACGGACGGCGCGGCGCTGGTCCTGCTGGCGAGCGAGGAGTGGGCGAAGGCGCGCGGCCTGGCGCCCCTCGCCTATCTGACCGCCTGCGAGACGGCGGCCGTCGACTTCGTCCACGGGGACGTGGCGGACGGCGAGGACGGCCTGCTGATGGCGCCGGCGTACGCGGTCCCGCGCCTGCTGGAGCGCACCGGCCTGGACCTGGCCGACTTCGACGTGGTCGAGGTCCACGAGGCGTTCGCCTCCCAGGTGCTGGCCACCCTGGCGGCCTGGGAGAAGCGGGGCCTGCCCCCGCTGGACCGCGCCCGCCTCAACCCCACCGGCTCCTCCCTGGCCACCGGGCACCCCTTCGCCGCGACCGGCGCCCGCATCGTGGCGACCCTGGCCCGGCAGCTGGCGGAGCGGGACGCCCCGGGCAAGGGCCTGATCTCGATCTGCGCGGCGGGCGGCCAGGGCGTGACGGCGATCCTGGAACGCCCCTGAGCGCCCCGGAACGCACCATCGACAGGCCATGAACTCCCTACTTCTCCGCCAAAGCTGAATGGCCCTCACATAACCCCCGAGGCTGCACATCCCCGGCCCCGGACCATCCCCGAACCCGCACGATCCCCTCACAGCGGAGCCGTACGATCACCTGCCTAACCGGCGGTAACCCCTTTCTGTGAGGGGCGCACCGCAGGTGCACGCACGCCAGAGGAGCCGCCCGTGTCCACGCCGTACCCCCATCCGCCCGCCTCCTCCGGCACCCCCGTCTCCGCCGTCGACTACGACGGCAACCCGGTCCTCGTCGCACCCGAGATACGCCGGCTGGACGGCGCGGTACGGGAAGCCGCGGTCCCCCCGTTCGCACCCCCCGTCACCCACGGCTCGCTCGCCGACCTCCCCTACGACAACGCGGAGACGGCGCCCGACGAGGTCGTACTCAGCCGCAAGCGGTCCGACGGCACCTGGACGGACGTGACGGCGGCCGGGTTCGCCGCCGAGGTGGAGGCGGTGGCCAGGGGGCTGATCGCGGAGGGCCTGATGCCCGGCGACCGCATCGCCGTCATGGCCCGTACGACGTACGACTGGACGCTGCTCGACTTCGCCGCCTGGGCCGCCGGCCTGGTCACCGTCCCGGTGTACCCCACCTCCTCCGTCTTCCAGACCCGCTGGATCCTGCACGACTCCGGCGCGGTCGCCCTGGTCACGGAGACGGCCGCGCAGGCCGCCGCCATCGGCCCGGAGCTGGCCCACCTGCCCGACCTGCGCCGCGTGTGGGTGATGGAGAAGGACCACGTGGCCCGGCTCGCCGAGGCGGGCGCGCCGGTCCCCGAAGGGGAGGTCGGCGTACGCCGGGGCATGCTCGGCCCCGACACGCTCGCCACCCTCATCTACACCTCCGGCACCACCGGCCGCCCCAAGGGCTGCGCCCTCTCGCACGGCAACTTCTTCGCCGAGGTCGACAACGCGATCGAACTCCTCCACCCGGTCTTCAAGGCGAAGGGCGAGGAGCCGTCGGTCCTGCTCTTCCTGCCCATGTCCCACGTGTTCGGCCGGATGGTGGCCATCGCCTGCGTCCGCGCCCGGGTCCGCCTCGGCCACGCCCCCAGCCTGGCCCCGGCCGACCTCCTCCCGGACCTGGCCGCCTTCAGACCGACCTGCCTGCTGACCATCCCCTACATGCTGGAGAAGGTGTACAACTCCGCGCGGGCCAAGGCGGAGGCGGGCGGCCGGGTGACGGTCTTCGACCGGGCGGCGGAGGTGGCCCGGCGCTACGGCGAGGCGCTGGAGGCCCGCCAGACCGGCACCGGCACCGGCCCGAGCCGCGCCCTGAAGACCCAGCGCGCCTTCTACGACCCCCTGGTCTACCGCCGCATCCGCGCCGCCATGGGCGGCCGGGTCCGCTACGCCATCTGCGGCGGCTCCCCGCTCGGCCGCCCCCTCGCCGCGTTCTACGCGGGCGCCGGCATCGAGATCTTCGAGGGCTACGGCCTGACGGAGACCACCGGCGCCGCCACGGTCACCCCGCCGCTGAAACCCCGCCTGGGCACGGTGGGCTGGCCGCTGCCCGGCACCCGGGTGCGGATCGCGGCGGACGGCGAGATCCTGCTGGCCGGCGATCAGGTCCTGCGCGGCTACTGGGACCCGCAGGCGGGCGGCGTGGTCCCCGCCACCCGCGACGGCTGGCTGCCCACGGGCGACCTCGGCGCACTGGACGACGAGGGCTATCTGACCATCACCGGCCGCAAGAAGGAACTGCTGATCACGGCGGGCGGCAAGTCGGTGGCCCCGGCCCCGCTGGAGAACTGGCTGCGGCAGCACCCGCTGATCTCGCAGGTGATGCTGGTGGGCGACGCCCGCCCGTTCGTCGCGGCCCTGATCACCCTCGACCCCGACGGCATCACCCACTGGCGCCAGATGATCGGCAAGCACCCCGTACCGCCGGAACTCCTGGTCGGCGACGAGGAGTTGTACGCCGTGCTCCAGCGGGCGGTGGACGAGGCGAACCGCATGGTCTCCCGCCCCGAGTCCATCCGCCGCTTCGCCGTCCTCCCGGTGGACTTCACCGAGGAGGCCGGCCACCTGACACCGTCCATGAAGCTGCGCCGGGACCGCATCCTGCACGACTTCGCAGCCCAGGTGGAGGCGCTGTACGAGCGGTGAGGCAGTGGAATGTGGGGCGAACGCGCAAGGTTGACACGGTGGTTGAGCAGGACGAGCGTCGAAGGAGCAGCATGCGCGCCGTGGTCGTCAAGGCCCCCGGGCCGGTGGAGGCGTTGGAGTTCGCGGAGGTGCCCGAGCCCTCGCCGGGTGCGGGCGAGCTGACGATCGATGTCGCGTACGCGGGCGTCGGCTTCGTGGACACCCTGTTCCGCTCGGGTGCCTTCGGCGTGCCGACGCCGTTCACCCCGGGCATCGAGGTCACCGGGCACGTACGCGAGGTCGGACCCGGTGTGACCGGATTCGTGCCCGGCCAGCCCGTGGCCGCGTTGCTCAACGACTTCGGGCGGGGCATGCGGGCGGGCGGTTATGCCGAGGTCGCCGTGGCGCACTCGGCGATGGCGGTCGGCCTGCCCGACGACACCGATCTGGCACGCGTCGCCGCCGCCCTGGTCAACGGCGTCACCGCGTGGATGGCCCTGCACGACCTGGCCCGGATCGGCGTGCACGACAACGTCCTGGTGCTGGGCGCCAGCGGCGGCCTGGGCAGCGTCGCCGGACGCATCGCCGCCGTCCACCCGGCGCGCACCGTGACCGGCGTCTTCGGCCGCACTCCGGACGGGCCGTCCGCCACCGACCCGTGGACCCGCACCATCGGGACCGACGGCCTCGACGGCATCGCGCCCGGAGAGGTGGACGTCGTCGTCGATCCCGTCGGCGGTGAGCTGAGCAGACGCGCCTACCAGCTCCTCGCCCCCTTCGGCCGGCTCGTGGTGCTGGGCAACGCCAGCGGACAGGAGCACCCGGTGACGACCGACTCGGCGTGGCTGGGGACCAGGCAACTGCTGGGTCTCAGCCTGGGCGGGGTGGCGCATCTCGTGCCCGACCGCGTCACCGCGGCGCTGTCCGCCGTGGTCGCCCTGGTGCGTCGGGACGTCCTGCGCGAACCGGCCCCGGCCGTGCTGCCCCTGGACCGGGTGGCCGACGTCCACCGGGCCCTGGAACAGCGCGAGGCGCCCGCCAAGACCGTGCTCGCGGTCCGCTGAGCGGGCTGCCCCGGCCTCCTGGCAATGGTCGGCACCCGCTCCGCGCTGCTCCCACGTCGTCCGGACTCGGCGGGGCGTGGAGCGGGTTGCCGCCTGGGTCGGTCGCGGCCCGCCCACGATCCTCGTACGGGCCGCAAAGCCAGTCAATCCTTGGGTTTCCTCACCAACCCCCAGTGTTAGCTTGGGTCTTGTGACCCTCGAAGACCTTCGCGTGTTCATAGCCGTGTGCCGTGCGGGCAGCCTCAGCGCGGTCGCCCGCGACCTCGGCTGCACCCAGTCCGCCGTCAGCCAGCACGTCAAACGCCTGGAGCGGGAGACCGGCGTCGCCCTGGTCGAACGCCAGCCGCGCGGCGTCGTCCCGACCCAGGCCGGCCGCATACTGGAGGCCGCCGCGGCCGAGGGCATCAACGGCCTGGACCTGGCCGTGCGCCGGCTCCGCGACCTGGTCGACGGCCACAGCGGCTACGTCCGCGTCGCCACCGGCGCCACGACCGTCCGGCACTTCATGTCCGACGCCGTCGTCACGTTCCGCCGCCGCCACCCCAAGGTCAACCTGGAGTTCCGCACGGTCAGTTCCGGCCGCGGCAGCTTCGACGCCCTCGCCGACGGCACCCTCGACCTCGCCTGGATCACCATCGGCCCACCGGTGCGCGGCATCGAGCAGCGCACGGTCGTGGAACTGCCGTGGCTGCTCGCCGTACGGTCGGACGACCCCCTGGCCGGCCGCCCGCACCTGGACCCGGCGGAACTCACCGACACCCGGCTCATCCGCCTCCCGCCGAACTCCACGTCCGCCGCCCACCTCGAAGCGGCGTGCGCCGAGCGGGGCGTCCGGCCCGCCTACGAGCCGAGCGTCGCCGACTGGGACACGGCCCTGCTCCTCGCCGAACTGGGCGTCGGCCGGGCGGTCGTCCCCGCCGTACCCGGCCTGCCCGTCCCCGGCGAGGGCCCGCTGCGCCTGATCCCGGTCCCCGGCCTGCGCCCCCTCCCCGTCGGCTGGGCCGTCCGCCGCTGGGAGGCCCTCAGCCCGCCGGCCCGGGCCTTCGCGGACACGGTCGCCGCGCTGCGGTGAGCGCCAGCTCCGCCCAGACGGTCTTGCCGACGTCCCGCTCCGCGACGCCCCACCGCCTCGCGAGCACCTGTACGACGACGAGCCCCCGGCCGTTCTCGTCCTCCAGCCGCCCGTCCAGGAACCGGAGGGGGCGGTCGCCGCGGGCGTCGCTGACCTCGATACGCAGGGTGTCCTTGTCCGGCAGGAGCGCCAGCCGCAGCTCGAAGTCCCGCCCCTGGACGCGACCGTGGGTGACGGCGTTGGCGGCGAGTTCGGCCACGAGGAGCTGCGCGGTGTGGCTGAGGTCGCTGTCGTGGGGGTGACCCCAGGTGGCGAGCGTGGTGCCGGTGAGCCGCCGGGCCAGCCGGGCGCCGCGGGGCGTGGGACTCAGCCGTTGGACCAGTTCGGTTGTGGGGGTGGAGATTTCTACGTTCACATCACAGAGCGTCGTCACTTCTCCCTACGCTGACCAGGGGAGGCCCGGCGACTGTACGTAGTCGTGCGGGCGCGGTACGTCTGTCGTACGGGTGTCGGAGGATGACGTGACAGAGGAGCGGAGGCCGGAGACACCGGCAGAGGCGAACGGGTCGGCGGCGGTCTTCATCATCCTGGGCAAGCAGTTGAAGCTGCTGAGGGAGAAGGCCGGGCTGAGCCAGAAGGAGTTCGCCGACCTGATGGGCTACGGCCCGGATCTGATCTCGGCCATCGAGCGAGGGGTACGGACGCCGAGGCCGGAGTTTCTGCGGAAGGCCGACCAGATCCTCAAGGCCGACGGGCTGTTCACGTCGGTCATTCCGCAGGTCGAGGAGGCGATGGCCAGGTCACGGACGCGGCATCCGGAGTGGTATCGGAGCTATGCGGCGATGGAGGCGGAGGCCGTTGAGCTGCACCACTACTCCAATCACGCTGTGCAGGGCTTGTTGCAGACCGAGGCGCACGCCCGGGTGGTGTTCGCCAAGCGGCGGCCGTTCCTCAGTGAGGAGACCATCGAGAAGCGGGTGGCCGACCGACTCTCCCGCCAACAGGTCTTCGAGAGGTGGCCGCCGCCCATCGTGAGCTACATCCTCGAAGAAGTCGTGCTCGATCGGCCGATCGGGGGGCCGCGCGTACACGCTGACCAACTCCGCCGTCTGCTGGAAGTCAGCAGCATGCAGAACGTGGAGATCCAGGTGATGCCGACGCGCATGCAGGAACACCCGAACCTGGACAGCGCGTTCAACCTGCTGGTGCCAAAAGGGCAGACTCAGGTGGCGTACACGGAGGCCCAAAGCTACCCCCGGCTCATCACCGACCGGGAGGAGGTCCGCACCATCGCCGACCGCTATGGGATCATGCGCGCGATGGCACTCAGTCCCATGGAGTCCCGGTCTCTGATTGCGAAGAAGCTGGAGGAGCTATGAGCATCGAGAACCTGGCTTGGTTCAAGTCCAGCTACAGCGACGGCGAGGGCGGTGATTGTGTCGAACTCGCCTACAACTGGCGCAAGTCCAGCTACAGCAGTGGCGAAGGCGGCGATTGCGTAGAGGTGGCCGCACACCCCACCGCCATCCACATCCGAGACTCGAAGCGCCCCACCGCCCCCCACCTCA
>NZ_MUMF01000606.1 GCF_002155905.1 Streptomyces tricolor | reverse complement strand
TGGCCCTGGCCGCCCACCTGGGCGACGAGCCGCTGCCCAGAGTCCTCGTCCTGGCCTGCGAACCCGGTGTCCTGCCGAGCGACGACGACCTCCTGCCGGGGCTGAGCGCACCGGTGCGGGACGCCGTCGACCGGGCCGTCGACACGCTGCACGCGCTCGTGCCCGCCCTGCTCGCCGACCCCACCGGGCCCCTGCCCCCGTTGGGCCGCCCGATGGAATCCGGCACTCCGCACGCGGCTGCGCTGCCCGGCACGACACCCCCCGGAGCCGAAGATCGGTGAGACCCCGGGCGGCGCGGCATGCGGCCCGGACCCCGTCACCGCATCCGAGGAGCAGCGCCCATGTGCCGGTCCGACCTCAGACAGGCCGTCCTCGCGAAGAACGACGGCCTGGCCGCGAGCCTGCGCGACGACCTCGCCCGGCAGGGCGTGACCCTGGTCAACCTGCTGTCCAGCCCGGGCAGCGGCAAGACCGAACTCCTCGCCCGGGTGCTGGCCCGGGCGGGGGAGCGGGGCGTGCCGGCGGCCGCGCTCACCGCGGACCTGGCCACCGAGAACGACGCCGTCCGGCTCGCCCGGTCCGGCGCCCCCGTCCGGCAGCTGCTCACCGACGGACTGTGCCATCTGGAGGCCCGCCAGGTCCGCGCCCGGCTGGCGGACTGGCTGCCGGCGGACACGGCCCTGCTCTTCGTGGAGAACGTCGGGAACCTGGTCTGCCCGGCCTCGTACGACCTCGGGGAGACCCTCCGGATCGTGCTGATGGCGGTCACCGAGGGCGAGGACAAGCCGCTGAAGTACCCCACCGCGTTCGGCTCCGCCCATCTCGTCGTGATCACCAAGACCGACCTGGCCGGGCCGGCCGGCTTCGACGAGAGCCTCTTCCACGAGAACGTGCACCAGGTCAACCCGGGCGTGGAGATCATCCGCTCGTGCGCCCGCACCGGCACCGGCGTCGGCACCCTGCTCGACCGCGCCCTCGCCGCCCGTGACGGAGCCCCGCCGCACCGCCCGCCGCTCGCGCCGCACCCGCACACCCACGACCACCACGCCTCCGCGCGCGTCTCGTGACCGCGCCCGCCGCCGGCCCGGTGCGCCGCCGGATCACCGTGCGCGGCACGGTGCAGGGCGTCGGCTTCCGGCCCTATGTGCACCGCCTGGCCGCCGGGCACGCGCTGGCCGGGTTCGTGAGCAACACCGCCGACGGCGTGCTCATCGAGGTCGAGGGCCCGCCCGAGGAGGTGGACCGGTTCTCCGGCCGGCTGACCGAGCAGCCGCCCCCGCTGGCGACCGTCACCGGCGTCGGCTGCGAGGACCTCCCCGCCACCGGTGCCACCGGCCCCTTCACCATCCGCCCCACCGAGCGCGCCCCGGGCCGCACCCAGCTGCCGCCCGACACCGCGACCTGCGCCGACTGCCTGCGCGAACTGGCCGACCCCGGCGACCGCCGGCACCGCCACCCCTTCGTCACCTGCACCCACTGCGGTCCCCGCTTCACCCTCGCCACCGGGATGCCGTACGACCGGCCGGCCACCACCATGGCCGGCTTCCCGATGTGCCCGGCCTGCGCCCGCGAGTACGGTGACCCCGCCGACCGCCGCTTCCACGCCCAGCCCGTCGCCTGCCCCGACTGCGGCCCGCGGCTCGCCCTCGTCCCGGCCCCGGGCCTCGGCGTCCGCCCGGCCCGGGACGCCGACGCCCTCGCCACGGCCCGGGCGCTGCTCGCCGCCGGGCGGATCATCGCCGTCAAGGGCATCGGCGGCTACCACCTGGCGTGCGACGCGACCGACGCCCGGGCCGTCGCCACCCTGCGCACCCGCAAGGAACGCGGCGGCAAGGCGTTCGCGGTGATGTGCGCCGACCTCGGCACGGCCGAGCGCGTCGCGGTGCTCCGCGCCGCCGAGCGGGCCGCGCTCACCAGCGCCCGCCGCCCCATCGTCCTGCTGCGCAGACGCACCCCCGCGGACGGCCTCCGCCTGGCCGGCCAGGTCTGCCCGGGCAGCCCGCACATCGGCCTGCTGCTGCCCTACACCCCCGTGCACACCCTGCTGTTCGGGCTGCCCGGCGATCCGCCCGGCCCCCGAGTGCTGGTCATGACCAGCGGGAACCGCTCCGGCGAGCCCATCGTCACCGACGACACCGAGGCGCTGACCCGGCTGGCCGGACTCGCCGACGCCTGGCTCACCCACGACCGGCCCATCGCGTGCCCGTGCGACGACTCCCTGCTGCGCGTCCGCCCCGACGGCACCGCACAGGTCCTGCGGCGCTCCCGCGGCTACGTCCCCCGCCCGCTCCGCCTCCCGCTCCCGGTCCGTCCCACCCTCGCCACCGGCGGCGACCTGAAGAACGCCCTCTGTCTCGGCGAGGCCGACCAGGCCTGGTTCGGGCCGCACATCGGCGACATGGCCGACCTGGCCGCCCTGGAAGCCGCCGCACGGGCCGAACGGCACCTCACCCGCCTCACCGGAGTCACCCCCCGGCGGGTGGCCGCCGACCGCCACCCCGGCTACCACTCGACCCGCCGGGCACACGACCGGGCCGCCCGGCTCGGCCTCGGCAAGCCGGTGCTGGTCCAGCACCACCACGCCCACATCGCCGCCGCGATGGCCGAACACGGCCTCGACGGCGGCACGCCCGTGATCGGCGTCGCCTTCGACGGCACGGGATACGGCGACGACGGCACGGTGTGGGGCGGCGAGATCCTGCTCGCCGACTACACCGGCTACCGGCGCCTCGCCCGCCTGGCCCCCGCCCCGCTGCCCGGCGGCGACGCGGGCGTGGCCAACCCCTGCCGCCTGGCCCTGGCCCGGCTGTGGGCGGCGGGCCTGCCCTGGGCGCCGCAGCTGCCGAGCGTGCAGGCTTGCACGGAAACGGAACTCGCCCTCTTGCGCCGCCAGTTGACCAGGCAACTGGCCTGTGTGCCGACCTCCAGCATGGGCCGGCTCTTCGACGCCGTGTCGTCCCTGGTGGGGCTGTGCCACCGCGCCGGATACGAGGCGCAGGCGGCGCTGGAGCTGGAGGCGGCGGCGTGGCAGGCGAGGGACGCGGACGCGGCGGCCTACCCGTTCGGGTTCACCGCCGACGGGCGCGAGATGGACCCGGCACCCGCCCTGCGCACACTCCTGGCCGACCGGGCCCGCCGCACCCCCGTCCCGGTCCTGGCCGCCCGCTTCCACCGGGGCGTCGCCCGCGCGGTGGCGGACGCCTGCCGCCGGGCCCGGACGGAGACCGGCCGCACCACCGTCGCTCTCACCGGCGGTGTCTTCGCCAACGCCCTGCTGGAGGAGGAGACCGCCGCGCTGCTCGCCGGAGCCGGCTTCACCGTCCTCCGGCACGGCGAGGTCCCCCCGAACGACGGCGGTCTGGCGCTCGGTCAGCTGATGGTCGCGGGAACAGCAGTCAACCACGAGACGGAGTGACCCATGTGTCTGGCAGTGCCCGGCAAGGTCGTGTCCATCGACCATCGCGCCGACCCGCTCACCGGCCTGATCGACTTCGGCGGCGTACGCAAACAGGCCTGTCTGGAGTATCTGCCCGACGTCCGGGTGGGGGAGTACGTCATCGTCCACGTCGGCTTCGCGCTGCAGCGGCTGGACGAGGAGTCGGCCCGCGCCTCTCTGGAGCTGTTCGGTCAACTGGGGCTGCTGGAGGAGGAGTTCGGCGACGCCTGGGAGCAGGCGGCCCGGCAGGAGAGCGGAAGCGAGACCCGGTGAAGTACATCGACGAGTTCAACGACCCCGAGCTGGCGCGCCGGCTGCTGGACGAGATCCGGGCCACGGTCACCCGGCCCTGGGCCCTGATGGAGGTCTGCGGCGGCCAGACCCACTCCATTATCCGGCACGGCATCGACCAACTCCTGCCCGACGAGGTGGAGTTGATCCACGGACCGGGCTGCCCGGTGTGCGTGACCCCCCTCGACGTCATCGACAAGGCGCTGGAGATCGCCGCCCGCCCCGAGGTGGTCTTCTGCTCCTTCGGGGACATGCTGCGCGTGCCCGGCACCGGCCGGGACCTGTTCCGGGTCAAGGGCGAGGGCGGGGACGTACGCGTCGTCTACTCGCCGCTGGACGCCGTGGACCTGGCCCGGAAACACCCCGACCGGCAGGTGGTGTTCTTCGCCATCGGCTTCGAGACGACCGCCCCCGCCAACGCCATGGCCGTCCACCAGGCCCGCCGGCTGGGCCTGGCCAACTTCAGCCTGCTGGTGTCCCACGTCCGGGTCCCGCCGGCCATCGAGGCCATCATGACCGCGCCCGCCTGCCGGGTGCAGGGCTTCCTCGCCGCCGGGCACGTGTGCAGCGTGATGGGCACCGCCGAGTACCCGGACCTCGCCGAGCGGCACCGCGTCCCGGTCGTCGTCACCGGCTTCGAGCCGCTGGACATCCTCGAAGGCATCCGCCGCGCCGTGCACCAGCTGGAGCGCGGCGAGCACCGGGTGGAGAACGCCTACCCCCGCGCCGTACGCGACCGGGGCAACCCGGCGGCCGTCCGCATGATCGAGGAGGTCTTCGAGGTCACCGACCGCAACTGGCGGGGCATCGGCCGCATCCCGGACAGCGGCTGGAGGCTCACCGACGCCTTCCGCGACTTCGACGCCGAACACCGCTTCGACGTCACCGGCATCCGCACCGAGGAACCCGCCGCGTGCCGCGCGGGCGAGGTCCTGCAGGGCCTGATCAAGCCCACCGACTGCGCGGCCTTCGGCACCTCCTGCACCCCGCGCACCCCGCTCGGCGCCACCATGGTCTCCAGCGAGGGCGCCTGCGCCGCCTACTACCTGTACCGCAGGATGACCGACAGCCCGGCACCCGTGAGTTCCGCACAGGAGATGAACCCCGTTGGCTGACCTCGCCACCGCATCCACCGCAGCGGCCGTCGACCCCGCGAACTGGACCTGCCCCGCCCCCCTGCGTGACCAGCCGGTCGTCGTCATGGGCCACGGCGGAGGCGGCGCCCTGTCGGCGGAGCTGATCGACCAGGTCTTCGCCCCCGCCTACGGCAACCCCACCCTCGCGGCCCTCACCGACTCGGCCGTCCTCGGCCTCGGCGGGGCCCGGCTGGCCTTCTCCACCGACTCCCACGTCGTACGCCCGCTGTTCTTCCCCGGCGGCAGCCTCGGCGATCTCGCCGTCAACGGCACCGTCAACGACCTGGCGATGAGCGGCGCCCGGCCCACCCATCTCTCCGCGGCCTTCATCCTGGAGGAGGGCGTGGAACTGGCCGTGCTGGAGCGCGTCGCCCGCGCCATGGGGGCCGCCGCCGAGGCGGCCGGCGTCACCATCGCCACCGGTGACACCAAGGTGGTCGAGTCCGGGCACGGCGACGGCGTCTACGTCACGACCGCCGGCGTCGGCCTCGTCCCCGAGGGCGTCGACATCCGCCCGCAGCGCGCCCGGCCGGGCGACGCCGTCATCGTCAGCGGCCCGATCGGCCTGCACGGGGTGGCCGTCCTCAGCGTGCGCGAGGGCCTGGAGTTCGGCGTCGGGATCACCTCCGACACCGCGCCGCTCGCGGACCTCGTCGCGGCCATGCTCGCGGTCACCCCGGACCTCCACGTCCTGCGCGACCCCACCCGGGGCGGCCTCGGCGCCGCGCTGAACGAGATCGCCCGCGCCTCCGGCACCGGTGTCCGGCTGCGCGAGCGAGCCGTCCCGGTACCGGACGAGGTCGCGAACGCCTGCGGTTTCCTCGGACTGGACCCGCTGTACGTCGCCAACGAGGGCCGGCTCGTCGCCTTCGTGCCCGCGGAGCACGCCGAGGCCGTCCTCGCGGCCATGCGCGCCCACCCGCAGGGCACCGGCGCCGCCCTCATCGGCGAGTGCGTGGCCGACCACCCCGGGATGGTGGTCGTCGCCACCGGCCTGGGCGGCACCCGGGTGCTCGACCTGCCGCTCGGCGAGCAGCTGCCCCGGATCTGCTGAACCGCCGCCCCGGCCCCGCGCTCAGGCCGGGGCCGGGGCGGCGGCGACGCCCGTGATCTCCAGCTCCCGTCCGCTGCGCAACTCCCGCGACGGCCGGTCGCAGTGCGGGCACCAGAAGAACGGCGGCACCCCGACCGCGAACTCCTCGGCGCACCCGCCGCACCAGGCCCGCGCCGGCACCTGCTCCACGATCAGCCGGGCCGCGGCGAGCGCCGTGCCGTCGCGGGCCACCTCGAACGCGAAGTGCAGCGCGTCCGGGACCACACCGGCCAGCTCGCCGACCCTGACCGTCACCGACGACACCCCGTCCACGCCGTCCGCGCGGGCGATGTCCGCCGCCTGCTCCACGATCGCGGTCGCGATCGACAGCTCGTGCACGCCGGCCTCACGGGTACCGGCGGCGCGCGCGCAGGCCGCCGGTCATCCGGTAGATCCGCAACTCGCGCACGATGCCCGGGAACTCCTTGACGAGCACGGCCACGACCAGGCCGCCGGCCAGCGCGCCCTGGGCCTTGAGCAGCCGGCGTCCCGACATCCCCGGCCGCGCGGCCCTTCTTCTGCGCATGCTCATGTTCATCACGGTCACGTCGCGCTCCCTCATCCCGGCGAAATGTTCGGCATGTCCTTCACCAGGGCGTCATGCCGTTTCCAGTGGATACCGGTGGAGCGGCGCGCGTCGGAGCTGCCGTCCTCGTGGTGTCCGGTCTGGTGCTGGTACGGGCCCTTGTTTCCCTGGTGCAGCCCGCGCACATGGCTGGGCGTGTCGGGCTTCGCCTGGGGGCGGCCCACTCGGATGCTGCCCATCTCCGGTCTCCTTCCGGTCCTCACGACCGCTCGGTCAGCTCCCCGAAGAACTGTTCTACGGCCGGCCAGACCCGGCCGCCACCGGACAGCCCCCGCCACTCACGGCGGACCAGGGCGATCATCCGGTAGCAGTCGTCGACCGGCACGATCCAGTGTTCCTCCAGCCCGCGCACGGTGTTCACCAGCAGCGCCTCCACATCGGGCGTCAGGCCGGCGAGCTGCGGGACCGCGGCGGCCAGCCGCTGCCAGGCCGCCGCGTCCACCTCCCAGGCCATGGCCCCGGCGGGGCTCGGCCCCTGCGCGGTGACCCTGCCGTCGGAGCGCGGCACGAAGAACACCAGCCCCACCGGCACCCCGAGCACCCCGGTGTCGACCGGCGGCAGCCGCAGCCGGCGCCGGGGCACGAGCCGGTAGCGGGCCTCGCCCACCCCGCCGTCGGCGAACAGCACCGAGCAGGGCCGGCACACGCACCGCACCTGGCCGGCCCCGGTGTCGTACAGATGGGGGTGCTCCTCGGCCACGCGGGCCGCGCACAGCTCGCAGACCTCGGTGTCGGCCTCCGCCGCGCGGTCGGCGGCGGAGCGGATCAGCCGGGCGAGCGCGCCGTCCGCGGTCACCGCGCCTCCTGGGTCGCCCGGCGCCGCAGCGTGCTCAACGGTACGAACGCGGGGGCCGCCGCGCGCTCGGCGGCGACCGGCTCGACCGACTCCAGCTCCGGGGCCACCGCGAGGACGGCCGCCCGTACGGCCTCCAGGACGTCGGCCGACCCGCCGCCGCAGCCGGACCCGCACCCGCCGCCGGTGCGCAGCCGGACCCGGGCCACCCGCCCCTCCACGCCGGCCCAGTCCAGGTCACCGCCGCGCTCGCGCACCGCGGGCCGCATCCGCTCGACCGCGCGGGCGGCCCGGCGCTCGGGCGGCTCGGGGTGGATGCCGTGCAGGACCAGCAGATGCCCGAGCAGTTCGTCCTCCGCCAGCTGCTGGAGCAGCGGCTGCGCCGCGTGGTCCAGCACCCGGGCGAGCGCCTCGCCGTAGACCTCGGTCAGCAGCCGTACCGC
>NZ_MUMF01000605.1 GCF_002155905.1 Streptomyces tricolor | reverse complement strand
CTTCCTCGGCCCCAACGGCGCGGGAAAGTCCACCACCGTGTCCCTGCTGTGCGCGCTGAACCGGCCCAGCGCGGGCGAGGCGTGGGTCGCCGGCGCGAACGTACGCACCCAGCCGCACCTGGTGCGCCGCCGCGTCGGCGTCCTCTTCCAGCACAGCGCCCCGGAACCCGACCTGACCTGTGCCCAGAGCCTGCACCTGCACGCGCGGCTGCACGGTCTGTCACGCTCCCGCTCCCGCGCCCGCACCACCCAGGTCCTGAGCACCGCCGGGCTCACCGAGCTCCGGCACGCACGGGTCCGTACGCTCTCCGGCGGCATGCGCCGCCGCCTCGACATCGCACGGGCCCTGCTGCACGCACCCCGGGTGCTCTTCCTGGACGAACCGACCGCCGGACTCGACCCGCCCGCCCGCGCCCGCCTGTGGCGGCACCTGCGCGGTCTGCGCGAGGAGGAGCACATCACCGTCTTCGTCACCACGCACTACCTGGAAGAGGCCGAATACTGCGACCGGGTCGCCATCATCGACCACGGCCGCATCGTCGCCCACGGCACGCCCGCCGACCTGAAATCGGCCCTCGGCCGGGAAACCGTACGGCTGCGCACCAGCGACAACCGGCAGGCGGCCATCGTCCTGCGCACCGCCCACGGTCTCACCGCCCTCGACAGCGGCGGGGAGATCACCGTCCCGGTGGCCGGGAGCCCGGCATGGCTGCCCCGGCTGTGCGCCACCCTCGGCGCCCACGGCGTCCACACCCACGAGGCCGCCGCCACCGTGCCGACCCTGGAGGACGTCTTCTTCCACCACACCGGCCGCCCCTACGACCCGCAGAGCCCCACCCCATGACGATCTCACCCCTCTCTTCCCGAACGGTCCGCGCCGGCGCGGGCGGCGGCCTGCGGCAGGAGCTGCGCGCCGTGCACGGACTCGTCCTGCGCGACTGGCTGCGGCTGGTCGCCAACCCCACCAACACCGTGCTGCTCCTCCTGCAACCCCTGCTGTTCCTCCTCGCCTTCGGCGGCGGTCTGTCCGCGCTCGTCCCCGACACCGCCCTCGGCGGCCAGTACCGCGCCTTCCTCTACCCCGGCATCCTGCTCATGGCGGTCCAGGCGCCGGCCGCCAGTGTCGGCATCCGCCTGATCACCGACCGGCACAGCGGCATCATCCGCGAGCTGCTCGTCACCCCCGCCCGCCGGTCCACCCTGCTGTGCGGGATCTGCCTCGGCGGCTGCGCCACGGCCACCGCCCAGGGCGCCGTCCTGCTCGCCCTGGCACCCGCCGGCGGACTGCCCTACCGGCCCCTGCCGCTCCTCGGGCTCCTTGCGCACCTGGCGCTCGCCGCCTTCACGCTCACCGCGCTCACGCTCGTGCCGGCCGTCCGCACCCGACGGCCGGAGACCTTCACCACGTTCCTGGCCCTCACCAGCGCCCCGCTCCTGTTCGGCTCGGGCGCTCTCGTCCCGCTCTCCACCCTCCCCTCCTGGGTGGCCACGGCGGCAGCCCTGAACCCGCTCGCCTACACCGCCGACATCCTGCGCCGCACCGCCCATCCCGCCGCTCCCGCCGGCGTCCACTGGGGCGGCTGGCAGCCGCCGCCCGCCCTGGAGGCGGGCCTCCTCCTGCTGACCGCGGTCACCGCCCTGCTGTGCGCCGCCCGCCGGTTCGGCCGCGACGAGAGCACCGGGTGACGGCTTCCGTCCGGCTCGTACACGAAGGCACCGCGCGGCACCCTCTCAGTGACCGGCCGACGGCTCGAAGCAACCCGCCTCCCGGCGGGGGCCGTTGACCGACACCTGGTTGTCGGTCCTGGTCCTCGCCCGGCACACCCCCGTCGTCCTGCTGGACGGGACGAGCCCACCAGCGCCCTCGACCCGGGCCACGCCGTCGAAGTCCTCCACCTCGTCCGCGAGGTCACCGCCGCCGGCCGCACCGTCGTGCTGGTCCTGCACGGCCCTGACGGCCGCCGGCCACTGCGCCGACACCGTCGTGGCGCTGAAGGACGGCCGCGTCACCGCCCAGGGCCCGCCCCGCGACACCGTCGACGTAGCACTCGTGCAGGACCTGTACGGCCTGGACGCGGACATCCCGCACGCCCCCGGGGACGCCGCCGGACCGTCCCCGCGCGAGCGCGTATCGGTGGGATGACCGATGTGCGGGGCGCGGGGGAGCGGCCATAGTCCTCGAAGATCGTTCGCGGGCGGCCAGCGGCCCCCATTCCCGAAAGGACCTTCTGTGGACACGTATGCCGATCTGGTGTTTCTCGGCGGGCGGGTGCTCACGGTCGACGCGGAGTTCTCCGTCGCCTCGGCCCTGGCGGTGACCGGCGGGACCGTCAGTGCCGTCGGCGGACGGGACGACGTCGCACCGCTCATCGGCCCCGGCACCCGCGTCGTGGACCTGCGGGGCGCGACGCTGCTCCCCGGTATCAACGATTCCCATCTGCACGGGTGCGCCTTCGGCATGGCGACGCCGCCGCTCTCCCTCGACCTCGGCCACCCCACCGTGTCCTCCCTCGCGGACGTGACCGAGGCGGTACGGCAGGCCGCCGGGCGGGTCCCCGGCGGCCAGTGGATCACCGGGCACGGCTGGGACACCGGCTACCTGGACGAGTGCGTCTCCGATCCGTCCCGGCAACCCTCCCGGCACGACCTCGACGCCGTGAGCCCGGACCACCCCGTCGTCCTGTACTCCTTCTCCGGGCACGCCACCTGGGTCAACTCCAAGGCACTGAAGCTGATCGGCATCGACCGGCACACCGTCGCGCCGCCCGGCGGGGCCATCGTCGTGGACGCGGCGGGAGAGCCCACCGGGCTGCTCCACGAGGGGGCCCAGGCCCTCGTCCAGCACGCGCTGCCGCCGCTCAGCCGGCAGGAGCGCACCGACGCGATCAGGTCGACCCTCGCCACGCTCGCCCGGCTCGGCGTGACCAGCTACACCGAACCCGGACTCGGCCCCGGCGGCGACGGCATCATGCGCGGCGCGCTCGGCACGCGGACCCTCGACGTCTACCGCCGGCTGCTGGCCGACGGCGAACTGACCGCCCGCGTCGGCGTCCTGCTCCTGCCCACCGGAATGGCGAGCACCGCCGAGGAGTTCGCCCGCGCCCTCACCGCCCTCAACACGCCCGGCGACGCCGATCCGCGCCGCCTCGCGATCCACGGGGTGAAGATCTTCGCCGACGGCGTCGTCCCCAACAAGACGGCCTGGATGCACGAGCCGTACGTCGGCGGCGGCTGCGGCTCCCTGTGCGTCGGCGGCGAGAGCGACGCCGAGCGGATCGCCGGGATCCAGGCCATGATCCGGCACGCCCACGCCGCCGGGCACCAGCTGGGCGTCCACGTCACCGGCGACCGGGCCATCGACACCGTCGCGGACGCCTTCGCCGCGGCCGCGGCCGAACACCCGCGGCCCGACGCCCGGCACTACGTCATCCACGGCGACTTCCTCACCGCGCACAGCATGAAGGTGCTGGCCGCACACGGCTTCGGCGTCAACATGAACCCCACCATCAAGTGGACCGTCGCCGACATGGAGGAGGAGTTCGTCGGCGCCGAACGGGCCGCGTACGCATGGCCCTACCGCGCCGCCCTCGACGCCGGGGTGCGGGTGGCGAGCGGATCCGACGCCCCCGTCACCTTCCCGGACTGGCGCCAGGGCGTCGCCACCATGATGCTGCGCGAGTCGAAGGCGGGCGGCCGGGTCAGCGGCCCCGAGCAGCGCATCGGTCTGGCCGAGGCGATCCGTACGTACACGATCGACGCGGCCTGGCAGGACTTCGCCGACGACTGGAAGGGCTCCCTGGAGCCGGGCAAGGTCGCCGACCTGTGCGTGCTCGACGGGGACCTGCTCACCGCCGACCCCCACGACATCCCGCAGATGCCCGTCGCCCTGACCGTCATGGACGGGCGGATCGTGCACGACGCCCTGCGCGATTGACGTCTTCCGGGCACATGATCATCCTTGGAGGATGGCAGCGGAGCGGAGCACGGCGGACATCCTCGACGCGGCCGTCCACGTCCGTGAGGCCGCCCGGAGCGCCGCGAGCGGCGCGACCGGCGTCGACACGGTCCTGGCGGCGCTGACGGAGGTGATCGAGTACGACCACGCCTCCCTGGCCCGGTGGGATCCGCTGCGCCGATGCCACACCACCCTGGCCGGGACCTACCCGGACGACGCCACGGCCTACATCGAGACCCGCCTCCACCACGACCCGGTGTTCTCCGTGCTCCGCAGCCCGGCCCGAGGCGGTCTCTGGCTCAGGGACGTCCCCCGGCACCTCCTCGCCGCGTCGCCCGGCTTCCAGGAGGTGCTGTCCCCCCTCGGCATCGAGGACGGCGTGGCCCAGTGCCTGTTCGCCGCCGACGGCCGGTACGTCGGCATGCTGAACGTCAGCACCCGCCGGCCGCGGCGCACCCCCGACCCGGCACGCGCGGCGGTCACCCTCCTCACCGAGACCCTCACCGCGGCCGTCGCCCTCCGC
>NZ_MUMF01000604.1 GCF_002155905.1 Streptomyces tricolor | reverse complement strand
GCCGTGCCCGTGCGGGCACGGCGAGGCGCGCACACGGTGGTGCGGGAGGCGGGGCCCCGGTCCGAGCCGGGGCCCCGCAGTCGGTCAGCGGGTCGAACCGGTCTGGGTGAGCAGGCGAAGAGCCGCCACGGAAGGAGGTGGTGGTCACCGCCCGCGTCGGGCTTCTGCCCTGGTGGAGGTGGGGGAGCCGGCACGCGGGAAGGGCGAGGGTCCGGTCGTGGCCCGGCACGGATCATCTCGCCGTGGCCGACGTCCCTGCGGCCGGGACCGGGGCCCGGCGCCGGCCGGGGCGTTCGAGCGCGTTCATGGTTCTCCCCGTACGGTCGGGTGCGGGCGGGGGTGTGCCGGGATCGGCGAGTTCAGGGCGTGGACAGCTCGAACCGCGTGACGCGGACCGCGCCGCCCAGTGCCCGGGTGGCGTGGTTGAAGAGGGCGAACCGGTAGCCCATGAAGAACCGCCAGTCGTTGCCCAGGGAGAAGTCGGGCCCGAGGCGGGTGAAGGTGATGCCGTCGGTGCTGTAGGAGAAGCGCCCGGGGCGTGGCCCGCCGGGGCGGATGTCGGCGTTGGCGCGCAGCCAGATCCGGCTCCCGGAGACGGGCGCGCTCGCGAGGTCGGTGCCCGTGCCGGTGGTGTTCCAGTTGCCGTCCATGGTCAGCCCGCTCACCATCACCACCCGCGTGACGCCGCCGTCGCGCTTCAGACCGATCCACGCGGAGGAGTCACGCAGCAGCGCGAGTCCGGCCCGGTCGCCGTCCCGCATCGCGGAGTGGTCGAGCTGGACCGTGGCGGTGGAGGTCGGGCCCTGGATGCGGTGCGTGAGGGTGTTGCGGGCCCCGTACAGGTCGTCGGTGACGGTGGCGGTCCGGAGCGTCAGCCCGTTGCCGGCCGACCACTTGGTGTTGTCCGGGTTGTGGTTCCACTCCCATCTCGGCGACAGGGTCGTGCCGTCGAAGGTGTCGACACCGGTCATGGGGGTGACCTGACGGGGCGGAGGG
>NZ_MUMF01000603.1 GCF_002155905.1 Streptomyces tricolor | reverse complement strand
GCGGCGCCGGCGGCGGGCGCGGGACGCGCGGCGCAGAGCGGCGGAGGACGAGCGGTTCGCGGCGGCGTTCGCGGCCGAGATTCTCCGGCTGCTCCCGGGGTGTCCGCCCGACCGGGCCCGGGCGATCGCGGCCCACGCGTCGGTGCGCGGCAGCGGCCGGGTCGGGCGCAGCGCGGCCGGGCGGGCGCTGACCGAGGGGGCGGTGATCTCGGCGGTCGTGGCGGCCGTACGGCATGTGGACACGCCGTACGACCAGCTGCTGATGAGGGGAGTACCGCGGCATGAGGCACGGCGCCGGATCGCGCCGGCCGTGGAGAGCGTGTTGCGGACGTGGCGGGAGGCCGGGGAGGAGGAGACGGGCTGAGGACCGCGAGGTGAGGAGAGTGAGGAGGTGAGGCAGGTGGGGTGGAGGGGGCGTCGGGACGGGTGCGACCGTGGGACTCGGGCGGGGCCGGTTCCCGGTCCCGGGCCTTCACCGGGGACAGGGGAACGCTGATGCCGGGCTACGGCACGGGGTGGAACGGAAGGGGGGCGTGGAGATGATCGACGGGCCGTTCTTCGTGCTGGTCGTGGCGGGAATTCTCGGGACCGGGCTGGTGGCCGGGGTCTTCTGCGGGTTCTCGACCTTCGTGATGCGGGGGCTCGCGGCGCTGCCGCCCGCCCAGGGTGTCGCGGCGATGAACGCGATCAACGTCGCCGCGGTGCGGCCGGCCTTCATGGCCGTGTTCACCGGGTCCGCGGTGCTGAGCGCGCTCATAGCGGTGGTGACGTTCGTGGTGTGGCCGGACGAGGGGACGGTGGAACTGCTGGTGGGCAGCGCGCTGTACCTGATGGGCTCGTTCGGGTTGACGATCGTCGCGAACGTGCCCCGCAACGACCGGCTCGCCGGGCTCACCCCGGGCACCCCGGAGGCCGCCGTGTACTGGCCGGAGTATGTGCGCGAGTGGACGTTCTGGAACCACGTCCGGACCGTCGCCTCGGCCGCGGCGGCCCTCGCCTACATAGTGGCCCTGGCCTGATCCGGCCTCGGCGCGCACCCGGCGCCGCGCGCCGCCGAGAGGGCCGCCCCTGCCCGCCCGGCTGAGCATCACCCGGCCGCCGGGAACCCCCGGGCCGGGTGCCGTGATCCCTGGGAGAAAGCGCTGTCCGCCACTCTGCGCGGGTGTCGGCGGGGACGTATCGTGGCCGGAAGAGTGCCGCCCGATGACGCACGGCCCTTCGTACACCCGGTGCCTGTGGTGCCACCCGGTGCCTGTGGTGCCCGTACGCGAGGAAGACGCCCATGGCCGATCCCAAGGGGTTCATGACCACGCCGCGCCAGGAGTGGCCGCGGCGGCCCGTCGAGCAGCGGGTGCGGGACTGGGACGAGGTGTACGTCCCGGGCGCGCTGCTGCCCATCATCAGCAAGCAGGCCGACCGCTGCATGGACTGCGGCATCCCGTTCTGCCACCAGGCCTGCCCGCTGGGCAATCTCATCCCCGAGTGGAACGACCTGGTCTCGCGGGAGGACTGGCGGACCGCGAGCGACCGGCTGCACGCCACCAACAATTTCCCGGAGTTCACCGGGCGGCTGTGTCCGGCGCCGTGCGAGGCGGGGTGCGTGCTGGCGATCAACCAGCCGGCCGTCACCATCAAGAACGTCGAGTGCGCGATCGCCGACCGGGCGTGGGAGGAGGGCTTCACCCCTCCCCGGCCGCCCGAGCGGCTGAGCGGGAAGACGGTCGCCGTCATCGGCTCCGGGCCCACCGGGCTCGCCGCCGCGCAGCAGCTGACCCGGGCCGGGCACACGGTCGCGGTGTACGAGAAGGACGACCGGATCGGCGGGCTGATGCGGTACGGCATACCCGCGTTCAAGATGGAGAAGCGGCATCTGGAGCGGCGGATCGAGCAGATGCGCACCGAGGGGACGAAATTCCGCACCTCGACGGCGGTCGGCCGGGACGTCTCGGCCACCGAACTGCGGTCCCGGTACGACGCGGTGGTGATCGCCACAGGAGCGACGGCGTGGCGGGAACTTCCGGTGCCGGGCCGGGCGTTGAACGGGATACACCAGGCGATGGAGTACCTGCCGCTCTCCAACCGGGTGTGCGAGGGGGATCTGGAGGTCTCGCCGCTGTCGGCCGCCGGAAAGCATGTCGTGATCGTCGGCGGCGGGGACACCGGGGCGGACTGTCTGGGTACCGCGGTGCGCGAAGGGGCCGCGTCCGTGACCCAGCTGGACATCTACGCACAGCCGGGCGCCGAGCGCGACGAGGACAGCGAGCCGTGGCCGACGTACCCGAAGATCTACCGGCTGTCGGCGGCGCACGAAGAGGCGCGGGATCTGCGTACGGCGCCGGCGGCGGACGCGGACGCGCGGCTGTTCGCGGCGTCCACGCTCCGCTTCGAGGGGGACGAGAGGGGGAATGTGCGGTCACTGCATCTCGTGGAGGTCGACGAGCGGCGGCTTCCGGTGCCGGGCACCGGGCGGACGCTCCCCGCCGACCTGGTGCTGCTAGCCCTCGGGTTCTCCGGGCCCGACCAGGAGGACGGGCTGATCGAGCAGCTGGGGCTGGCGCTGCAGCCGCGCGGCACGATCGCCCGGGACGACGGCTTCGCGACCAATGTGCCCGGTGTGTTCGCCGCGGGGGACGCGGCGCGCGGGCAGTCGCTCATTGTCTGGGCGATAGCGGAGGGGCGGGCCGTCGCGGCGGCCGTCGACCGCTATCTGACCGGGAGTTCCCGGCTCCCGGCCCCGATCGCGCCCACGGACCGGCCGATGGTGGCCTGAGCGCCGGCACCACCGGCACCAGGCCGGCACGAGGCCGGGACCAGCACCAGCGGCACCGCCGGCCCCGTCCAGTCGGCTCCCGCCCCCGCGAGGGGCACGGCCTCAGCCGGCGCGCCGACGCTGTCAGCCGGTGCGCTCGTCCGTGCCCGCGACCTTTCCGGTGGCCAGGGCCACGCGGTTCCACGTGTTGATCGTGAGGATCAGCGACAGGACGTGGGCCAGTTCCCGGTCGTCGAAGTGGGCGGCGGCCTCGGCGTAGACGGCGTCGGGGACACCGCCGTCGGCGACCAGGGTCACCGCCTCCGTCAGGGCGAGGGCGGCCTGTTCCTTCGGGGTGAAGAAGTGCCGTGCCTCGCGCCAGACGGCGACCATGTGGAGCCGGTCCTCGTTCTCGCCGGCCTTGCGGGCGTCGTTGGTGTGCATGTGCAGGCAGTAGGCGCAGTGGTTGAGATGGGAGGCGCGGATCTGGATCAGTTCGACCAGGGCCGGGTCGATGCCCTCGCGGGCGGCGGCGTCGAAGCCGACGATCGCGCGGAAGACCTTCGGCGCGGCCTTCGCGAAGTCCAGGCGCGTGCGGGCGGCCTCGGCCGCGGCGATGCCGGGGGTGAGGTCGGCGTCGGCGGTGGCGGCGGTGATGGCGGTGATGGCGGTGGCGGTGTTCGTCGTCATGTGCTCCAACCTAGGAGCCTGAAAGACCGGCTGTAGGGTGCATTTCCATGACGGAATCGTGGGTCAATTCCGCGGAGCGGATCGGTGCGGACCTGCATCTGGAGCTGTCCGGGCCGGGCGGCCGGCGGGCGGCGCTGACCAGGGCGCTGCGGGAGGCCGTGCGCAGCGGGCGGCTGACGCCGGGCACCCGGCTGCCGCCGTACCGGTCGCTCGCGGCGGACCTGGGCGTGGCCCGCAACACGGTGGCCGACGCGTACGCCGAGCTGGTCGCGGAGGGCTGGCTGACCGCCCGGCAGGGTTCGGGGACCCGGGTCGCCGAGAGGAGCGAGCCGCTGCGGCACGCCGTCCGCACGCCCGTGAAGGCGCCTTCACGCGCGCGTGGGCCGCGGCACGACCTGCGGCAGGGCACGCCGGACGCGTCGGCCTTTCCGCGCGCGGCCTGGGCGGCCTCGTACCGCCGGGCGCTGCAGGCGGCGCCGAACGAGGCGTTCGGGCCGGGCGATCCGGCCGGGCGCCGCGAGCTGCGCGAGACGCTGACGGAGTACCTGGCACGCGCGCGTGGGGTGCGGACCGAGCCGGACCGGATCGTGATCTGCTCGGGTTTCGCGCACGCGCTGCGGCTCCTGTTCGGCCGGGGCACGCCGGACGGGCCGGCCGCGGGCGGGGTGCTGCGCGGTCCGCTGGGCGTGGAGGCGTACGGTCTGGGCTTCCACCGGGACCTGCTCGCGGCGGCCGGCGTGCGCACCGTACCGCTGCCGCTGGACGAGCACGGTGCGCGGGTGGACGCGCTCGGGCGCGAGCGGGCCGCGCTGCTGACGCCCGCGCACCAGTTCCCGACCGGCGGCCCGCTGCATCCCGAGCGCCGGGCCGCGGTGATCGACTGGGCACGCGCGCGCGGGGCGACGGTGCTGGAGGACGACTACGACGGCGAGTTCCGGTACGACCGCCGGCCCGTCGGCGCGCTCCAGGGGCTCGATCCGGAGCGGGTGATCCACCTCGGGTCGGTCAGCAAGAGCCTGTCACCGGCGTTGCGGCTGGGCTGGATGGTGCTGCCGCAGCGGTATGTGGAGCCGGTGCTGGCGGCGAAGGGGGAACGGGAGGGGTGGGCGAGCGTGCTGGACCAGCTGGCTCTCGCGGACTTCGTCGCCTGCGGGTCGTACGACCGACATGTGCGGCGGATGCGGCAGCGGTACCGGCGGCGGCGTGACCGGCTCGTCGCCGCGCTCGCCGCGCAGGCGCCGCACATCGAGGTGACGGGCATCGCGGCCGGGCTGCACGCGGTGCTGCGACTGCCGCCGGGCACGGAGCGGTCGACGGTGAAGGCCGCCGCGTGGCAGGGCATCGCCCTCGACGGGCTCGCCGGGTTCCGGCACCCGGAGAGCCCGACGGCGGCCGGCGACGGCCTGGTGGTGGGGTACGCGGCTCCGGCCGAACACGCCTACGGGGCGGCGCTGGAAGCGCTGTGCGGGGTGCTGCCGCCGGAGTGACGGTCAGGGGGCGGGCGGAGGCCGGTACGGGGGATCGGCCCGGTACCGGCTCGCCCGGTTCGTGAGGGACGGGTCAACAAGGAAGCGGAGTTAGCAACAACACAGGTCAGGACAGCAGGAAGTCGGCCTCACCCGCCTTGGCGCCCTCGATGAACGCGGTCATCTCGTCCATGGTGTAGATCAGCGCCGGCCCGTCCGGGTCGGTCGACTGACGGACGGCGATCCGGCCGTCGGCCAGCTTCATCGCTTCCAGGCAGTTTCCGCCGTTCCCGCCGCTCCAGGGCTTGTGCCAGCCCTCGCTGCCCAACTCCCGCGCGGGCATGCCGTTGTACACGCGTCCGCGCGGCTTGATGCGATCCATTCACAGCTCCTTGCGGAGATCCTCGAGGATCTCCTTCGTGCGTTGTGCCGTAGCGGCCTGCGCCGCCATGCGGTCCATGACCTCCAGGTGGGTCGCCACCTCGGTGCGCGCGTCCAGGTAGACGGCCCCGGTCAGGTACTCGCTGTAGACCATGTCCGGCAGTTCTGACATGGCAAATCGGAACAGCACGAAGGGCCCGTACGTTCCCGGGTGGGGCCCGTTGGCGAACGGGGCCACCTGGAGCGTCACATGGGGCAGCTTCGTGGCCTCCAACAACTTGTCGATCTGCGCGCGCATCACCTCCGGGCCGCCGACCGGGCGGCGCAGGGCGGTCTCGTCCATCACCACCCAGAAACGGGGCGCGTCGGGACGGGCCAGCAGTTCCTGCCGTTGCATGCGCAACGCGACATGCCGCTCGATGTCGTCCGGGCTCGTCTGGCCGATGGCGCCGGACTTCAGCACGGCGCGCGCGTAGTCCTCGGTCTGCAGCAGGCCGGGGACGAAGTGCGGCTCGTAGGAGCGGATCAGGGCGGCGGCGCCCTCCAGGCTGACGTACATCGAGAACCAGCCCGGCAGGATGTCGTGGAACCGCTGCCACCAGCCGGGTTTGTTCGCCTCTTCCGCCAGCTGGACGAAGACCTCGGCCTCCTCGTCGGGGACGCCGTAGGCCTTCAGCAGCAGTTGCACGTACGGGATCTTGAGGGCGACCTCGGCCATCTCCATGCGGCGGACGGTGGCGGGCGCGACCCGGAGGACGCGGGCGGCCTCCTCGCGCTTCAGTCCGGCGCGTTCCCGCAGGTCCAGCAGGCGCCGGCCGAGGACCACCTGGCCCACCGTCGGCGCGGACCGCGGTTCGCTCACGCTCCCACCTCCACCGAAAGCCCCTCACCGAAGCGTTGTGCCGAAGCCCGCCGCCGAAGCTCCCTGCCGGAGCCCCGTGTCCAAAGTTTCCTGACAGCCCTACGGCGCCATTCGAAGCTTCGTTCGAAGGCCGGTCGGGTCTCCGACGACTCCAATTGGCGCCGCGCGACGTGCTGTTCCGAGCAGTGTGCCACGGCCTCCCACCGAGTCACACAGCACTCTGCAATTTTCAGAGTGACTCTTGCCAAGTGTCCGTGGCAGGGAGATAGTGGCAGGCGTGATTCCGTCCGCGCCCTTAGGAACAGACGCGGCCGCAGACCCTTCCGGTCTCGGTGCCGCGGCGGGAGCATCCCCCCAGGGGGGCGCTGCCGAGCGCAGGTTCCGCTTCGAACTGGCCGCACACCCGGGTTCCGTCGCCCAGGCGAGACGCCTGACGTACGCGCGGCTGTCCGGCTGGTCGGTCTGCGCGGACACCTGCGACAACGCGGCCCTGGTCATATCCGAGCTGGTCACCAACGCGATCGTGCACACCGCGAGCGGCCGGGTCGTGTGCGAGCTGCACGATCACGACGACATGGTGCGCATAGCCGTACACGACGAGGGCTGTGCTCCTGGCGAACCCCGTCCGTCCCCGCAGCGACCCGACGAGGAGCACGGGAGGGGGTTGCTTCTCGTCGACGCGCTGTGCCGGGCCTGGGGTGCCCAGGAGCACGGCCCCGGCCTGCTGGTCTGGGCCGAACTGCCCCGCCGGACCGATACCGGCGAGGACACCGGCGAGCCGCGGGACGACCTGGGCTGGGGCGCCCGCCCCAAGCCGAGCCGCTCGGACGACTCCGACGAGGACCGGCCGGCCGAAGCGAGCGGGCGAGCGCCAAAGGAGGGCGAGCGGGTGGAATCAGGGCGGTACGGGCCCGGGGAGCCGGAGCACGACGGGCTCGGGAAGCCGGGTCGGCAAGGGCAGGGGGAACCGGGGCGGCGCGGGCACGGAATGCCGGAGCAGCACCGGCACGTCCCCGCCGGTCAGCCGCTGCGCGGGACACCCGAGCAGCAGCGGCACGGCACGGTGGACCAGCACCGGCACACCGCCCGCCCGCACCCGCACCCGCACCGACCGCAGACGCCCCCGGAGCCGCACGCGTACCGCGCGCCCGAGTGGCGCCTGCCCGGGGAGCGTCCGTGAGCGGCGCCGGCCGGTCCGACGGCATCGGTGCCGGCCAGGAGCCCGCCATCGGCCTGAACACCCTGGTCCGCCTGCAGCGCCGCCGGCCGGCCCCGGAACCGGGCCATCGGCTGTCGCTGCCGGACGGCATGACCGCCCCGCTGGGCTTCGACGCCGTGGCCGTGCCCGATCGCCTCGGTCCGCTCGTCGTGACCCGGCTGCCGCGGGTGGGCTGCGTGTACACCGACGGCTCCCACTGGTGGTGGATCGTTCCGTCGGACTCCGACTACGCCCTGCCCTGGCCGGCCCCGGCCCACTACTCCGCCGGCGCCCTGGTCACCGGCACCGCCCGGCTGATCCACCGGCCGGAGGGCACGGTTCCGTACACCCCGCCGATCCCGCTGTACCTGGCCCTGTGCCGGGTGACGGGGACGGCCCCGGACTGGTCGCGGGCCGTCCCGGCGTAACCGGTCCACCCCCGTCCCGGCGTAGCCGGTCCACCGCCGGCCCGCTCACCGCTCCACCGCACGGCCCACTCACCGCTCCACCGCACGGCTCGCTCACCGCCGCCCGGCGGCCCCCGGCCGGGCCCGCACCCCACGCCCGGTGATCGCGCCATAGCCATACGCCATAGCCATACGCCGTAGCCATAGGCCGTAGCCACGACCCCCAGCCCTCGACCGCGCTCCTTTCGCGCCCCTCGCACGTCCTCTCGCGCCCTGCCGGGCGGCGGCCACGGCCGCGATAGTGGCCGTTCCGTCGGGGTCCGGGAGGTCATGGTGAGGAAGGGACGGGAGGCGGCCGAGCCCGTGGTGTCGGCGTCGGAGCGGCTGCTGTTCGGCGGGCCGCTGCGCTACGACATGGGCTGGAACCAGCACGCGGACGCCTTCCTGACGCTGAGCTTCCGGGCGATGACGGCCCGGCTGCCCGGCATGCTGGCGTCCAGTCTGCGGCTGGCCCGGCAGGCCGACGCGCGGGCCGCGCGCGTGGTGCTGGCCGCCGAGGTGGGCCGGGGCGCGGCCCAGGCGGTGAGTCTGCTGGCCGTGAACACCGCGCTCGGCAAGCTGCTCACCGGCCCCGACATCGCACAGCGGCTGCGCTCGGCCGCACCGGCCCTGGCCGTGATGGCGGCCGTGATGCTGGTGGCCGCGCTGCTGCGGGCCGCCTCCGTCTATGCCACCGGACGGCTGGAGCCCAAGGTGGAGCGGGTGGCGACCGAGCTGTACCTGGAGCGGGCGGCGAACGTCGAGCTGGCCGCGATCGAGGACCACGCCTTCCACAAACTGCTGGACACGGCCCAGTACGGCGCCCGGTCCGCCCGGCACATGATCGGCTACAGCGCCCGGGTGATCAACGCGATGATCTCGCTGGTGGCCGCGGCGGGCGTGCTCACCGTGCTGCATCCGGCCCTGCTGCCGCTGCTGGTCACCATGACCCTGCCCAGCGCCTGGAGCGCGCTGACCAACGCCCGGCGCCGCTACGAGTCCTTCCACACCTGGGTGCAGCACGCCCGGGCCGGCCAGCTGATCAGCAGCCTGCTCACCGAGCCGGCCGCCGCGCCGGAGATCCGGGTGCACGGAGTGGGCCCGTTCCTGCTGCGCCACTTCCGGTCCATGTCGGAGACCGCGGAGGCCGAGCAGGCCCGGCTGTCCCGGCTGGCCGCGCGGACCGGGCTGATCGCGGCGGCCTGGACGGGCCTGGCGACCCTCGCCACCTACGCGACGCTGGGCGCGCTGCTGCTGGCGGGTGCGATGGCCCTGTCGGTGGCCGGTACGGCGGTGATCGCGATCCGTACCGGGGCGGCGAGCCTGGACACGCTGGTGCTGGAGATCAACCAGCTGCACGAGGAGGCTCTGTTCGTGGGCGATCTCCAGCGGATGTACACCGCGGCGGCCGAGCGGGCTATCCCAGCGGGCGGGGAGCCGCTGCCGGAGGATCCGAAGGAGATCCGGTTCGAGAACGTCACCTTCAGCTACCCGCAGGACGCGGAGCCGGAACCGACCGCTCGACCGACCCCGGAGGAACCGGAACCGGAACCGACCGCTCGATCGGCCTCGGAGGCACCGCAACCGGAGCCGACCCCTCGACCGCACCCGGAACACCCGACCCGCTC
>NZ_MUMF01000602.1 GCF_002155905.1 Streptomyces tricolor | reverse complement strand
ACACACCGCGGGCGCCGGGTTTATCCAGGTCAACCCGCTGCACGCGGCCGTACCCGGCGCCCGCGGTGTGTCCGGCCCAGCCGGCCAGCTCGGCGAGGTCGGTGAGGTCGCCCATGCCCCAGGAGCGGTGGGAGAGCAGGGAGTACAGCTGGACGAGCAGGCCGTAGGAGCGGCCGGGCGGGGCGGGCAGCCGGTCCGGGGCGACGACGAGACACGCCTCACCGGTCCGCCCGTCCGGGGCGGTGGCGGTCAGCCGGTGGACGCCGAGCGGGAGATCCGCTGCCCCCGGTGCCCCGGGGGCCGTCTGGTCCGCCCACTCCTCCCCGTCCTCCGTGACGATGTGCAGCCGGGTGCCGGCGGGCAGGGCGGTGAGGGCGGCGGCCGGCTCCGCGCCGGCCCACTGGACCACCGTCGGCGGCAGCAGGCGCTCGCGCAGTTCGCGTTCCCGGGCGGTGAGGGCGGCGCGTACGGCGTCCGGTCCGGTCGCGTCGACGCCGAGGGCGGCCAGGGCGGCGGTCACGGCGGAGGCGGGGACCTGGACGGTACGGTCCGGAGCGGGGCGGTAGGAGGTGGCGACCCCGTGCAGCTCGGCGAGCCGGGCGAGGTCCGCGGAGGGCCGGGCGGGGGGCTCGTCGGACGCCGCGGCCATCTACAGCCCCGGCGCGAAGGAGTCCGGGAACGGGTCGGACTCGCTGGTCAGCGGGGCGGTCTCGGCGAGCGGGGGCTCGCTGGTCAGCGGCTCGGCGTCGGGCAGCGGCGGCTCACTGGTCAGCGGCGCCTGCGCGCACGCGCTCTCGGCGCTGAACACGCACAGCGACGCCTCGGCGGTCTCGGCGGACGGATCCGCCACGGGTTTCCACGGGGACTGGGCCGGAATCGTGAGTCGAGCCGGTGCGGCCACGGGGGCCTCCTTGTCGGGGAGCGGATGCTACGGCTTTGGACGGTTTACGGCAGGCCTACCCCGTGAGCCCGGCGCCACGCGCGGCAAATCCGGTGCCCGGAGGTGATCCGGCGCCGGCGCGGTGATCGATAGAGGGGGTGTGAGACTGTTCCGCCCCATGGGGGGCCAGCGGGAGACGGACGACGGGAGCGGCGCGGACGCCGCCCTGTTGCGGGCCGTCGCGCAGGGGGACGCGGCGGCGATGGCCGAGCTGTACGACCGGCACGCCGGGTGGCTGCACGCGCGGCTGACCCGGCGGTGTGCCGACCCGGAGCTGGTGCGGGAGGTGGTGCAGGACACGTTCGTCACGGTGTGGCGGTCGGCGGCCGGGCACCGCGGACGGGAGGCCGGAGGCTGGCTGTGGACGATCGCCGCGCGCCGGCTGGTCGACGCGCGGCGGGCGCAGGAACGGGTCGCGCGGGTCGCGGCACCGCTGCCGGAGCCGGAGGGCCCCGGGCGGCACGAGTCCGACGCCGCGCCGTCCGCCGAGGACCGGGTGCTGGCCGGGCTGGAGTACGGCGATGTCGGCACCGCGCTCGACCGGATCTCCCCCGAGCTGCGGGAGGTGCTGCGGGCGACGGTCGTGGACGGGCTGAGCACCCGGGAGGCGGCCCGGCTGCTCGGCATCCCCGAGGGCACGGTCAAGTCCCGGGCCCGCCGCGCCCGTGCCGAGCTGCGCGAGGCGCTGGCCCAGTTGCACCCGTCCCCGCTGGGAGGCACCGCATGACCCGCCGCGCACGACACCCCTGGCACGCCCCCGCCGACCTGATCGCCCGCTACGCCGAGGGCGTCCTGCCGGAACCGGACGCCTGGTCCCTGGAGAAACACGTCGAGACCTGCGCGACCTGCGCGCCCCGGGTGTCGGCCGCGGTACGCGGCACGGCGGCGGGGGCGGTGCTCGCACAGATGCGTGCGGCGGTACTGGACCGGGTGACAGGGGCCGAGACGGCCGGGGCGGAGCAGCGGCTCACCGACCGGACGACGGCTCCGGAGGCGGCCGGGCCGCAGCCGCTCGTCAGCAGGGCGGGCGCACCGGAGGCAGCCGGATCTCAACAGCTCACCGGCCGGACGGCGGCGCCCGAGGCGGCCGGGCCGCAGCCGCTCGTCGGCAGGGCGGCGGCGCCAGAGACGGCCGGACCGCAGCGGATCACCGCCCGAGCGGCGGCGCCGGAGACAGCCGAACCACAGCGGGTCACCAGCCGGACGGCGGCACCCGAGGCGGCCGGGCCGCAGCCGCTCGTCGGCAGGGCGGCGGCGCCAGAGACGGCCGAACCACAGCGGATCACCACCCGAGCGGCGGCGCCGGAGACAGCCGGACCGCAGCGGCTCACCAGCCGGGCAGGGGTGCCGGCGGCGGCCGGACCGCAGCAGCCGACGACGGGGTCGGACTCGGCTCCGGCGGCGGGGCCGGTCTCGGCTCCGGCGGCGGGGGCGGTCTCGGCTCCGGTGGGCGCCGGGGCCGCGCGTCCCGGTTCCGGGGCGGCCCTGCGGCCCGGATTGCCTCGGCTCGCCCGGCTGCTGTGGGCCGCCGGGCCCGCCGTGCGCGGGGCGTGGCTGCCGGCCGTGCTGGGCGTGGCCGTGGCCGCGCTGGCGCTGTCGTACGGGGCGGGGGTCGCGGGCGCGCGGGCGCTGCTGCTGGCCGTCGCGCCGGTGGTGCCCGTCGCCGGGGTCGCCCTGTCCTACGGCCCGCACGCGGACCCCTTGCACGAGGTCGCCGCGGCCACGCCGGGCGGCGGGCTGCGGCTGGCACTGACCCGTACGGTCGCCGTGCTCGCGGTGAGCGTGCCGCTGCTGACCCTGACCGGGCTGCTGCTGCCCGCCTCGGGCGCGCCGGCCGCGACCCGGATCCCCACGAAAGAGGCCAGGGCCAGCGAGGCCGGCGCCAGTGTCAGCCCCGGCAGCAGCCAGGCCGCCGCGGCCGGCGCGCCCGAGG
>NZ_MUMF01000601.1:166-3285 GCF_002155905.1 Streptomyces tricolor | reverse complement strand
GCCGTGGCCAGGTCGTCGTCGCCCGCGTCGGCGACGTAGACGAGTTCCGTGCCCATGGCCCGCATGGCGCGCAGCTTGTCCTTGGCCGCGTGGTGGTCGACCACCGCCGTGAAGGTGTAGCCGCGTTCGGCGGCGACCACGGCGAGGCCAAGACCGGTGTTGCCGGAGGTCGACTCGATGATGCGGCCACCGGGGCGCAGCAGTCCGCGCTCCTCGGCGTCGACCACCATCTGGCGGGCCATGCGTATCTTGGCCGTGCCCGTCGGGTTGAACTGCTCCAGCTTCAGCAGCAGCCGTGCGTCGCTCTCCGTGCGGCACAGCTCGAACAGCGGGGTGGCACCGATGAGTTCGGAGACCCGGCGCACGACGGCCGGACGGTGCAGGGGGTGCGGGCTCGGGGCCATGGGCGGAACTCCCTACGGGTGGCGGTCGAGGTGCCAGCGGAGGCGGGCGGCGGTGCCGTCGGAGACCTGTTCTACGACGACCTTGGGCGGCAGGGGCAGCTCGTGGAACGGCGACTCGTTGGAGTCCATCTGGTAGCCGGCCGTGTTGAGGTAGACCAGCAGGTCACCGACGGCCGGCCGGACCGGGAAGGGTATCTTGCGCCAGGTCAGCATGTCGGACTCCAGGCAGCTGGCCGCGCCCACGCAGGCGGGGTACGGTCCCGCGGCGGAGCCGGCGTCCGGGACGCCCGGCACCAGCACCGGGTCCGGCAGGAACTCGCTGCCGAACCACTGCTCCGACAGGCTCAGGCTGGTGCCGTCCACGGTGAGGATCGCGTAGCCGTCGCGGTCCTTGACACCCTGCACGGCGAAGACCGTACAGCCGGCCTGGTCCAGCAGCGCCCGCCCGGGCTCCACCAGCAGCCGGACCCCGGCGGCCCGCAACAGCCCGGCGAGGCTGTCCCGTTCACCGGCCGGTACGGCAGCCAGGATCGCGCGCAGGGCGTCGGCGCCGGCGACGGGGGAGTGGTACGGGTACCAGCCGCCGGGGAAGGTCCGGCCGGCGTGGTAGTGCTCGGACCGGTCGGCGGCGGTGAACCGGCGCCAGTCCTCGGCACCGACGTAGTCCACCACGAAGCCGCCGCCGATGCTGATGCGGTCCGGGTGCAGGCCCAGCTCCCGGGCGTCTCGGCAGTCCCGGACCAACCGCCCGGCCAGGTCGGCGCGTTGCCGGACGTCGTAGCCCGACAGATGGAAGCTGAAGCCCGCGACGTCGACCGGGCCGTCGGCGCAGCGCCGCAGCGCCGCCCGGGTCTCGGCGTCGTCCAGCCCGAACCTGCTGGGCGGGCCGGGCGGCAGCCGGCGCAGCAGCACCCGCGCGGTGCGGCCGAGGCCGGACGCCAGCGCCGCGAGGCGGTCCAGTTCGTCCAGGGCGTCCACGGCGACGAGCGCGCCCTGCAGGACGGCGACCCGCAGCAGCCGCTCGGACTTGGCCGGTCCGGTCACCACCAGGTCGGTCCCGCGCACCCCGTGGGCCAGCGCCTCGCGCAGCTCACCGTGGCTCGCCACGTCCACGCCCAGGCCCAGCTCGGCGGCCCGCTCGGGGAAGACGGCCGCCTTGTTGGCCTTCTTGGCGAAGTACACCGTGCCGTCGACGCCCGCCTCGGCCAGCGCCCGGCCGAAGGCGCCGGCGTTGGCGTCGAACCGCGCGGGGAGCAGCGCGTGGTAGGGGCCGCCGAGGCCGTGGCTCAGGTCGCGCAGCAGCGGGTCGGCCAGCAGGGCGCGCACCTCGGGCGTGGTGTGCGAGCGCAGCGGGGCGGTCACCTCCACAGCGGCACCACCGTGCCCAGGCCCTGGGCGAGGGCGAGCTGCGCGAAGCGGTGGCCGAGGGCGATGTCGGTGACGACCAGCCCGCTGTTGTACGCGAAGATCCGCTGCCCCGGGCCGGTACGGCCGGCCGCGCGGCCCGCGAGCACGTCGGGGAACTCGGCGTCCACCGCGCGCAGTTCGCCCGTCTCGTCGGCCATGTCGGTGCCGGTGACGCGCATCTGGGCGGCGCTGGTGGCGATCACCCGGTCGGCCCGGTGCAGGGTGGAGGGCGCGATGCCGTAGCCGACGAGCACCGACAGGGCGGCCGGGCGGAGCCACTCGGCGGGCACCGAGGCGGGGGTGCGGGGGCCGGCGGTGGCCAGCACGATGTCGGCCTGCCCGGCCGCCGCCCGCAGATCGGAGACGATCTCCAGCTCGCGGTCGGGGAAGTGCGCGTGCAGCTGGGCACGCGCCGCCCGGATGCCCTCCGGGTGGGTGCCGAACAGCATCAGCCGGTCCAGCCGGGGCAGCGTCGTCAGCAGGAACGGCAGCGCGAGCCGGCCCTGGGTGCCGGTGCCGATGACGAGCGCGCTGCGGCTGCCGGGCGCGGCGAGTTCGCGGGCGAGCAGCGCGGAGACGGCCGGGGTGCGCAGGGCACCGACCCGGCCGCAGTCCATCATGGCCACGGGCAGGCCCGTCACATCGTCGTAGAGGGTCAGCGTCGTGTAGTAGTGCTGCTTGTCGCGGTCCTCGTGCAGGCCGTACTTGTACGACGTCTTGACCGCGACCACGTTGCGCTCCCCGTCCCGGCCGAGCATGGCGTAGGCGACGGAGTGGCCGTCCTCGGGGGTGACGGTGAGCTTGCGCGGATTGGCGGAGCGGCCCTCCGCCAGGGTGCGGTACGCCTGCTCCACCACGGAGACGACGTCGGGCAGTGCGATGTCGATACCGGCCACGTCGCCGGTGCTGAGTATGCGCAGGGCGGTGTCGTCGGACGCCATGGGCTCCCCCTGTCGGTGGTCGGTGCCGGTCATCGGTACGCCGCCAGGGCGGCCTGGCCGTAGCCGTGCTCGGAGCGTTCGGCGGGCGGGCGGGTACGGCGGCCCGGCACCCGTACAGAGGAACGTTTCAGCCAGCGGTCGGTGCCGTCGTAGCGGGCGGTGAAGGGGACCCGGCCGTGGACGACGAGGTCGTTGTCGAGCACCAGGATGTCGCCGGGGGCCAGCGTCACCGCCACCGAGACCCGGGCGAGTTCGTCCGCCAGGCGTCCGTAGGCCGCCCGGTGCTCCGCGGAGGCCTGGTCCAAGGGTGTGTAGGCGGGGTCGAAGCGCAGGGTCAGGCCGTCCTCGGCCGCCCACAGGGTGGGCA
>NZ_MUMF01000601.1:0-124 GCF_002155905.1 Streptomyces tricolor | reverse complement strand
GGTGGCGACGGCGTCGGGGTTGCGCAGGCAGGCGAGGACCAGCAGATGGGCCCGGCCGGGGTGGAAGGCGTCCTCGGTGTGCGGGCTGAGCAGCACGCTGCTGCTGGCGCCGGTCTGCTCCCGC
>NZ_MUMF01000600.1 GCF_002155905.1 Streptomyces tricolor | reverse complement strand
GGCCGGGGCGGGTGCGGCGGCTCGGAGTGCACCGGCGGGGTCACCCGGGTGGGCGGTTCCGGCTTCGGGGCCGGCGGTGTGGTCCGGCCGGGTTCCTCGGGGCGGTCGCCCGGGCCGTTCACGGACTCGTTGCCGAAGACGGGGTTGCCGATGCCCACCACGTTGACGGTGTTGCCGCTGACGTTCACCGGCAGATCGACCGGGAGCCGGATGCCGTTGCCGGAGATCACGCCGGGCGAGTCGTGTGTGATGCCGTGCGCCGTGGCCCCGCCCGACGCCGCGGGCTCCTCCTTCCCGGCGGCGTGGTGGCCGGCGTTGGCACAGCGGTTGCCCATCGCGGGGTTGAGCAGCCCGGCCACGTTCACGGTGTTCCCGCACACATTCACCGGAACGTGTACCGGCAGCTGGATGCCGTTGCCGGAGATCAGCCCGGGCGAGCCGCCCGCGGCGGCCTCCGCGGCGGAGTCGGCGTGCACCGGCCCCGCCACTGCCATCGCACCGGAGGCGGCGGCGACGGCGATCACACTGTTTCGGGTAACCCGTTTCATCGGTTCCCTGTCCTTCCACATACGGTCGCGGGCGCTCGCCCGCATCCGGTGAAACGCAGGCCAAACCGTGCAAGTTATGGCTTATCAACCTTTCGCCCGGTCGAAGGGGCAGATTTTTCGCCGGGACAGGGCGTGGACGCGGGGCGGACGCACGCTCACCGCCCCGGAACGGTACCGCTCCGCCCGCACCGCACACATGGCCGAGCGTGCCGCAGCGGTGGAGCCGGGGAACTGGTAGCTGTCGGTAGAGCAACCGCTGCCGTGATCCATCGACCGAGGAATCGACCGAGACGAGGAACGATGGCAACCACCGTGCGCGAGACCCGTGCCGACACCACGCCCGCCAGTCTGCAACTGCCCGGACTCCTTCTGGGAGTGGGGCTCGGCGGATTCCTGGACGGGATCCTGCTGCACCAGCTGCTGCGCTGGCACCACATGCTCAGCAGCACCGACGACGACCGCATCGGCGTGCGGTACTACGATCCGCACACCGTCTCCGGGCTGGAGATGAACACCCTGTGGGACGGCGTCTTCCACACCGTGTGCTGGCTCGCCGTGCTCGGCGGGCTGGCCGTGCTGTACGCCCGGGTGACCACCGGCCGGCGGCGGGTGTGGGCCTCGCGGGTGCTGTGGGGCTGGATCCTCGCGGGCTGGGGGCTGTTCAACCTCGTCGAGGGCGTGCTGGACCACCATGTGCTGGGGATCCACCACGTCCACAGCGGGGCGTACCAGGTGTGGTGGGACATCGCCTTCCTCGTCCTCGGCGCTCTGCTGCTGGCCGGCGGCCGGCTGCTGCAGCGCGGCGGACGGTCCTACGACCCGGCGGCCCCGGGTGCCGGACGTGAGGGCCGCGCCGCCTGATGGACCACCACCACCTTCACCACGCCCCTCAGCAGGACGGCGGCGGCGCGCCGGGGGTGCTGCTGCCGGCCCTGGCGCTGCTGGTGTGCGCGGCCGGCTATCTGCTGCTGGTCCGCCGGGCGCGGCGCCGGAACCCGGCGCGGGCCTGGAGCACCTGGCGTACCGTCAGCTTCGTCGCCGGGGTGGTCCTGCTGGCGGTGGCGCTGCTGCCGCCGGCCGCACCCTTCGCGCACCGGGACTTCCGCGGCCACATGACCCAGCACCTGCTGATCGGCATGTACGCGCCCCTCGCGCTCGTACTCGGCGCCCCGGTCACCCTCCTGCTGCGCACCCTGCCCGCACCCCGCGCCCGTCTGCTCACCGCGCTCCTGCACAGCGGCCCGGCCCGCCTGCTCGGCCACCCGGTGGCGGCCCTGCTGCTGTCCACGGGCACGCTTCCGGTCCTGTACTTCACCGCGCTCCACGACACCGTCACGGCCCATCCGGCCGGGCACTGGCTGCTGCACGCGCACTTCCTGCTGTCGGGCTGCCTGTTCGCGCACTCCGTCGCCGGACCCGATCCCGCCCCGGCCCGCCCGGGGGTGCGCGCCCGGCTGGTCTGCCTGGGATGCGCCATCGCCGTGCACGCGGTGGTGGCACAGCTGATGTACGGCGGGTTCTGGGTGCGCGTCCACGCGCCCGTGGCCGAGGTCCGGGGTGGCGCGGAGATCATGTACTACGGCGGCGACATCGCCGAACTCCTGCTGGCGGCGGCCCTCGTGGCCACCTGGCGGCCGGAACGCCGCGCGATCCGGGCACCCGCGGTGCGGACGACTTGACAGTCGTCTAGATAGTAGCCATGTACATAGTAGCCATGTACTGTATTTGTCCATGAGCAAGGTGTCCGAAGGAGCCACGCCCGGATTCCTGGTGTGGCGGCTGTCGATGAAGTGGCGGGTCGCCGTGGACCGGGCGGTGGCGCCGCTCGGCCTGACCCACGCGCAGTACGCGCTCGTGGCCTCGCTGCACGGCATGCAGCGCTCCGGGCTGCGCCCCAGCCAGCGCCGGCTCGCCGACCACACCGGTCTGGAGGCGCTGTACGTCTCCAAGCTGGCCCGCGGCCTGGAGTCGGCCGGCCTCGTCGAACGCACCCGGGACCCCGACGACCCGCGCGCGGTGCAGCTCGCGCTCACCGCGCAGGGCCGGGAGACCACCCGTCAGGCGATCGACGTCGTCCAGGGGCTGCTGCGCCAGCTGCTGGCCCCGCTCGGCGGCCCCGACAGCCCGCGCGCCCGGGAGTTCACCCGGGACCTGGCGACCCTGCTCGACGCACCGCTCGACCCGTTCGGCACCACCGATCACGCAACGGAGCAGCCATGACCACCACCGCACCCCGCGCCGAAGGCCGTACGATCGCCCTCGCCCACTACGCAGGCCGTGCCGTCCTGGAGCACGTCCTCGCCCCGCACGGCATCTCCTTCCTGCAGTCCGTCACCCTCCGGCTCGCGGCGATCGCGGACGGGGCGGTCGAGCGGGCCGCCGTGGTGGACGGCGTCGTCGGCGCGGTCAAGATCCCCGAGAGCGAGGCGCTGCGCGCGATCGACGGCCTGACGGCCGCGGGCCTGCTCGCCCCCGAGGGACCGTCGGCCCTGCGCATCACCGAGGCGGGGCGGGAGCTGTACGCCACGACCACCGCCGAGACCGCGGTGATCTCCGCGCGGCTGTACGCGGGCATCTCCGAGGAGGACCGGGCGGTGGCCGGCCGCGTGCTCACCCTGGTGACCGAGCGGGCCGACGCCGAGCTGGCCGCCCTGCGCCGGCCGTGACCCGACCGCCGTGCGCCGCCCGGGCGCCGGGAACGCGCGCGGCTGTTCGGGTGCCGGCCGGGCCGGCCGAGGAGGCACCGGAGCAGACCGGACCCCGGCTGCTGCCGGGCCGCGCCCTCCCGCGGCAGGCTCGGCACGAGGGAGCCGGCTTCCCGGAGGAGCGGACGCGCTGTCGCAGGCCCTGACCCCGGCCCGTCCTGCGTCGCTCCGCCTCACAGCGGGGTCGCCGCCTGGAGGACGAGGAACAGGGTGACGGCGGAGTTCGCCGACGACATCGCGGACACCAGCGCCCCGGCGGCGGCGCCCCAGGCGGCCAGGCCGACCGAGGTGAACGCCGAGGGCCAGGTACGGGCCGCGGGGGCGGGGGCCAGCAGCGCGGCCACCCGGCGCGGCACGGGGCCGGTCGCCGCCAGCGCGGCCACGGTCGGCACCGGCGTGCGCGGGGCGAGCAGGGCCGCCTTGCCGATGGCGCGGGCGACCGTGCGCCGGTCGCCGACCGCGCGGGCCGCCTCCTCGTCCGCCCACCGCTCGGCCGTGTAGACGACGGCGGTGCGCAGCGGACGCAGGAAGGGGTTGGCGCGGGCCGCCAGGTGCGCGGCCAGGAGATGCCGGTGGTGCCGGGCGGTCAGATGGGCGCGTTCATGGGCGAACAGGGCCCGTCGCTCGGCGGAGGTGAGCCCGGCCACCAGCGCGGTGGTGACGACGATCCGGCCCCGGCCCCGGCCGCCGGGGAGGGCGTACGCGTACGGCGTGTCGTCGGGCAGGACCGCCACCGTGGGTGCCGGCACGCCGGCCAGCGCCCGGCGGGCGCGGCGGGTGACGCGGCGGTGCCGCCACAGGGTGCGGGCACAGGCGGCGGTGACCACGGCGAGCGCGGGGATGGCGGCCCGGCCGGCCACCTCGTCGTGCGGGACGGCGGCCCGCACCTCGGGGTCGGACCAGCCGTCCGGCAGCGGGTTGCCGGGCAGTTGCGCGGTGCCGACCACCATGAGCAGGGCCAGGCACAGCGTGCTGCACACGGCCATGACGACGGCGACCGCGGTCAGCAGTCGGGTGGCGGTGCGCGGGTGCAGCCGGGTCTCGGCGAGCCGGGCGACCGGCCAGGCGGACAGCGGCAGCACCAGTGGCAGGAAGACGAAGACCCCCATGAGCGGTCAGCCCTCCGTACCGCCGGCGTCCGGGCCCGGGATGTCGAGCAGGGCCCGCAACACCTGCTCGTCACCGGGCGGCAGGGCGGTGACGAAGCTGGCCAGGACCGCCTCGCGGTCCCGTTCCCCGTCGAGCAGGCGGCGCATGCGCAGCGCGGCCAGCCGGGCCACGTCGGCCGTCGGCGTCCATACGAAGGACCGGCCGTGCCGTTCGCGGGAGACGACGTCCTTGGCGAGCAGCCGGGTCAGGATGGTGACGACGGTGGTGTAGGCGAGGTCGCCGCCCAGGCGCTGCTGCACCCAGGCCGCGGTGACCGGCCCGTCCGCCTCGCGCAGCGCGCCGAGGACCTGGCCCTCCAGTTCGCCCTGGCCGCGCCGCCGGGCCCGGCCGTCTTCCCGCGCCATGTTCCCCGTCGCTCCCCTTCTCCCGATGCTCGCGTGCCGTCCCACGCTACTTCACGCCACCGACATCCCCGTAGGTGCGCCGCCCGCGCCGGTGCGCGATCTCGCCGAGGACGATGTCGACGGCGAGGAAGCCGGCCAGCGGGATGCCGAGCAGCGGCACGAACCAGCCGAGCACGGCGACGGCCGCGAGGGCCGGCACGAGGAGGTACGGCGGCACCTGGGCCCAGGCGCCGCGCGGGACCGGACGGCCGAACGCGGAGCCCCGGCCGCGCTGCCACCACATGCGGTAGCCCCACACGATGAGCACGATCAGGGCGAGCGCGAGCAGCGCGAGGGCGATCTGGTTGACCAGTCCGAACAGCACCCCGGAGTGCAGGTCGATGCCCCAGCGGGTGAGCTTGGCGAGCACCGGGTAGTCGGCGAACCGCAGCTCGTCGACGACCTGTCCGGTGCGCGGGTCGACGGCGACGGAGTCCTGCTTCTCGGGCCAGCTGCGCTGGATCTGCTTGACGACGTAGGCGCTGTCCGGGTCCGCGGGCGGCACGATCTCCACCGGGTCGCCGAGCCCCTTCGCGCGGGCCGCCGCGAGCACCTTGTCCAGGCCCACGCCGTGCTCGGCCGTGCCGCCGGCGCCCGCCGCCGAGCCGTGCCCGGCGTGTTCGCCGCCGGCCACGGCCGCCGAGACGGACGGGGTGGCCTGGCCGAGCGAGGTGCGCAGCTCGTCGATGTGGGCGCCCGCGTACGCCGACCAGGTCAGGCCGGTCGCCGACAGGAACAGGAACCCGGCGGCCGTCCAGACGCCGACCGTGCCGTGCAGTCCGAGGGTGCGGCGCCGGCCGCTGGTGCCGCGGACCGTACGCAGGGCGCGGCGCCGGGAGAACCACAGCACCAGGCCGCCGCCCGCGATCACCCACAGCCAGCTGGCGGCCAGCTCGCTGTAGAGCCGGCCGGTCTCGCCCAGGTGCAGATCGCGGTGCAGCTCGTCGATCCAGGTGCGCAGGGGCAGCGCGCCGGTCGCGCCGTACTGTTCGAGCGCGCCGCGGACCTTGCCGGTGTACGGGTCCACGAACACGGCGAGGGTGTGTCCGGGGTCGACGCCCCGGACGCCGGAGAGCAGCACCCTGGTGGTGGCGCCGGCCTCGGGTGCGGGGCGTACGGCCGTGACGGTGCCCTCGGGGTGGGCCGTGCGGGCGGCTGCCACCTGGGCGGAGACCGGCAGCTCGCGGTCGCCGGCCGGAACGGTCAGCTCATGGTCGTACAGGAGCTTCTCGGCCTGGAAGGAGCCCGCGTACAGCAGGCCGGTGGCGGCGGCGATCAGCAGGAAGGGCGCGACGAGCACGCCGGCGTAGAAGTGCAGGCGCAGCACGAGGGGCCGCAGGGGTGCCCAGCGGCTGCGGGCGGCGGGGCGGGACGCCTCGGCCGGGGTGGTCGAGGGAGCGGTGGTCATCGGCGGGCTTCCTTCGGGGACTCGGTGCCGAGGGGACCATCGGCACGGAAGCGATGGCGCTCCAGTAGTCGGCCCGGTAGGGGGCCGAGTTCCCCGGGGTTTTGGTGACGTGCATCACAGGGAGGGGGGTGCGGGCGTGGCATCCTGACGCGATGGCACCTCCCCGTGATCACGCACCGCTCGCCGAGCGGGTCGAGGAACTCCTCGCCGCCGGCGGCCCCTTGCCCATCGTCGCGGCCGGCCGGCCGGTGCTCCGGCGCGGCACCGAGCCGTACGACGGCCAGCTCGGCCCGGCGCTGCTGGCCCGGTTCGTCGAGGCCCTGCGCGACACCATGCACGCGGCGCCCGGCGTGGGTCTGGCCGCGCCGCAGGTCGGCGTGGAGCTGCGGATCGCGGTCATCGAGGACCCGGCGCCGGTGCCGGAGGAGGTCGCCGTGGCCCGGGGCCGGGTCCCGCAGCCGTTCCGGGTGCTGGTCAACCCGGTGTACGAGCCGGTCGGCACCGCCCGGGCCGCGTTCTTCGAGGGCTGCCTGAGCGTGCCGGGCTGGCAGGCGGTGGTGGCCCGGCACGCCGAGGTGCGGCTGCGCGGGCAGGACGAGCACGGGCGCGCCCTGGACGAGGTGTTCACCGGCTGGCCGGCCCGGATCGTGCAGCACGAGACGGACCACCTCGACGGCACGCTGTACCTGGACCGCGCGGAGCTGCGGTCCCTGTCGACCAACGAGGCGGTGGCGGCCCTGTGGGCGCAGCCGTCACCGGAGGCGGCGGCCTCGGCCCTCGGCTTCGAACTTCCCTAGCCGTCCGCTCAGTTGTCCCGGTAGGCCTCCAGCAGCCGCAGCCACACCTCGCTCAGCGTCGGGTACGACGGGACCGCGTGCCACAGCCGGTCCACGGGGACACGGCCGGCGATGGCGATGGTGGCCGAGTGGATGAGTTCGCCGACGCCGGGGCCGACGAAGGTGACCCCGCGCAGGATCTCGTCCTCCAGGTCCACCACCATGCGGGCGCGGCCCCGGTAGCCGTCGCCGTACAGGCCGGCGCCCGCGACGGAGGAGAACTCGACGTCGACGGCGCGGACCCGGTGGCCGGCCTGCTCCGCCTCGGCGAGGGAGAGTCCGACGGCGGCGGCCTCCGGATCGGTGAAGACGACCTGGGGCACGGCGTGGTGGTCGGCGGTGGCGGCGTGGGCGCCCCAGGGCTCCTCCGGCACGGCGCCGCCGGCGGCACGGGCGGCGATGGCGGCGCCGGCGATGCGGGCCTGGTACTTGCCCTGGTGGGTGAGGAGCGCGCGGTGGTTGACGTCGCCGACCCCGTACAGCCAGTCGGTGCCGGTGACGCGCAGGCTGTCGTCGACGTCCAGCCAGGAGCCGGGTTCCAGCCCGACGGTCTCCAGGCCGAGGTCGTCGGTGTGCGGGACGCGGCCGGTGGCGAAGAGGATCTCGTCGGCCTCGATCCGGTCCCCGGCGGAGGTGACGGCCACGACCGTGCCGTCGGCCCGGCCGACGGACTCCACGGAGGTGCCGGTGCGGACGTCGACGCCCGCCTCGGTGAGGGCCTCGGCGACCAGTTCCCCGGCGAACGGCTCCATGCGGTTCAGCAGGCCCTTGCCGCGGACCAGCAGGGTGACCCGGGAGCCGAGGGCCTGCCAGGCGGTGGCCATCTCGGTGGCGACGACACCGCCGCCCACGACGATCAGCCGGCCGGGTGCCGACGCGGCGCTGGTGGCCTCGCGGCTGGTCCACGGCTTGACGTCGGCGAGGCCGGGCAGGTCGGGCAGCTGGGCGCGGGTGCCGGTGCAGACGGCGACGGCGTGCCGGGCGGTGAGGGTGGTGACGGTGCCGTCGGGGGCGGTGACGGTGACCGTGCGGGGCCCGGCCAGGCGCCCGTGGCCGCGGTGGAAGTCGGTGCCGGTGCCGTTCAGCCAGCCCACCTGGCCGTCGTCCTTCCAGTGCGAGGTGTACTCGTCCCGGCGGGCGAGGACGGCCGGGGCGTCGAGCGGGCCCTGCACCGCCTGCGCGAGGCCGGGCAGCCGGCGGGCGTCGGCCTGCGCGATGACCGGCCTGAGCAGTGCCTTGCTGGGCATGCAGGCCCAGTACGAGCACTCGCCGCCGAGCAGCTCGCTCTCCACGAGCGCGGTGGTCAGCCCGGCCGCGCGGGTGCGGTCGGCGACGTTCTCCCCCACCGGCCCGCCCCCGATCACCACGACGTCGTAAGCGATGGATTCCGTGTCCGTCATGGGGTCAGTCTGGTGGCTGGTGTGCGCCATGGCCACACGGGTACGCGCGCGGAACACAGCCGTGCACGGGTGGAATAGGCGGCCCGGCGGCCGTGTTTCCGCCGTCGGCACACCCCACACCAGGAAGAGGGAATCACGCCATGAGCAGCACCGTGGAGCTGACCAAGGAGAACTTCGACCAGACGGTCTCCGAGAACGAGTTCGTTCTCATCGACTTCTGGGCGTCCTGGTGCGGACCGTGCCGGCAGTTCGCGCCCGTGTACGAGAAGGCGGCAGAGGCCAATCCCGACCTGGTGTTCGCCAAGGTGGACACCGAGGCGCAGCCGGAGCTGGCGGCGGCCTTCGGCATCTCGTCGGTGCCGACGCTGATGATCGTCCGCGACCAGGTCGCCGTCTACGCCCAGCCGGGCGCCCTGCCCGCGCCCATGCTCGCCGACCTCATCGGGCAGGCCCGTGAGCTGGACATGGACGAGGTGCGCAAGAGCATCGCCGCCCAGCAGGGCAAGGCGCAGCAGTAGCCGGGTACGGGGGCCGGAGTGCGCCGGGCCCGGGTCAGCTGGACTCGCGCCGGATCACCGAGGCCCCCAGGACGGTGTGCACCTCGGGCTCGCCGCCGGGGTCGCGCACCGCGCGGTCGACGAGTGCGGCGAGGTCGCGGCCCGAGGGCAGTTCGATGTGGACCGTACTGAGCCGGGGCCGCAGCAGCCGGCCCAGCATGAGGTCGTCGGCGCCGATCACGGCGACGTCCTCGGGGATGCGCACGCCTTCGTCCTGGAGGGCGCGCATCAGCAGCATCGCGTACTCGTCGTTGTAGGCGAACACCCCGTCCAGGCCCGACTCGGGCCAGCGGGCGGCCAGTTCGGCGGCGGCCTCCTCGGTGTAGGCGAGCGGCAGCTCCATCACGGCGGCGTCCGTGCCGCGCAGCGCCTCGCGCACGCCGGCCAGCCGGGGCCGCGCGTAGACCTCCAGCCCCGATTCCTCGGGCATGACCACACCGATCCGGCGGCACCCCCGGTCGTACAGGTGGGCGCCCGCGCAGTGGCCGACGGTGTCGTGGTCCATCAGCAGGGCGTGCGCGCCCTCGACGCGGCCGGGACCGAGCGTGACCACGGCCCGGGCACCCGAGCGCTTGAGCACGGCGACGCCCTGCGGGCCGAGGCCGGCGCCGGGCACCAGGACGGCGACCGGCCGCAACTCGGCCCAGGCGCGGGCGGCTTCGTCGCCCTCCAGGCCGACGCTGCCGTACTGGACGACGGTGTAGTCGAGACGGCCGAGCGCCCCCTGGAGTTCACTGAGGAACCTGCTGTAGAGCGGGCCCACCGGGATGGCCGGGGCGGGCATCAGGACCATCCGGCTGTGTCCGGCGCGCAGGCTGCGGGCGGCGGCGTGCGGGACGTACCCCAGCTCCCGGGCGGCCTCGTGCACGCGCCGGCGGGTCGCTTCGCTGATCCGGACGGCGCTGGTGTTGTTGAGGACGTAGGAGACGGTCGCGCGCGAGACGCCGGCGAGCCGGGCCACATCGGCGCTCGTGGGCGTGTTCGGTATCTGCACCATGACAGACCGCATCTTGGCAGAGGGGCGGGGGCCGGGAGCGGGCGGGGCAAGGTGGTTCATCGTTCGACAAATTCGGCACAGGGCGCGCGCCGCTGCCACGAGGCCCGGATGTTCCCGCGCGCGGAGGCGTCCGCCGCGGACTCGGCCCGCAGCCAGGCCCAGCTGTTCCGCACGGACGCCCCGCAGGGGCTGGTGGAGATGTTCACCGGCCAGGACGCCCGACCGGCGGCCGGCCCGCCCTCCAGGCCCCGTACGGCACCGGCGTACGGCCGTGAGCCGGCTCGGCATGGCGGCTCAGTGCGGCGGTTCCGTGCGGGTCACCCGGGCGACGAGGTCGAGCCAGCCGGCCTCCAGGCGCTCCATGGGCATCCCGCGCTGCCGGGTCAGGTGGTGGATCAGCGCGGGGTCCAGCGAGGCCAGCAGGGTGTGGGCGAGCAGGTCGCAGTCGGCGTCCGGCACGATCTGCCGGAGCAGCACCGCCAGGTGCATGCGCAGCGACCCGGCGGCGGGGTGGGCGAACCGGCGGGTCGGCTCGGGCTGGGCGGCGAGCTGGAGGTCCAGCTGCTCGGCCGTGCGGTACAGCACCGCGACGCCGAACGCCCGCAGCCGGTCCAGCGGCGGCGAGCCGGGGCCCAGCGGCGGGGGTCCGCTCAGGAAGTCGGCCTGGAGCTGCTTGGCCGAGTGGTCGAGCAGGGCCATCAGCAGCCCGGTGCGGTCGCCGAAGCGCCGGAAGACGGTGCCCTTGCCCACGTTGGCCGCCGCGGCCACCGCCTCCATCGTGACCCCCGCGACCCCGTGCTCGGCGATCAGCCGGGCGGCGGCCTCCAGCAGCCGGGCCCGGTTGCGGGCCGCGTCGGCACGCAGGCACGGCTCGTCGGCAGCCTGGCCGACCTCCAGCAACTGGGGTGTGTCGAGGGGCTCTTGAGGCTTCGGGAAGGGCGGCAGAGCGCGGGACATGAAGACAGCGTAAAGCATCGGGAAGAGAACTGGACCGCGGTCCGTTTGGGGTGGTACAAACTTAAACGGACCCCGGTCCGGATCGTGACAGCGATGTTTCAGCCCCTTGGAGTTCCCCATGTCTGTTCGCATCCTCGCGCTCGTCGGCAGCCTTCGCGCCGGTTCGCACAACCGCCAGCTCGCCGAGGCGGCCGTGAAGCTCGCGCCGGAGGGCGCCGAGGTCGAGCTGTTCGAGGGCCTGGCCGACGTCCCGTTCTACAACGAGGACATCGACGTGGAGGGCAGCGTCCCGGCCGCCGCCGTCAAGCTGCGTGAGGCCGCCCAGGCCGCCGACGCCTTCCTGCTCTTCTCCCCCGAGTACAACGGCACCATCCCGGCCGTTCTGAAGAACGCCATCGACTGGCTGTCCCGCCCGTACGGCGCCGGCGCCTTCGGCGGCAAGCCCGTCGCCGTGATCGGCACCGCGTTCGGCCAGTACGGCGGCGTGTGGGCCCAGGACGACACCCGCAAGGCCGTGGGCATCGCGGGCGGCAAGGTGATCGAGGACATCAAGCTGTCCATCCCCGGCTCCGTGACCCGCTTCGCCGAGACCCACCCGGCCGACGACGCCGAGGTCGCCGCCCAGCTGACCGAGGTCGTCGCCCGCCTGCACGGCAACGTGGGCGCGGCGGCCTGAGCCGTACGGCACCCGCAGGGGCCGGAAGCCGCCATGGCTCCGGCCCCGCGGCGTGTCTCCACCCTGTCCGAGTCCCGCTGACACTCCCCCGCCGCATCCGTTCCGACACCGGCCGGCCCCCGGCGGGCCGCGCCGACACGACACGCGCCGCCCGTCCCGGGCACGGGCCGAAAGTCAGGAGTCCGGACGCGCCCACCCCGCCCGCGGGCCGGTGCGGAACACCGACGGCATCAGCCGCAGGCCCGGCCGGCGCCCGCACCTCGTCGCCGGGCGGCCCCGTCGTCCGACGGCGCGACTCGGCCAGGCCGCCCCGCCGCCCGAGGGCACGACTCGGCCGGGCGGCCCGGTACACCGGCAGGTCGTCGTCCGGGCGTCACGGGGTAGACGGCCGATGACCGCGTACGTCGTGGGTGTCGCCGGGACGGCAGTGCCGGCCCGGGCACCGTGACCGGACGCGTCGCCGCGCGGACCGCAGGCCGTCGCCGGAGGCAAGCGGACCGCGAGCAGACCGGACCGCAGGCCGGCGCCGCGGGCAAGTGGACCGCGGGCAGACGGACCGCGGGCAAGCGGGCCAGGCGCAGGCAGGACCTTCGGCCGGGCGGGACCGTCGGCCGGGCAGAGCCTTCGGCCGGGCGCCGCAGGCGGCCGCGTCGCCGCACGGACCCCCGGGCCGGCGGCGCGCACCGGCGGCCGGTCCCTGTCGGCGACGAGTCCCGAGAGGAGGAGGCAGCCATGTCCCTGGTCCCGCCGCCGTTCGACCCCGAGCTGGCGACCGTGCTGGAGTCGTTCCAGGACGTGCTCGCGCCCGGGCTCGCCCCGGCCGACGTCGAGGCCGCCCGGCGTGGTGCCGCCGTCGCCGGGCTGGTCGATGTCACGCTGGGCGGCGCCTTCGCGGCGGAGGACCGTACGGTGCCCGGTCCCGAGGGCGCCCCCGGTGTCTCCCTGCTCCTGTGCCGGCCCACGGCCGGTTCCGCCGGGTCCGGGCTGCCGGTGATCTATCACGTGCACGGTGGCGGCCTGGTGGCCGGCACCAACCGGGCCGGCGTGGCCGAGCCGCTGGCCTGGGCGCGCGACCTGGGCGCGGTCGTGGTCTCGGTGGAGTACCGGCTCGCGCCCGAACACCCGCACCCGGCGCCGGTCGAGGACGTGTACGCCGGACTGCTGTGGACCGCGGAGCACGCGCGGGAGATCGGCGGCGACCCGGACCGGATCGTCGTCGCGGGCGCCAGCGCGGGCGGTGGTCTCACCGCGGCGCTCACCCTCCTCGCCCGGGACCGGCGGGGCCCGCGCCCGCTCGGTCAGCTGCTGATGGGCCCGATGCTCGACGACCGCAACGACACCGTCTCCAGCCGCCAGATGGCGGGCCTGGGCGTGTGGGACCGCTCCGCCAACGAGACCGCCTGGACGGCCCTGCTCGGCGACCGCCGGGGAGGTCCGGGCGTCTCCCCGTACGCGGCGCCGGCCCGCGCCGCCGACCTGTCCGGACTGCCCCCGGCCTTCCTGGACGTCGGCTCCGCTGAGACCTTCCGGGACGAGGTGGTCGGCTACGCGTCCCGTATCTGGCAGGCCGGCGGTGTGGCGGAACTCCACGTCTGGCCGGGCGGCTGCCACGGCTTCGACGCCCTCGCCCCGGAGGCGGCCCTGTCCCGCACGGCACGCGCGGCACGGGTCGCGTGGCTGCGGCGGCTCCTGGCGGAGTGAGGGCCCCGGCACCCCTCGCCGCGGGCGGCATCCGCACATCCGCAGTACGAAAACCCCACGCCGGCCCCCTTCCGGAGTTACCGTTCGGTAGACATCGTGCCCGGAGCCTCCCGGAGGTGCTCCCCATGACACCCGACCGTGCCGCAGGCCTCACCGAGATCCGACGCGCCCTCGCCGACGGGGAGGTGACCTCCCGCGCGCTGGTGGAGCAGGCACTGACCCGGATCGAGGCCACGCAGCCGACGCTGAACGCCTTCCGGATCGTGCGCGCCGAGGCCGCGCTCGCCGAAGCGGACGCCGCCGACCGGGAGTTGGCCGCCGGCGTGCGGCGCCCGCTGCTCGGGGTGCCGGTGGCGGTGAAGGACGACATGGACGTGGCGGGCGAGCCGACCGCGTTCGGCTGCCGGGGCGAGTTCCCGCCGGCCGCCGCGGACGGGGAGGCGGTACGGCGGCTGCGCGCGGCCGGCGCGGTGATCGTGGGCAAGACCAACACCTGCGAGCTGGGGCAGTGGCCGTTCACCGAGGGCCCGGCGTTCGGCGAGACCCGCAACCCCTGGGACACCGAGCGCACGCCGGGCGGCTCCTCCGGTGGTTCGGCCGCCGCCGTCGCCGCCGGACTGGTCCCGGCCGCGCTCGGCTCCGACGGCGCCGGCTCGGTGCGCATCCCGGCCGCCTGGACCCGGCTGATCGGCATCAAGCCGCAGCGCGGCCGCATCTCGACGTGGCCGCGCGCCGAGTCCTTCAACGGCATCACGGTCAACGGCACCCTCGCCCGTACGGTCGCCGACGCGGCCCTGCTGCTGGACGCGGCGAGCGGCAATCACGACCTCGACCCGCACCGGCCGCCCGCGCTGACGGTGGCGGACGCGGTCGGCCGCGACCCGGGCCGGCTGCGCATCGCGCTGTCCCTGAAGCCGCCGTTCACCGCCGTACCCGTCCGGCTGCACCCGGAGATCCGCGCCAGGGTCGTGGAACTCGCCGAGACACTCGCGCGGTGGGGGCATGTCGTGGAGGAGGCCGATCCGCCGTACGGGCAGATCGGGCTGGCCTTCGTGCCGCGGGCCGCCGCCGGGGTCGCCGAGTGGGTCCGGGAGGCCCCCGACATCGCGCTGCTCGACCGGCGCACCCGGGACACGGCCCGGCTCGGCCGGCTGCTCGCCGGGGCCCCGCTGCGGGCGGCCCGGCGCGCCGAGGCGGTGCTGCACCGGCGGATCGGCGCGTTCTTCGCCTCGTACGACGTGATCCTCGCGCCGACGACGGCCATGCCCCCGCCCCGGATCGGCGCCCTGTACCGGCTCGGCGGGCTGGCCACGGACCGGGCGATGATCGCCGCCTGCCCGTACGCCTGGCCGTGGAACGTGCTCGGCTGGCCGGGGGTGAACGTGCCCGCCGGGTTCGCCGGTCCGGGACTCCCGGTGGGCGCGCAGCTGCTCGGCCCGGCCCACAGCGAGCCGCTCCTGGTGTCCCTGGCCGCGCAGTTGGAGGCGGAGCTGCGCTGGCACGAGCTGTGGCCGCCGCGACGGGCGGAGGCCGGCCGACCGGCCGCGTGACGGATCTCCGCCCGCACTCCGTGCCGCGGGCGCCGCGTCGACGGCCGGGCCGACGGCGGTGGTGACGGTCGTGGTGGCGCAGCACCTGCCGCCACGAACGGTCCCCAGGGCGGCGGCGTACGGCGGGTGAGCCCGCTGCGTCCGCGGGACCCTCGGTGAGGTGGGCGCGGACGGTCCGGTACGGATCGCCGACCGGGCCCGCTGTGCGGAGTCGGTGGCGGATCAACGGCGACGAAGCCCCGGGTGCGCGGGCCGGTGTGCGCGATCACCGCGTCCGCGACGGCGGCCGGCAGCGCAGGCCCTCTGTTCGCGTCCCCGGCACAGCATCACGCGTACGGCGGGCAGCCGGAGCGGGATGTCCTCCGGCACGGCCGGGGCGAGCGCCGGTCCGGCCGGCCCGCGGGCCGCAGATCGGCTTCCGGTCAGGTCTGTGCGGGTGTCGGCACGGCCCCTGGTCCCCCTTGTGCGCAGCCGCCTGGCGGCCCCGCCGGCCGGCCCTGCCGGGTCACGCCGTGAGCAGGCAGGCGCCCAGGGCGATCAGTGTGCCGGCCTTGAGCACCTCCAGCGCCACGTACCACAGATGGCTGCGCGAGCGGGGCAGTTCCTCGCCCGCCAGGACCCGGTCCGACCTGCGGTTGAGGCGGGGCCGGACGACGGCCAGCTGGGTGACGAGGAGCGCGGCCACCGCCGCCGTCAGCACGCCGACCCGGACCGGGGCGCCGCCCAGGGCGACCGCGGCGGCCAC
>NZ_MUMF01000599.1 GCF_002155905.1 Streptomyces tricolor | reverse complement strand
CCGCCGAGGACACCGCTCCCCGCGGCACGGGCGGCGCGCCGGCCGCCGGGAGCGGTGTCCTCGGCGGTCTCGTACGCGTCCTCGGGGCCGTCCTCGTCGGCCTCCTCCGAGCGGTCGGGGTGCTCGGGCCCGCCGGGCCGGTCCGGTTGCGCGTACGTCCCCTCGTGCGCGGCCTCGTACGGCTGCTCGTCGTGCCCGTACGGCTCGTAGGACTGCCGGTACGGCTGCCCGTGCGCGTGCGGGGCCGGTGCCGCAGCGGTGACGGCGAGACGGTCGGCCGGAGTTCCGCACCCGGGGCAGGCCAGGGCGCCGTTGAGGTGCCGTTGGCACGGGGGGCAGTAGTCCATGACGCGGGAAGACTAGAGTCCGCGCGGGTCAGGTTCCAGGCACCGCTGTGAAGGTTTGGTGCGGGATCGAAAGAGCTCTCGAAAGCCTTGCCGAAACCGTTACCTGTTCGACCCATTGACACCCCCGCCGGACCGTCCTTACTGTCACGCCAGCATTTCGAACGTGTGACGAAATCTCGAACAGCTGAGGGGCAACTGCCGTGCGCATCACCGGAATCAGCACGCACGTGGTCGGCACGCCGTGGCGCAACCTGACCTATGTCCAGGTGCACACCGACGAGGGGATCACGGGAGTCGGCGAGACCCGGATGCTCGGACACACCGACGCGCTGATCGGCTACCTGCGGGAGGCCGAGGCCAACCACATTCTCGGATCGGACCCGTTCGCTGTCGAGGACCTGGTCCGCCGTATGAAGTACGGCGACTACGGCCGAGCGGGTGAGATCGTCATGTCCGGCATCGCGGTCGTCGAGATGGCGTGCTGGGACATCAAGGGCAAGGCGCTGGGCGTGCCGGTGTGGCAGCTGCTCGGCGGCAAGGTGACCGACAAGGTCAAGGCGTACGCCAACGGGTGGTACACGACCGAGCGAACGCCGGAGGCGTACCACAAGGCCGCGCAGGGGGTCATGGAGCGCGGCTACAAGGCCCTGAAGATCGACCCGTTCGGCACCGGGCACTTCGAGCTGGACCACAAGGAGACCCTGTACGCCGTCTCGCTCATCGAGGCCGTGCGGGACGCCATCGGCCCGGAGGCGGAGCTGATGCTGGAGATGCACGGCCGCTTCTCCCCCGCCACCGCCGTCCGGCTGGCGAAGGAGATGGCGCCCTTCAAGCCCGCGTGGCTGGAGGAGCCGGTGCCGCCGGAGAACCTCAAGGCGCTGGAGAAGGTCGCGGCCAAGGTGGACCTCCCGGTGGCGACCGGTGAGCGGATCCACGACCGGATCGAGTTCCGCGAGCTGTTCGACAGCCAGGCCGTGGACATCATCCAGCCCGACGTCGGCCACATCGGCGGCATCTGGGAGACCCGCAAGCTGGCCGCCACCGCCGAGACCCACTACATGCTGGTCGCCCCGCACAACGTGGGCGGGTCCGTGCTCACCGCCGCCTCCCTCCAGGTCGGGTTCACCTCCCCGAACTTCAAGATCCTGGAGCACTTCAACGACTTCGCCGACGCGGAGATCAAGAAGGTCGTCAAGGGAGCGCCGCAGGTGGACCCGGAGGACGGCTGCTTCCACCTGTCCGACGCGCCCGGCCTCGGCGTCGAGCTGGACGTGGACGCGGCGGCCGAGTTCCCGCAGCAGCAGGCCCGGTTCGACCTGTGGGCCGAGGGCTGGGAACAGCGCAAGCCGAAGGGTACGAAGTGAGTTCCCAGGTTCTGATCGAGGCTCCGGGCGTGCACCGGGTCGAGGCCCACACGCCGCGTGCGCCCGGTCCCGGCGAGGCGCTGGTCGCGGTGCACGCGGTCGGCATCTGCGGCAGCGACCGCGAGGTGTACCAGGGCAACCGGCCGGAAGGGTACGTGCGGTATCCGCTCACGCCCGGGCACGAGTGGTCGGGGACGGTCACGTCGGTGGGCGCGGGGGTGCCGGACTCGCTCGTCGGTCGCAAGGTGGTCGGCGAGGGGTTCCGCAACTGCCAGGTCTGCGACCGCTGTCACGCGGGCGAGACCACGCTGTGCACGGCCGGATACGAGGAGACGGGGTTCACCCGGCCCGGCGCCATGGCGGCCACACTCACCCTGCCCGCCCGGCTGCTGCACGTCCTGCCGGACGACGCCGACCTCACCGCCGCCGCGCTGCTGGAGCCGGCCGCCTGCGTCGCCGCCGCCGCGCTCAAGGGCAACGCCCAGCCGGGTGAGCGGGTCGCGGTGGTCGGCACGGGCACGCTGGGCATGTTCGCCGTGCAGTTCCTGAAGGCGGTCTCGCCGGCGGAGCTGCTCGTCGTGGGCACCCGGGGCGACCGGGAGGCGCTCTCCCGGCGGTTCGGGGCGAGCGACTTCCGGCTGAAGGACGCCGTGGATCCGGCGCTGCCCGGGGACTTCGACGTGGTGATCGAGACCGCCGGGTCGGCGTCCGCCGCCCGCACCGCCGCCGCGCTGCTCCGGCGCGGCGGGCGCCTGGTCCTCACCGGGATCCCGGCGCCGGGCGCGGACGGGCTCGACCCGACCGATCTCGTCGTACGGCAGCTGGCCGTGCACACCGTCTTCGGGGCGCCGCCGGACGCCTGGGCGCACGCCGTGCGGGTGTTCGGCGCCGGGCTGCTCGACCCGCTGCCGCTGGTCACGCACGAGCTGCCGCTGACCGAGTTCCCGCGGGCCATCGAGCTGGTCGGGGCCGGCGATCCCCAGGTGGGCAAGGTGCTGCTCCGCCCCTGATCCGTACGCCGGTCAGGGCGTGACCCGACGGCGCCCCGACCGGCGTACCTCCAGCGCTTTTCGCTACCCAGAGCCGCGAACCTCGTCCGATATCTCGAACACTCAGGACCCTAAGGACAGCTTGTGACCGACGCTTCCGCTCCGGCAGCCCGCAGGCCCGGCGAGCAGGTGCTCGCCGCGCTCGGCCTGGGCGCGCCCGCCCTCGACCCCGCCGACGCCTCCGCCCACACCTTCCCGGGCGGCGGTCGCTGGCGCACCGAGATCCCCTCGTGCGAGGGTCCCGAAGCGCTGGCGGTCGTCCTCAAGGAGGCCTCGCGCCTCGATGTGCCGATCCACCGGATCAGCCAGGGCAGCGGCGTGTGGATGCTCACCGACGCCGAGATCACCGAGATGGTCGAGGCCACCGCCGAACGCGACATCGAACTCTGCCTGTTCACCGGCCCGCGCGGCACCTGGGACATCGGCGGCTCGGTGCGGTCCGACTCGCGGGGGGCCGGACTGCGCGCCCGGGGCCACGACGCGGTCGCCGGCTGCGTCGAGGACGCCGTCCGGGCCACCGAGCTGGGCGTCAAGTGCCTGCTCGTCGCCGACGAGGGCGTGCTGTGGACGCTGCACCGGGCCCGCGCGGCCGGGATCGTCCCGGCCGACACCACGCTGAAGGTCTCGGCGCTCATCGGCCCGGTCAACCCGGCCTCGTACGCCGTGTACGAGCGGCTCGGCGCCGACTCCGTCAACGTGCCCAGCGATCTGACGCTGGACCACCTCACCGAGATCCGCCGGGTGTCCGGCGCCCCCATGGACATGTACATCGAGGCACCCGACGACCTCGGCGGCTACGTCCGGATGTACGAGGTCGCCGAGCTGATCCGGCGCGGCGCGCCGCTCTACCTGAAGTTCGGCCTGTCCAAGGCGCCCGGCATCTACCCGTGGGGCACCCATCTGCGGGACGTGACCCTGGACACCGCCCGGGAGCGGGTGCGGCGCGGCCGGCTCGCCCTGGACCTGCTCGCCCGGCACGGCGCGGACGGCGACATGGCGCCGCTCGGCTCCCGCCTGCCGGGGCCTCTGCACCGGTTCCCCGTCGAAGCCTCCGCGCCCCTCGCCCCCACTCCCCTGCACTCCGCTCCTCTCCACGACGAGAACGACAAGGACTGATCCCCATGCGCAACCGCAGAGCCGCACTCGCCACGATGGCCGGAGCCGCCTCGCTCGCCCTCACGCTGACCGCCTGCGGCCAGAACAGCGAAGGCGGCAGCAAGGAGAAGTCGGGCGACGTCAAGGGCGCCACCATCGGCATCGCCATGCCGACCAAGTCCTCCGAGCGGTGGATCTCCGACGGCCGGAACGTCGTGAAGGACTTGGAGGCCAAGGGGTACAAGACCAAGCTGGTCTACGGCGAGGACGACCCGGAGACCCAGGTCTCGCAGATCGAGAACCTCATCACGCAGGGCGTGAAGGGCCTGATCATCGCGGCCATCGACAACAAGTCCCTGAACAGCGTGCTCCAGCAGGCCGCGGACGCGAACATCCCGGTCATCTCCTACGACCGGCTGATCCTCGGCACCAAGAACGTCGACTACTACGCCTCGTTCGACAACGAGAAGGTCGGCACGCTCCAGGGCCAGTACATCGTGGACAAGCTCGGGCTGGGCAAGGGCGAGAAGGGCCCGTTCAACATCGAGCTGTTCGCCGGCTCCAACGACGACAACAACACCAAGTACTTCTTCGGCGGCGCCATGAAGGTGCTCCAGCCGTACATCGACAAGAAGCAGCTGGTGGTCCGGTCCGGACAGACCCGGCTCAACCAGGTCGTCACCCTGCGCTGGGACGGCACCACCGCGCAGAAGCGCATGGAGGACATCCTCACCTCCTCCTACAAGAGCGGCCGGGTCGACGCGGTCCTCTCGCCGTACGACGGCATCTCCATCGGCATCCTGTCCGCGCTGAAGTCGGACGGCTACGGCTCGGGCAGCAAGCCGCTGCCGGTCATCACCGGCCAGGACGCCGAGCTGGCCTCGGTGAAGTCGATCATCTCCGGTCAGCAGACGCAGACCGTCTACAAGGACCTCCGCAAGCTCGCCGAGGTCGCCGCCGCGATGATGGACGACTCCCTGAAGGGCAAGAAGCCCGAGGTCAACGACACCAAGACGTACGACAACGGCGCCAAGGTCGTGCCGGCCTACCTGCTCCAGCCGGTCAGCGTCGACAAGTCCAACTACCGGAAGGTGCTGGTCGACGGTGGTTACTACACCGAGTCCCAGCTGAAGTGACCCGCCCTTTTCCTACGGAGTGAAAGGCACGACCATGGCGGGACCCGTCCTGGAAATGCGCTCGATCGTCAAGACCTTTCCCGGTGTCAAGGCGCTGTCGGACGTCACCCTGACCGTCCGGCAGGGCGAGGTCCACGCCATCTGCGGGGAGAACGGCGCCGGCAAGTCCACCCTGATGAAGGTGCTCTCCGGCGTCCATCCGTACGGCAGTTACGAGGGGGACATCCTCTTCGAGGGAGAGGTCTGCCAGTTCCGCGACATCCGGGCGAGCGAGCAGCACGGCATCGTCATCATCCACCAGGAACTGGCCCTGGTGCCGCACCTGTCCATCGCGGAGAACCTCTTCCTCGGCAACGAGCACGCCCGGCGCGGGCTCATCAACTGGCGCGAGACCCTGCGCCACGCCACCGAGCTGCTGCGCCGGGTCGGCCTGGACGAGCACCCGGAGACCCGGGTCGCCGACATCGGCGTGGGCAAGCAGCAGCTGGTGGAGATCGCCAAGGCGCTGTCCAAGCAGGTGAAGCTGCTGATCCTGGACGAGCCGACGGCGGCCCTGAACGACGAGGACAGCGACAAGCTCCTCGACCTGATCCTGGAGCTGAAGAACCAGGGCATCACCTCGATCATCATCTCCCACAAGCTCAACGAGATCCGCAAGGTCGCCGACTCGGTGACGATCATCCGGGACGGCCGGTCCATCGAGACCCTCGATGTGAAGGCGCCGGAGACGACCGAGGAGCGGATCATCGCCGGCATGGTGGGCCGCGATCTCGACCACCGCTTCCCCGAGCGCACCCCGCACCAGCCGGAGCAGGGCGCGACACCGGCGCTGGAGATCCGCGGCTGGACCGTGTTCCACCCGGTCGACCAGCAGCGCAAGGTCGTGGACGACGTGTCGCTGACCGTGCGCCGCGGGGAGATCGTCGGCATCGCCGGCCTGATGGGCGCGGGACGCACCGAACTCGCGATGAGCGTCTTCGGGCGGACCTACGGCCGGTACGCGGGCGGCACGGTCCTCAAGGACGGCACACAGATCCGGACCAGGACCGTCGCGGAGGCGATCGGGCACGGCATCGCGTACGTCACCGAGGACCGCAAGCACTACGGCCTGAACCTCATCGACACCATCAACCGGAACATCTCGCTGACCGCGCTGCACAAGGTGGCCAAGCGGGGCGTGGTGGACGAGCACGAGGAACGGCAGGTCGCCGAGGGCTTCCGGACGTCCATGAACATCAAGGCGCCCACGGTGTTCGAGCCGGTGGGCAGGCTCTCCGGCGGCAACCAGCAGAAGGTCGTCCTCAGCAAGTGGATCTTCGCCGGGCCGGACGTGCTGATCCTCGACGAACCCACCCGCGGCATCGACGTGGGCGCCAAGTACGAGATCTACACGGTCATCGACCAGCTCGCCGCCCAGGGCAAGGCGGTCGTCTTCATCTCCTCCGAGCTGCCCGAGCTGCTCGGCATGTGCGACCGCATCTACACGATGGCCGCCGGGCGGCTGACCGGTGAGGTGCCGCGGGCCGAGGCCACGCAGGAAGTGCTGATGCGCCATATGACGAAGGACAAAGAGGTAACGCGATGAGCACGGATGTGACCGCCAAGAGCCCGGCCCCCGCGCCGCCGGGCAGGAGCGGAGCGGCTGCCGACGGGGGGCTGCTCGGCCTGGTCCTGGCCGGGCTGCGCCGCAACATGCGCCAGTACGGAATGCTGATCGCGCTCGGTCTGATCGTGGTCCTCTTCGCGATCTGGACCGACGGGGACCTGCTGCTGCCGCGCAACGTCTCCAACCTGGTGCTGCAGAACAGCTACATCCTGATCCTCGCGATCGGCATGATGCTGGTGATCATCGCCGGGCACATCGACCTGTCGGTCGGCTCGCTCACGGCGTTCACCGGCGCCTTCGCGGCCGTACTGACCGTGCAGCACGGGATCTCCTGGCCCGTCGCGCTGGTGCTGTGCCTGCTGGTGGGCGCCGCGGCCGGCGCCGTCCAGGGCTATCTGATCGCCTATCTCGGCATACCGTCCTTCATCGTCACCCTCGCCGGGATGCTGCTCTTCCGCGGCCTCACCGAGATCCTCCTCAAGGGCCAGACCCTCGGCCCGTTCCCCGAGGGTCTGCAGAAGCTCGGCAACGGCTTCCTGCCCGAGGTCGGCCCGAACACCAACTACCACAACCTCACCCTGCTGCTCGGGTTCGTCCTGATCGCGGCCGTGGTGTGGCAGGAGTTCCGGGACCGCCGCCGCCAGCAGGAGTTCTCCCTGGACGTGCTGCCCACCCGGCTGTTCCTGCTGAAGCTGACCGCGCTGGTCGCCGCGATCCTCGTCCTCACCCTGCTGCTCGCCAGCTACAAGGGCGCCCCGATCGTGCTGATCATCCTCGGCGCGCTGGTCGTCGGCTACGGCTACGTCATGCGCAACGCGGTCTTCGGCCGGCACATCTACGCGATCGGCGGCAACCTGCCGGCGGCGAAGCTGTCCGGTGTGAAGGACAAGAAGGTCACCTTCTACGTCTTCCTGAACATGGGCGTGCTCGCGGCCCTGGCGGGTCTGGTGGTCGCCGCCCGGCTGAACGCGGCCTCGCCGAAGGCGGGCGTCAACTTCGAACTGGAGGCCATCGCCTCCTCGTTCATCGGCGGCGCGTCCATGAGCGGCGGTGTCGGCACCGTGCTCGGCGCCATCATCGGCGGTCTCGTCCTCGGCGTGCTGAACAACGGCATGAACCTCCTCAGCGTCGGCACCGACTGGCAGCAGGTCATCAAGGGCCTCGCCCTGCTGGTGGCGGTCGGGTTCGACGTGTGGAACAAGCGCAAGTCCGGTTCGTAAGCGTCCAGACAACGAAAGCCGTACCCATGGAACTGAACAGACGCACGGTCATCGCCGGAGCGGCCGCGGCGGGCCTGGCCGCCACCACCCTCGGCGGCACGGCCCAGGCGGCCCAGGGAAGGAAGCCGGTGAAGGAGCTCTTCGGCACGCTCGCCGACGGCACGAAGGTGTACCGCTGGTCGCTGGAGAACGGCGGCACCCGGCTGAAGGTGCTCTCCTACGGCGGCATCGTCCAGACCCTGGAGATCCCCGACCGGCACGGCCGGTACGCCAACGTGGTCGCCGGTTTCGACGACATCGCCGACTACGCCGCGAAGAGCCCGTACTTCGGCGCCCTGATCGGCCGGTACGGCAACCGCATCGGCAAGGGCCGGTTCACGCTGGACGGCACGCCGTACCAGCTGTCCGTGAACGACGGCGACAACAGCCTGCACGGCGGCACCCAGGGCTTCGACAAGCGCGTGTGGGACGTGGAGCCGTTCACCCGGGGATCCGACGTCGGCCTGCGCCTGCACTACACGAGCGCCGACGGCGAGATGGGCTACCCGGGCACGCTGCGCACCACGGTGACGTACACCCTCACCCGGCACGGCGACTGGCGCATCGACTACGCGGCCACCACCGACAAGGCCACCGTCGTCAACCTCACCAGCCACGTCTACTGGAATCTGGCCGGCGAGGGCAGCGGCACCGTGGAGGACCACGAACTCTCCATCGCCGCCGCCCGCTACACCCCCACCGACGCGGGTCTCATCCCCACCGGCGAGCTGGCCGCGGTCGCGGGCACCCCGTTCGACTTCCGGCGCGCCAAGCCGATCGGCCGGGACCTCCGGGCGGGCCACGAGCAGCAGGTGCGGGCCAAGGGGTACGACCACAACTGGGTCCTGGACAAGGGGATCACGGCGCGGCCCGAGCACATCGCGACCCTGCGCGACCCGCGCTCCGGCCGCACCCTGAAGATCGCCACCGACCAGCCGGGGCTGCAGTTCTACTCCGGCAACTTCCTCGACGGGACGCTCACCGGCACCGGGGGCCGCACCTACCGGCAGGGCGACGCCCTGTGTCTGGAGACGCAGCATTTCCCGGACTCGCCGAACCACGCGCACTTCCCGTCGACGGTGCTGCGGCCGGGGCAGACGTACCGGACGACGACGATCCACACCTTCGGCGTGTGAAGTCGTTCACGTCCCGGGTGAGTTGAACGCCACAGCCGCCCCCTCCGTATCCAAGGGCGGCCCGTGCTCCCCCGCACGGGCCGCCTTGAACGGAGGTTCCCTTGGCCGGCAACGTCACCTCGTTGTTCCGCGGCACCGCCGCGCACAGCCCCTCCATGGCGGCGCTGACGCGGGAGGGCGGCGACGGAACCGGCCCGGTGGACTTCTGCATCCCGTGCAACCCGTACTTCCCGACGCCCGCCATGTTCGAGGAGATGGCGGCCCGGTTGCGCGAGATCGTCACGTACTACCCGAGCAGCGCCGACACCATCACCGGCGAGCTGTGCAGCCTGCTCCAGCTCCCGCCGCAGTGTGTCGCGATGGGCAACGGCTCCACGGAGCTGATCACCTGGATCGACCATCTCCTGGTCCGTGAGTCGCTGGCCGTCCCGGTCCCCACCTTCGGCCGCTGGACCGACCAGCCGATGGAGACGGGCAAGCGGGTCGACATGTTCCCGCTCCAGGAGGCGAACGGCTTCGCCCTGGACCTCGGCCAGTACACCGAGTTCCTCCGCGCCCGGCGCACCCGGGTGGCCGTGATCTGCAACCCGAACAACCCCGACGGCGGCTATCTGCGCCGCCGGCAGGTGGTGCAGTTCATGGACGCCATGGCGGACCTGGACCTGGTCGTGGTCGACGAGTCGTTCCTGGAGTTCGCCGACGCGGAGGCCGAGCCGAGCGTCGTCGAGGAGGCCATGCTCCGCCCCAACGTGATCGTCCTGCGCAGCCTCGGCAAGAACTTCGGCCTGCACGGCATCCGCTTCGGCTACCTCGTCGCCAACCCGGCGCTCGCGGGCAAGGTCCGCTCGATGCTGCCGAAGTGGAACCTCAACTCCTTCGCCGAGCACGTGGTGTTCATGCTGAAGGAGCACGGGCCCGAGTACGCGCAGAGCCTTCAGCAGGTCCGCCGCGACCGGCTGGAGATGGCCAGCCACCTCTCCGCGCTCCCCGGCCTCACCGTCTATCCCTCCCAGGGCAACTTCCTCTTCGTGCGGCTGCCCGTCGGTGCCGAGGGCACGGTGGTACGGGACCGGATGCTCACCGAGCACCGGATCCTGGTCCGCGAGTGCGGCAACAAGATCGGATCCTCCAGCCGCTTCCTGCGGCTCGTGGTGCGCCCCCAGGTCGACGTGCGTCGCCTGGTGTCCGGCCTGGAACAGGTGCTCTACGGGTCCAGGAGGGGAGCCGCCGTGCCCGAGCCGGGCACCGGGACCAGCTACAGCTCGGGCACGGCGGCGGTGGACCGGCTGGTCAGCGAGACCAACGGGGCCGGGATGCGGCTCACCGCGGCCGGCCCCGCTCCGGCCGCCGGCACCGGCATGCCGCTCCCCGCCGCCGTCACGCCGGCCGGCGGCGGG
>NZ_MUMF01000598.1 GCF_002155905.1 Streptomyces tricolor | reverse complement strand
GCCCACGCGCGCTCGCTGGTGGTGTACCGGGCCACGGACCCGGTGTCGGCCGAGGTCTGGGACCTGCGCCGGAGCAAGCGCGTGCGCTCGGTGCGGAGCCGGGAAAGCACCGGCGGGACCAGCTTCGACTCCCTCGGGGTGAAGCCGGCGCTCAGCTCGGACGGGGACCGGCTGGCGACCCCCGAGGGAGTGGTCGGCGACCTTGGGGCAGGCGGACGGCTGGAGCACCGCCTCCTCGCCGACGACATGAACACGGCTGTGGCCTTCAGCCCCGACGGCAGGTACTTCGCCGCGGGCGACCTCATGGGCCGCGTCACCCTCTGGGACGGCACCCTGCGCAGGCGCCTCGGTGTGCTCGACGGCCAGGCGTCCGACTCCGAGGCCGACCTGGTGGGCACGGTGTCGGCGCTGGCCTTCTCCCGCGACGGCGGCACCCTGGCGGTCGGCGGGGACGCCGGCACCGTCCAGCTCTGGGACGTGGCCTCCTCGCGGCTGCTCGGATCCACGCTGCCGGCCTCGGGGGACCAGTCCCTGGCACTGGCCTTCGGCCAGGACGAGGACACCCTGTACGCCGCCGGCGTCAACGTCCCCGTCACCAGGTACGACCTGTCTCCCGAGCACCTGTCCGCCACGGTCTGCCGACGCACCGGCTCGGGCCTCTCCCCCGCCGACTGGAGGACTTATATCCCGGGCATCCCCTACCGCGGCACCTGCTGACCCCTGCCGCACCCGACCTCGCCCGCCGACGCACAACCAGAGCCCGGTTCCGCCGGCGGCGGGGCCTGTCGGCGCGTCCGATCCGGGGAGCCGGCGCGCTCTCAGCCGACGTGGCGGATCCGGAAGCGGTCGGGTGCCGCCGGGTCCCGGTCGACGACGTGGACGGGCGGCCCAGCCCACTGCCACACACTGATGCCTGGTGTGCGGGTGAACCGGATCTGCCCGCGGGTGCCGTCGACCGCGACGTCCGGCCAGGACGCGGCCGTGCGGGCTCGGTCCGTGCCGTGCGTGCGCCGCAGCACGTCGGCGAGGACGGTGATCGTGTCGTAGCCCTCGAAGGCGACGAAGGAGGGCGCCTCGGCCAGTTGTTCGCGCAGGGCCGTCTCGACCCGGATTCCCAGGGGGCCGAGGCGCTCGGGCAGGTAGCGCAGGAACGGGACCCCGGCACCGTCGTCGCCCAGCAGCGTCGCCCATGCGGCGAACTCCGGTTGCCCGGCCGGAGCACCGAGCATGATCCCGGCGAGACGCTGGTCGCGGCGGACGGTCCGCACGATCGACACCGCCGGCTCCGGATGGCCGACCAGCAGCAGGAGTGCGGTCGCGCGGTGGTCGGCGAGTGCGTCGCACACGGCGGTAGGAGTGAGCGCGCGCATGTCGAGTTCGAGGACGGTGCCGCCGCGCGGCGCGAGGTGTTCGCGCAGGACGCGGGTCCCGGACGCCCAGTAGACGCTCGCGTCGGCGGCCACGGCGATGCGGCTGTGGCCCGCACCGAGGAGGAAGTCCGCGTAGACCCGCCAGCCGCGGGACTGCGGCGGCGGGAGGCGCGCGACCCACTCCGTCGGCTGGTCGGTGAGCGCGTCGAGGACCGCCGACGAGCAGAGGAACGGTACGCCGAGGGCGTCGGCCCTGGTGGCGGCGGCGCGAGCGACGACGCTGTGGTACTCCCCCGCCACGGCGGCCACGCCCAGGCGCGCGCATTCGTCCACGGCCGCCGCGGCTCTCTGCGGGTCGGCCGCGGTGTCGCGGACCACCAGTTCGAGTGGTCTGCCGCCGATCCCGCCGGATTCGTTGACGTCGCGAGCGGCCAGTTCCAGCCCGGCGAGCAGGTGCCGGCCCGCCTCGGCCCAGCCCGGTCGCGTGAGCGGAGCGAGAGCACCGACCCGGACCGACGGACCGTCGGTCCGCTCCGGCCCCCGTGCCGTTGGCGGCGCGTTCATGTGTCGGCGTCTCCCGTCTGACGATGCGGTCTCGATCCGTCCGGTAACGTACATCTCTTCGGGCGCCGTAGGGGCCTGGAGTCCAAAAGGTGAATGCCGATGCCGCTTGGCGAACTGCCCGTCGTGTGGAGCCTGCCCCGTGAAGACGCCCGGGCCGGATGGCGGGCCTTGTGCTGGAGCGTCGGACCGGGCAGCGAACTCGCGGTGTTGCTGGTCCAGGAGCGGCACCTGCGCCGTTCCCCGTATGTCAAGGGGTGGGTCGGATGGAGCGTGGCGGCTCCGTGCGACGGCGTACTGGTCGTGGTCTCGGGCGGGGTCGAACACCGCACCCCCGTCACCGGCATAGCCCCGTGGACCGGTCATCTGGCCCTGCTTCCGCGGTCACGGTTCCTGCTGGTGTCGGGCCGGACACGGCGGGGCCGGGACGGGGCGTGGGAGCGGAACGCGGTGGTGCACTCCCCCGATGGGAGCCCGGTCGGTCACTTCTGTATCGGCGACGACATCGACTACGTCATCACCGACCGCGACGGCGGTATCTGGACCGCGTACGGTGACGAGGGCATCTACGGAGGCCACCCGGAGTCCGGTGCCGGCCTGGCCCGCTGGGACAGCGACGGTTCCCCCGTCTGGAGCCCTCAGGGACGGCTCCCCGTCTGGCCGCTCGGCGGAAGCGCGGGTGCCACCGAGGGGGCCATGGCCTGGCTCGCCTGGTTCAGCCACAAGGGTGCCTTCGTGTCCCGAGTCGATCCCGCCACCGGCGACATCACCAGCTTTCCCAACCCCTTGAGGGACACCGACGGTATCGCCGTCCGCGGCACCCGGATGCTCCTCACCCACGGGTTCCACAACCGTCCCGGCGTCGAGCTGAGCCGCGCGGAACTGGTCGACGGTGCCTGGGTGATCACCGCCCAGGAGAAGCTGCGCCTACCGGGGCCGGTCGTCATGCACTGCGCCCAGGGCCGCGACGGTGTCCTCTGGCTCCGAGCCGGGGACACCTGGGTACGGATCGAAGTCTGAGCCTCCCGAGTGTCGTACCGGGCAGCGCGGCTCGGTGACGCGCGAGCCGGCTGATCCCGCACGTCAGCTCCGGCCCGGGTACGGGCAGGTGGTCGTGGCCTGTTCCGGTCTCGTGTCCGGGTGCGGCGAGTCGTCGGGACGCAGGGGGCGGCCCTCGGTGTCGTGGTGGGCGAAGTATGTGGCGGCGGGTCTGGTGCGGCGGGCGGCCAGCACCATCCAGGTGCCGAGGAGGAGTTGCAGCAGACTGCGTCCGACGTCCTCGGCCCGGTCGCGGGCGGTCAGTGCCGTGCGCAGGACGCGTCGCACGGGCACCGGCAGCGGGCGGTCGCGCGGTACGAGCAGACAAGGGGCCCGGTGCGGGATGGAACGGGTGTGGCTGACGGGGGAGTCGAGCTCGTACCGGGCCAGCACCTCACGGGTCGCGGCGCGCATGACGACCGGTGCGAGGCGCCAGGCGGGGCAGGGCCGGTTGGTCGCGACGCCGAAGGGGATGTGATGGGCGTTCTTCGCGGAGAGCGCCGCCCAGCGCTCGGGATCGAAGCGTTCGGGGTCGGCGTACCCGGTGGCGTGGTAGTCGGGATAGCTGAAGGTCAGCACGGTGCCCGCCGGGATGGTGGGCAGACCGTCGAGGGAGATGTCCGCGGTGGTGATGCGATGGGCCACCCCGAACAGAGGGTAGAGGCGGAACGTCTCGTTCATGACGTACGTCAGGTAGCGGTCGTCGTCGGGTGCGGCCGCCACCCGTTGCTGTGTCCGAGGGTGCTGGGCCAGGGCCAGCAGGAGGTGGGCCATCGCTTCCGACATCTGGACGACGGCGGTGTTGAAGAAGGTGCCCTGGAGGTACAGCGCCTGCTGACGGCGGGTCAGGCCCGCGGGCAGCACGTGCGGCAGGTCACCGGCGGCCAGCCGGCGCAGCAGATAGCGGGTGAGCCGGTGCCTGCGGCGCATGTGGCGCAGCCGGGTGCACTTGAGGGCGTTGACGACGTCCTCGGCGTTGGCGACGATCAGCCGCCGGGCCTCGGCCGGGCAAGGCTCCTCGAAGACCAGTTCGTAGAAGAACCCGGCCCACACCGGCATCATCAGATCCCGCAGCCGCACCGAGCGCACGCGACCCGTGGCGGTCGCATCCAGGGCCTGCCGGGTGTGCCGTGCCGCGGCGGCGTACAGCTGAGCCGACGGGCGGGAGAGGACGGCGGCCGTCCGCCGGGCGACCTCCTCGTAGCGGGGGCCGGCCTCCAGGTGCTCCTGGTGGACGTCGGCGCCGGGCGCGAGCCAGTACCAGAACAGGTCCGACAGCGCCGCGCCCTTGCTGCGGCCACCGGCGGCCGGATGGCCGTACACCTCCCGGAAACGGTCCGGGCCGAAGGTGGCGTTCGGGAGGAACATGCCCTCGTCTCCGTTGACCCGGGCGAAGACCTTCGTGCGGAGCGCCACGACCCGGGCGGGCAGCCAGGCCGGGGAGGACAGCAGCAGCGCGCCGCCCGCGGCCAGCGCCGCCGCCGTGGTCCTGCTCACCATGCGCGTTCTCCCCTTCCGGGTCCTCCGGGCCGGTACGGAAGGCCGCGCAGGACCACCTGGTCGGCCGTGAGGTCCTCGGGCCGGCGCCCGCCGCAGAGGGTGAGCACATGGGCGAAGTCCTCGCGCAGTGCGGTCAGCACCTCCCGCACGCCGTCCTCGCCTCCCGTGGCCAGCGCCCACAGCACGGGCCGGCCCACCCCGACGGCCCGCGCGCCGAGAGCGAGGGCCAGCGCGATGTCGGTGCCGCGGCGCACCCCGCCGTCCATGAGGACCGGCACCCGTCCGGCGACGGCCTCGATGACGGTCGGCAATGCCTCGACCGAGGCCGGAGCGGCGTCGAGTTGCCGCCCCCCGTGATTGGACACGAGCAGCGCGTCCACGCCCTGCTCGACGGCCGTCCGCGCGTCCTCCGGATGCAGGACGCCCTTGAGGACGACGGGCAGATCGGTCAGCTCGCGCAGCCGTGCCAGGTCGTCCCAGCCGGCGGGCCACATGGCGATGTCACGCGTGCTGCCGGGCGCGGCACCGGGCAGGTCCCGCATGTTCTCGGCCGCGAGACCGGGCGGCAGATCGTGGAAGCCGTTGCGCAGGTCCCGGGTGCGCCTGCCGAAAACGGGAGAGTCCACGGTGACGACGAGGGCGCGGCAGCCCGCCCGTTCGGCCCGGCGCACCAGCTCCGCGGTGACCTCGTGCTCCGGCTGCGGATACAGCTGGAACCAGACCAGGGCCTCGGAGTCCGCCTCGCGGGCCGCGGCGACGACGTCCGCCACGGCGGTGGTGGCGGCCATCGACGTCACCAGCGGGATGCCGGTCGCGGCGGCGGCGCGCGCGGTGGCCAGTTCGCCGTCGGGGTGGGCGAGACGGTGGAAGGCCGTGGGGGACACGAAGAGCGGCGCCTGCCACTCCCGGCCCAGCACGCTCACCCGGGTGCCGAGGTCGGCGCCGCCGCGCAGTACCCGGGGAAGCAGGGCCAGCCGGCCGAAAGCCCTCTCGTTCTCTCTGAGCGCCGTCTCCTCTCCCGCGCCGCCCGCGAAGAAGTCGTAGTGCTCGGGGCGGAGTTTCCGGCGAGCCGACGCGGCGGGACCGGGCGCGGACGCGGCGGCCCCGCGTTCCGGCCCGGCCGAACCGGCCGGCCCACGGGACCCTTCGGCGGGCCCGTCAGCCTCGCGGAGCCCATCCGACTCGTCAGGCCCACCGGACGGGTCGGGCCCACTCGACTCGGCCATCGCAGCCACCTCGAACGGCCCACCGGACTCCACCACCGCGGCCACCTCGAACGGCCCACCGGACTCCGCCATCGCGGCCGTCTCAACCGGCTGGGCCGGACCGCGTCGCAGGCCGGCCCCCGGCTCGCTCATGTGCGGGGCGCGGCGAGTTCCCCGCCGGCCGGGAGGTCGTCACCGGTGGACAGCCGGGACGCGAGGAAGGAGCGCAGTGGGCCGATGTGGACGTCGGGCTTGTCCCACTCGTTCTCCAGGTTCTCGGTGGTGTGGTGCTCGGCGACCGGCTTGCCGGTGCCGTCGGGCAGGAACTGCCGGACCACGGGGTGCAGATAGCGTGCGTCGAGGCCGCTGGTGTCCCGCTGCGGTGTCCTGCTGACGGTGATGTCGAAGGGGTCGACCTGGTCGTGGTCCGCGCCGTACTCCAGGGTGACGGTGAAGTAGGAGGACAGGTTCCCGAACTCGCCGCGGGCGGCGGACGCGTGCAGGTGCGCCACCGGGACCTCCTCGCAGTAGCGCACGTCACCGTCGGTGCCGACCAGCACCGCGTCGCCGAGGAAACCGAACAGCTGCCACAGGGCCGAGGTGCGGTTGACCCGCCCGATGACCGCGTCGGTCACGGCGCCCGCGGCTGCGGGCAGGACGGTGTGCGGCCACGCCTGGTCGTGGTAACGGCGCTCGATCATGCGGTGCAGGGCCTTCACGCCGTACCGGAAGCCATGGATGAAACCGCTGGTCGACTTCTTGAAGTCCAGGGACTGGGTGATGGTGCCCGCGAAATACAGATCGGGCACGTTCACGGATTCCCAGGCATCGGTGAGCTGCGGAAAACGGTCCTTGATGACGAGGTCGGGGCGGCAGTCGTCGGCGAAGATGGAGGCGTCGAAACGGAATCCGGTGGCCAGGATGACCCGGTCGTACGGGATGTCCTTCACGACTTCTTCGACGCGCGCGAATCTCACGCTCACGACATAGGTGCCATCGGGATTCCGCGCGATGCGCAGAATGTCGCCGTCCAGTACGGCGTTCTGTGACTTCAGCTGGTAGGTGTCCAGGAAGTTGTTGTTCACCGCCCGGAGATGTCCGACGAAGTGTGTCCGCCAGGCGAGTTTCAGCGAGCCGGGTCCGGCGACGTGGATGACGGCGGCGGTCTCGATGAGATTGTCGGCGGTCTCGAACGCGGAATTGCCGCGCCCGATGATCAGTACCCTCTTGTCGGTGAATTCGGCCGGGTCGACGGAGACCTCGCAGTAGTGTTCGGCCTCCTCGGCGCCCTCGATGGGTGGCACGTACGGCCGTGAGACACCGGTGGCGACGATGATCCGCCGGGCTCGGACAACGTTGCCATGCTGGTCGGAAGCCGAGAACAGGCCGCCGCCGGGCCGCGTGACGCCGGTGACCCGGGTGTTGAAACGGATGCGCAGCTCGTGTTCCCGGGCGAAGTCCGCCAGGTAGCGGACCATGACGTCGGCCGGCGGGAAATAGCGCGGGGAGTAGGCGGTGAAGAGCGGACCCTCGTCCGAGAGCAGGGAGTTCCAGTCGACGCGCAGGCGCAGTTCCGGATCGTTCCAGCCGGTGTGCACCTTGTTGGACGAGATCAGCGTCCGGTGTCTGGGGAAACGGGTGAAGAAAGCGCCCGGAGCGTCGCTCTCCTCCACGATGAGGTAATCTCTGCCGCTTTTTTCGAGGAAGTAGCCGGCCTGCAGACCGGCGGGGCCGCCGCCGATGACGAGATAGTCAACCTGCCCTAAAAGAGACATGGGCTGTCCTGCCTTCCGTGGGGGCGACCAAGACGATACTTGACCGTTAAAGAATGAAGCCACCCCGCAACCGAGTGACGTAGATCACACACATCTCGGGAGGGAGCATTCTCCTTGCCGGTTAACGTGAGGACGCGCACCTGCACAGCGATTGTTTCCGGCCAGAATTGATCAGAGTGGAGACAAGGTGGCCGAAAAGCCCGGGGAAATCTTTCCGCAAGCGCTCGTCGACGCGTTCCGCGCCGCTCCCGATGTGCCCGCCTTCGAGTTCGAGGGACGCACGGTCACCCGGGGAGAGGTGCTCGCCCTGATCGCCGGGTTCGTGCGGCACCTGCGGGGCGCGGGTCTGACCGCAGGAGCCCGCGTGGTCCTCGACACCGGTGTCACGCCGGAGGCGTTCGCCGTCCGCGTCGCCGCCCATGTCATCGGCTGCCAGGTGGTCGGACTGCGCCCGGGGCTGACCCGCGAGCACCTGCGGGACATCCTCGCCCGCGACATCGACACCGTGGTGACGGACGACGCCGCGAGCCGGACCGCACCGGCCGCCGCGGCAGCAGGCATCCCGCTGCTGCGGGCCGACGGCACACCACGGCCCCCGGCGCCCGTCACGCCCGCCCCCGACGACCTCACCGCGCGGGGCGACCGCAACGGCATCGGCGTCGTCCACCTCACCAGCGGGAGCACCGGCCGGCCCAAGGGCACGATGGTGACCTACGGCGCCCTGTCGCAGGGCTGGGCCCTGCAACCCGCCCGCTGGACCGACCGCACCCGGCGCCTCGCGGCGCGGTACGAACGCTTCCTGCTCTTCGGCACGCTCACCAGCGCCGTCATGTTCGAGCACCTGGGGCTGGCGCTGCTGGGCGGGGGCACCGCCGTCATACCGGACCAGCCCCTGCGCTTCCCCGAGGTGTTCGCCGAGCGGCGCGTCACCGCCTGCCTGACGACGGTGCCGCGCCTGTACGGCATCCTCGACGCCGTACGCGAGGGGGCCGTGGACACGAGCAGCCTGCGCGCCCTCGTCGTGGCCGGCTCCCCCCTCGCTCCGCACCGGCTGGCCGAGGCGGCCGAGTTGCTCGGACCGGTGGTCCACCACGCCTACGGCCAGACCGAGACGGGCATGCTCACCGTGCTCGAACCCGAGGAACTCGCCGCCGATCCCGGGCTCGTCGACTCCGTCGGACGCCCGCTCGACACCGTCGAGCTGACCGTGCGCGACGAGGACGGACGGGACCTCCCCGCGGACCGGACGGGCGAGGTGTGGGTCCGGCTCGCGGACGCGTTCTGCGGCTACTGGGAGGACCCACAGGAGACCGCGGAGGTCCTGCGGGACGGCTGGGTCCGCACCCGGGACCTCGGCCGGGTCGACGCGCGGGGGTATCTGCGGCTGACCGGGCGCACGCGCGACATCGTCATCGTCGACGCGATCATCCACTACGCGGGCCCCATCGAGCGCGTTCTGGCCTCCCACCCCGACGTCGACCAGGCGTACGTCGTCGGAGTACCGGACGAACGGACCGGCGAGGCGATCCACGCCTTCGTCGTCCCGCAGCCCGGAGCCACGCCGGACGCGGGCGCGCTGCGCAGCCTGGTGGCCCGGGAACTCGGCGAGGCCGCCGTCCCGGCGGGCATCGTCGGCCTCACCGAGGTCCCCGTGGCACCGAGCGGCAAGCCGGACAAGGCCGCCCTGCGCGCCCTGCTGACACCCCGTTGAGGGATCAGGCACCGCCGCTCGCCCACCGGCGGGCAGGACCGGGCGCCGCCCGCTCGCACGTCCCGGGGAGGGCGTCTCGGGGCCCCGACTACGAGCGGGCAGACCGCTGCGTGCCGGCCGAGGAGCCGACGCCTTGCGCCGCTCCGGGCGCCGTCGCGGCGCCCCTAGGCTGGTGCGCATGACCTCAGTGGAGGAGGAAGGCCCGCGCGCACTGCTCTCCGGGGCTTCGCGGCGATGGGTGCGGCTGCTGCCGTGGGCCGTGGCGTTCGTGCTGTGCGTCGCCCTGCTGCCCACGACCATGGTGGTCCTCACCGCCGACTACGGCCTGACCGGAGGCGTCGCCGGCGGGCTGGCCGTCGCGCAGGCCGCGCCGCTGCTGCTCGCCGTCGTACGGCCGCTGCAGGCCTGGTTCGTGGTCTTCGTCGCGGACGTCGCCGGGGCGCTCGCCCTGCTCACCGTCGACTTCCAGGAGCGGCTGCTGTGGCCGTTCCCGCCCGTGGAGATCGTCGGGTACACCGGCCTCTGCCTCGCCCTGGGGCTGCGCGGGCGGCGCCGGACGCTGCTGCTGGTGTGGCTGGCCACGGCCACCGCGAACGTGGCCCTGGGGTTCGTCGCGCCCCACGGCTTCGGCGCCACGGGCCTGCTGTGCACCATCCTCGGGGGCGTCGCGCTCCTGCTGGGCGGTGCGCTGCGCGAGCGGTCCGAGGCGCGGCGCAGGCTGGCCGAGCAGGAGGCGATCAGCGAGGCCGAACGTGGCCGGCGGACGCGGCTGGAGGAGCGCGCCCGGATCGCCCGCGAGCTGCACGACGTGGTGGCACACCACATGTCCGTCATCACGGTGCAGGCGGACACCGCGGAGTACCGCCTCGACGGGCTGCGGCCGGACGTGCGGCAGGAGTTCACGTCCATCGCGGCGACCGCGCGCGAGTCGCTCGGCGAGATGCGACGGCTCCTCGGCGTCCTGCGCAGCGAGGAGGCGCCCGGCGAGCTCGTGCCCCAGCCGGGCCTGGCGCAGATCGGGCAGCTGGTGGAGGCCACGGCGAGGGCCCGCGGACCGGTGGAGTTCACCCCCTGCGACGTCGAGGTGCCCGAGGCGGTCGGCCTGTCCGCGTACCGGATCGTCCAGGAGGCCCTGTCGAATGTCGTGCGGCACGCGCCGGGTGCCCGCACGCAGGTGTCGCTGTCGGTGACGGAGTCCGATCCCCGGGGCGGCGCGCGGCTCACCGTCCTGGTCGTCAACGGACCGGCGCCGGTGCCGTCCGCCGCCCCGCTCGAGGTGGGCGGCACCGGGCACGGCCTCGTCGGCATGCGCGAGCGGGTGCGGCTCGTCGGTGGCAGCCTCGACACCGGGCCGCTGCCGGACGGCGGTTTCCGGGTCGCCGCCCGACTTCCCCTGAACTCCCCCGACTGAAAAGGACTTCACGTGACGACCCGCGTCATCATCGTCGACGACCAGGCCATGGTGCGGGCCGGTTTCGCCGCCCTGCTGGCCGCCCAGAGCGACATCGACGTGGTGGGCGAGGCCCCCGACGGCGCGCAGGGCGTCGAGCTGAGCCGGCGTACCCACCCCGATGTCGTGCTGATGGATGTGCGGATGCCCGGGATGGACGGGCTGGAGGCCGCACGCCGTCTCCTGGAGCCGGCACCCGGTGTGACACACCGGCCGCGGGTCCTGATGCTCACCACCTTCGACGTCGACGACTACGTCTACGAGGCGCTCCGGGCGGGCGCGAGCGGCTTCCTGCTCAAGGACGCGCCGCCGGCCGACCTCATCGCGGCGGTCCGCGTCGTGGCCTCGGGCGACGCGCTGCTCGCCCCTTCCGTGACGCGCCGCCTCATCGCGGACTTCGCCAGGCAGCGTCCCGCCGCCCGGGGCAAGCCCGCGCTGCGGCTCAAGGACCTGACGGAACGCGAGACCGAGGTCCTCACGCTGGTGGCCCGCGGGCAGTCGAACGGGGAGATCGCGCAGACGCTGGTGCTGGCCGAGCAGACGGTGAAGACGCACGTCAGCCGTGTCCTGACCAAGCTCGGCCTGCGCGAC